>JACOUI010000281.1 GCA_016177915.1 Planctomycetia bacterium
CGAGAAACTCCTGGCGAATAACTCCTGGCCGCGCGGCGGGTAGGACGGCCCTTGCGGGCCGTCGCGGAATGACGGCCTGGAAAGGCCGTCCTACAAGACTTTTGCGGATGAACCTAAGCGATGCCGACGGCCACGGCCCTTCGGGCGGAAGTCTTAGAGGCCAGGGAAAAGCTGGCCTTGGGCCGAGAGACTCTCAAAGCACGTCACGTCGGCGGCACGCCCGCCCCCCAGGTCTGCCAGGGGATGACGGACCTCCTCGACTCCATCGTCCTGTCGCTTTTGGATTCCGCGCTGGCCGGGCTCAGCGAAGACGGGCCGGACGGCCTGCGGTCGCGGCTGGCGCTCGTCGGCCACGGCGGGTTCGGGCGGCGGGACGTGGCGCCCTACTCCGACGTGGACCTGATGGTGCTCTATGAACGGCGCGACGAGGAGCGCGTCGAGCGATTGGCGCGGCGGCTGCTGGGCGACCTCTTCGACGCGGGCGTCGATCTGGCGCAGTCGGTGCGGACGGTGCGGCAGGCCTACCAGGCGGCGCTCGACGATCCGGTCGTGCTCACGTCGCTGGCCGAAAGCCGGCTGCTGGCCGGAAGCGAGCCGCTCTTCTCGCAGTTCTGGCAGGGCTACGTGAACCTGGCCAAAAGGCAGCGGCGCCGGCAGCGTGCCCGGATCGAGGAGGCGCGGGCGGCGGAGCGCGTGCAGTACGGCGAGACGATCTACCTGCTCGAACCGAACGTGAAGCGCTCGCGCGGGGGCCTGCGCGATATCCACTTCCTGCGCTGGCTCGGCTTTGTGACGCAGGGCGTGACCGACCCTTCCGATTTGCAGCTCCGCGGGGCGATCTCCAAGGAGGATTGCCGCGTCCTCAAGGATGCCAGCGAGTTCCTCCTGCGGTTGCGGAATGAAATGCATTTCCACGCGGGCCAGGCGCACGACCAGCTCGACCGCGCGGAGCAGTTGCGCCTCGCCGAAGAGTGGAACTATCCCGGCGCCGACGGACTCCTGCCCGTCGAGCAGTTCATGCGCGACTATTTCCGGCACACGCGGGCGGCCAGCGACATCGCCACGCGGTTTTTGCAGCGCTCGCAGCCGGGGTCGCGCTGGAGGCAGATGATCGAGCCTTTGATCAGCCACCAGGTGGAAGGGGACTTCCGGGTCGGCCGGCGGATCGCGGCCACGAAGCGCGGGCTGCAAAAGCTCGCCGGCGACGCGGGCGAAATCCTGCGGCTGGCGGACCTGGCCAACCTCTACGACGCGCCGATCGACCCCGCCACGTGCGAGGCCATCCGCGAGGCGGCGCAGCAACTGCCCGACGAGCTTTCGGAAACCGCCGCCAGGCGGTTCCTGTCGCTCTTGGCCCAGCCGCTGCGATTGGGCGAGCTGCTGCGGCTCCTGCACGACGTACACGTGCTGGAAAAGATCGTCCCCGGCTTTGTCCACGCCCGCTGCCTCCTCCAGTTCAACGAGTACCACCAGTTCACGGTCGACGAGCACTGCCTGCGGGCCGTGGAAGCGGCGACGGACCTGCAGGACCATCCCGGTGCGCTGGGAAGGGCCTATCGCGGTATGAAGCGCAAGGACCTGTTGCACCTGGCGCTCTTGATCCACGATTTGGGGAAAGGATACCCGGAGGACCATTCGGAGGTGGGCCGGCGGCTGGCGCGCCAGACGGCCGAGCGGCTGCGGCTCTCGGCCCACGACGCGGAGACGCTCGAGTTCCTGGTCCACAAGCACCTGATGATGTCGCACATGGCCTTTCGCCGCGACACCAGCGACGAGCTGCAAGTCTTGCAGTTTGCGCACGACGTGGGTTCGCCCGAGCGCTTGCAAATGCTCTACGTGCTGACCGCGGCGGACCTGGCGGCGGTGAAGCCGGGCGTCTTTAACCCCTGGAAGGCCGAGGTGCTCACGTCGCTCTTCAATCGCACCCTCTGGCACCTGGCCGGCGACCAGGCGGCGCTCACGCCCACGGAGCGGCTGCTGCAGCTTCGCACCGGCGTCTTGTCGCAGCTCGGCGAGGTCGAAGACCGCATGTGGTACGAGGAACAAGTTACGGCCCTGCCGCTGGCCTACTACGAAGCCCACCCCGCCGCCGAGATCGCCGCCGAGCTGAAGAAGCTGCGCGAGCTGGCCGTGGGCGACGTGATCGCCGCCGGGCAATACAAGGCCGATCGCGGCGCCGTCCAATACACCGTCGCCACGCACGAGTCGATCGTGCCCGGCGTGTTCCATCGCCTGACGGGCGCCCTGACGGGGCAGGGGTTCTCCATTCTCACGGCCGACATCTACACGCTCGCCCGTGGCCTGATCATCGACCGCTTCGAGGTGCAAGACCCGGACCACGAAGGCGCCCCGCCGCCGGAACGGATCGAGACGGCCTGCCAGGCGCTGCGCGAATCGCTCCTGCACCCCGGCGAGGGGCGGCCCAAGTTCCGCAAGCTGTGGCAGGCGCGGCGCGGCAAGCGGCCCTCGGAATTGGCGCCGCTCCCCACGCGCGTGGTGATCGACAACGCCACCTCGGGCCGTTACACGGTGATCGACGTCTTTGCCCACGACCGGCTCGGCCTCTTGTACACGATCACGCGGGCGCTGTTTGAGCTGGGCCTGTCGGTTTCGGTGGCGAAGATCGGCACGTACCTCGACCAGGTGGTGGACGTCTTCTACGTGACCGACAACTCCGGCGGCAAAATCGACGATCCCGCCCGCCTGGACGCCGTCCGCGACCGGCTGCAAAAGGAAATCGCCGCGCTGGAGCAGGAGCCGACATGAAAATCACCCAGGTCGAGGCGATCGAGCTGCGCCTGCACGAGATCGTCGAAAAAACGTCCGGCGCACAGGACACGCTCGTCGTGCGGGTGCACACAGACTCGGGACTCGTGGGCATCGGCGAGATCGACAGCTCGCCCCGCGTCTCCAAGGCCATCATCGACGCCCCCGTCAGCCACACGATCGTCCGCGGCCTCGCGCACGTCCTCCTCGGCGCCGACGCGGTCGAAAACGAAGTCCTCTGGCGAAAGATGTACGACGCCACCGTCTACATGGGGCGCAAGGCCGCCGTCATTCACACCATGGCCGGCATCGACGTGGCCCTCTGGGACCTCAAAGGTAAGGCCCTCGGCCAGCCCGTATGGCGGCTCCTGGGCGGGGCGTTCCACAAACAACTTCGCGCCTACGCCAGCATCCTCTTCGGCGCGACGCCGAAAGCGACCGAGCAAATCGGCAAGCGGCTCGTCGAGGAAAAGGGTTTTTCGGCCGTCAAGTTCGGCTGGGAGCCGATGGGTCCGGACGAAAAGCTCGACGTGGCGCTCGTCGAGCACGCGCGGAAAGGGATCGGCGACAAGAATCTCCTCATGATCGACGCCGGCTGCCCCTGGGACGCCCGCACCGCCATGCGCCGCGAGCGGCTCTTTCGTCCGTTCGGTTTGACTTGGCTCGAGGAGCCGCTCCATCAGGACGACGTGGCCGGCTACGGCCGGCTGACCGCCGTCTCCGAGACGCCCATCGCCGCCGGCGAAGGCGAAGCGACCCGCGGCGACTTCCAGCGGCTCATGGACGAAGGGGGACTCGACATCGTCCAAATCGACCCCTGCCGCGTCGGCATCACCGAGACGATGAAGGTCGTGTACCTCGCCGACGACCGCCACCGCCGCGTCGTCAACCACAGCTACAAGACGCGGATCAGCATCGCCGCCTCGCTGCACTTCCTGGCTGCGTCGCGTAGCGCTTTCGTCCTCGAATACTGCGTCGAGGACTCGCCGCTCTTGAACGACCTGACCAACGAGCGCTTCCCGGTGGTCGACGGCATGGTCGAAGTCCCCGACGCCCCTGGCCTGGGCGTGACGCTGAACAACAAGACAATCGACAAATACCGCGTGGCCTAGGCACAGCGTTTCAGCGAACGCCCAAAGCCCACGGGTTGCACCCGGTGGGACCAGACCCGCCATCCATGCTTCCATCGCGCGGAACGCCATGACCGCCATTCTCGAACCCTCCGCCGCAACCGATCTCGTCTCCGAATCCATCACGCTCCGCGGCGTCCGCGTCCACAACCTGCAAAACCTCGACCTCGACATCCCCCGCGACAAGTTCGTCGTCGTCACCGGGCCAAGCGGCTCCGGCAAAAGCTCCCTGGCCTTCGACACGATCTACGCCGAGGGCCAGCGGCAGTACGTCGAGAGCCTCTCGGCCCAGGCGCGGCAGTGGCTCCATCAGCTCGAACGCCCCGACGCCGACCTCATCGAAGGCTTACAGCCGACAATCGCCATCGACCAGCGCCTACAGGCCCACAACCCGCGCAGCACCGTCGCCACGGTCACCGAAATCTACGACTTTCTGCGGCTCCTCATGGCCCGCCTCGGCACGCCCTTTTGCAGCCGCTGCAACCTGCCCATCCGCCCCCAGTCGCCTGAGCAGATCGTCGAAGACCTCCTGAAGCTGCCCGAGGGCACGCGGGCGATGGTGCTGGCCCCGATGGTCCGCGGGCGCAAAGGGCAGCACACGGACGTGCTGGCCGCGGTTTGGAAGGCGCAGCTTGTGCGCGTCCGCGTCGATGGCACGGTATACGAGCTGGAAAACGTGCCGGAGCTGGATCGCCACAGGGCCCACGACATCGAGTCCGTCGTCGACCGCATCGTCGTCCGCCCCGGCGGGCGCGAGCGGATCGCCGACGCCGTCGCCCTGGCCCTCAAGCACGGCCAGGGCCAGGCGGTCGTCAGCGTCGAAGTCTCGCACGACGACCAGCGCGGCGCCTGGCAGGACCGGTTTTACAGCACGATGAACGCCTGCCCGCAGTGCGGCGCCAGCTACGAGCGGATTGAGCCGCGGACGTTCAGCTTCGCCAGCCCGTACGGCGCGTGTCCGGAGTGCGATGGGCTGGGCTGCCGCGCGGAGTTCGACCCGGAGTTGGTGATTCCCGACCCAAAGCTCTCGCTGGCCAAGGGGGCGCTTGCGCCATGGCGGAAGGGGGCCGCGGCGGTGCGGAAAAAGCTGCAGCAGGATCTGGCGCCCTTTTCCAGCGAGACGGGCGTCTCGTGGGACGAGCCGCTGGAAAACTGGCCCGAAGGCACGCGGGAAAAACTCGTCGAAGGCAGCGGCGAATTTCCGGGCGTTTTGACGATGCTCAAGCAGGAACTGAGCACCGCCACCGACGACGACCGCCGCGAGGAACTGGAATCGTTCATCGGCGAAGTGCCCTGCGCCGCCTGCGGCGGGACGCGCTTGAGGCCCGAGGCGCGGAGCGTGCGGCTCGATGGCCTGCCGATCCACGAAATCTCGGCCCGAACAGTCTCGGAAGCAATTACCTTCTTCGAGAACCTCAACCTGGCGGGCGAGCGTGAAGCGGCGATAGCGGAGCGCGTGCTCCCTGAGATCGTGCGCCGACTGAAGTTCCTGGACAAGGTCGGCGTCGGCTATCTCACGCTCGGCCGGCCCGCCCAGTCGCTCAGCGGCGGCGAATTGCAGCGCGTGCGCCTGGCGACGGGCATCGGCTCGGGACTCATCGGCGCCTGTTACGTCCTCGACGAGCCTTCCATCGGCCTGCACCCGCGCGACAACGCCCGGCTCATCGCCGCCCTCCGCGAGCTGCAAGCGCTCGGCAACACGGTGATCGTCGTCGAGCACGACGAAGAGATCATCCGCCAGGCCGACGTGATCTTCGACCTCGGTCCCGGCGCGGGCCGCCACGGCGGCCGGCTCATCGCCCAGGGGACGCCCCAGGAAGTCGCCGCCGTGGAGGATTCGCCGACCGGGCGATTTCTTTCCGGCCGCGATGTGATCGAGCTGCCCTCCAAGCGCCGGCCGGCGGACCTCTCGCACGCGCTCGTCGTCGAAGGCGCCTCCGGCAACAACCTTTGCGACCTCACCGTCCGCTTTCCGCTCGCGACGTTCATCTGCGTCACGGGCGTCTCCGGCTCCGGCAAGAGCACGCTCGTCAACGAGACCCTGGCCCGGGCCGTTGCGCGGAATCTCTACGGCGCCGGCGCGAAGCCCGCCCCCTATCGCCGGCTCGCGGGACTCAAGCACGTCGACAAGCTGATCCAGATCGACCAGTCGCCGATCGGCCGCACGCCGCGGAGCAATGCCGCGACGTTCACGGGCCTGTGGGACGAAATTCGCCGGGCGTTCGCCGCCACGCGCGAAGCCAAGGTCCGCGGCTTCGGCTCGGGCCGCTTCAGCTTCAACGTCAAGGGCGGCCGCTGCGAAACCTGCCAGGGCCAGGGCGTGCGGCGGATCGAAATGAACTTCCTGCCGGACCTGTTTGTGACCTGCGAGGACTGCCGCGGCAAGCGCTTCAACCGCCAGACGCTCGCCGTCCCCTACCGCGGCCGGTCGATCGCCGACGTGCTGGAAATGAGCGTCGACGAGGCGCGGTCGTTCTTCGAGAACTTCCCCGTCATGGTCCGCGTCCTCGACGCCCTGCACGAAGTCGGCCTGGGCTATCTGGCGCTCGGGCAGCCCTCGACGACCCTCTCCGGCGGCGAGGCGCAGCGCGTCAAGCTGGCGGCGGAGCTTGCCCGCGTGGCGACCGGCAAAACGCTCTACGTGCTGGATGAGCCGACGACGGGGCTGCACCTCTCCGACGTAAAGCGCCTGCTGGCCGTCTTGCAGCGGCTCGTGGACTTGGGGAACACGGTCGTGGTGATCGAGCACCATCTCGACGTCGTCAAATCCTCGGACTGGATCATCGACCTGGGTCCCGAAGGCGGCGCCGCCGGCGGAAGGCTGGTGGCGGAGGGGACGCCGGAGCAGGTGGCGGCAATGGAGGCAAGCCAGACCGGCGCGTGTCTGCGGCTCGCTCAAAGGGCCGCCAGCTAGCCGGGATGGAATGGCGCCGCTCGCCCGTTGTGCTTGATCTCAGCGCAAGTGCCGCGCGCCGCACCCATGGCAAACGCGTCAATTCGCTCCCACCTGGCGGTGAGCCAGGCCGCTTGCAGCCAAAACCGCATCTTGTCCCAGAACGGGGCAAAGTACAGCGCCGTGATTCCGGCGTTGGCCAGGGCGACCGCTTCGACGGGCCGCGTGCGCTGTTTCAAGTCGCACGAGATGTAGACCTCGAAACCGCGATGCTGAAGTTCGGCGAGGAACTGGGCGTCGGCGGCATCCTGTGCGAAGATCCCTCGCAGCGGCGTTGCATCCACGTCGAGAGCGCGCAACATGAGCGCGTACTTGTAGGAAACGCAATTGTCGAAGAAATACTTCACGCGCAAAGCGTTTCTTCAAATTGCGCCGCTGCGTCGACGGCAGCGAGCGGCACGCCCAGCCAATCGGCAACCTTCCTTCGATCCTTGTTGGCTTTGAGCGCCAAGTAGATGGCCCGCGTCGGCACACCGGACTCAAAGTCGATCGGCCTGCCGAAGTGGCGCTCGGGGTCGAGGACGACTCGGCCGCGCTTTTCCAACGGCCAGTACCGCACGATCGATTCGCCGATTTCGGTTTGCCCGTAGTCGAGCTTGTGGAAGAACGGACGAAGAATCTTCTGGAATACGTATTGGCCCCTGGCCAGATCTTGGACCAACTCCTTGCCGGTTTCTTCGTGCTGGAGCGTGGCGAAGACGGTGCTTCCGTCGGTGTCGAACCGCTTGACGCAGAAAGGAAAGCTCGTGTGGAACTGCCTGGCGGCTTTCCTGGCCGCTCGTCGAATGACGTGCAGCAGCACTCCCTGCCTGCGAAAGAGATTTACGAAATGCAGCTCCATCAGTTGCAAGAACGTCAGCACTCCCGGGCCAAGTGGCGATGGCGTGATCAAGTGCGCTTCGGGACTCAGCCACCGTCGAACGCGAGGAGGCGGCACGTTGATAAGCCTGGCGGCCTCTGGGATTGAGTAGACGCCAAGGCCCACAATGGAGCGCTTTTCAGAGTGCATTGTGCGAGTCCAAGCGCCGAGGTGACGACACTCCGCGAATCCTGCGAGATTCTATTGCTCCGCACCACTTTTGTCGATGTCACGGGCTGCGGCTCGCCCCTGCCTTCTTCGCCCCGTGCCGCAGCGCCCTCCCCGCCAGTTCCCCGGTCGGCTTCCCCTCGGCGATCGCCGGCTTGCCGTTCACGAACACCCACATCACGCCCGATGAATGCCGGAACGGGTCGTCGTAGGTCGCCTGGTCGCGGACGGTCTTGGGATCGAAGACGACCACGTCGGCACAATACTCCGCCCGCAAGTAGCCCCGGTCCGCCAGGCCCAACACGTCCGCCGGCAGCCCGCTTGAGCTGCGGACGGCCTGCGCGAGCGGCACGATCTTCTCCTGGAGGGCATACACGCCCAGCTTGCGCGTGAACGTGCCGAAGCTGCGCGGGTGGGGTTTTGTGCCGTCTTCGACCTTTGCGCTGCCGTCGGAGGCCGTCGCCACCCAGGGCAGCGTCATCAC
>JACOUI010000317.1 GCA_016177915.1 Planctomycetia bacterium
CGTGCTGCTGGGCAGTCCCGTGGCGGCCCTGGGACTCCTGGACTTGTCGCGCCGCGTTGCCGTCGTGACGGCCTGGCTGCGCCGGGCCGCGGCTCCGCGGCTCCTACAGCCTCTCGCGGCGCTCATGGTGCTCGCCGCGGCCGTGGTCCTGGGGCTTTCCGACTCGCTCACCAGCGTCGACGATTCACGGCTGATGAAGGCCCAGGTGGGCCGCTACGTGCTGGATGCGCTCGGGCCGGACCGGGCGATCGCGGGCGTGCGAACCACCGGCCTTTCCGCCTACTACGCCCGCACGCGGCGATTCGCCGTCCTGCCCTCGGACGGCAACGGCCAGTCGGTCGTGGCTTGGATCGAGTCCCAGCGGCCGGACGTCGTCATTCTCTGGCGGTCCGACGTCTCCGCGGAAACCTGGGACCAGGTTGGACGTCGCCTGCGCTGCTTGCAGACGTTTTCGACCGGCCGGCCGCGCCGGCACCACTACTCCGAGGCGGCCGTCTTTGCAGGTCCAGGCACGGCGGCCGCCGCGCTCGAAGCACCCCCGCGCCGCTAGCGCCGCGCGTTGCCAAACGACAACGCCCCACCGGACGCATGTTGCGGCAATCCATCGTCGTCCCCGCGATATTCCGCGGATGCAACAGTCCTGTTCCGGCGTCGCCAGCGGCCGTTCGCAAGGGTCCCTTCGGCAAGCTTTGCCGGTTGGTCGCAGTTTTCCGCAGGCGCAGGACCGCCCGACCGCAAACCCTGCCGGACCTTCATGGATTCCCGCGGAATCCCGCTTTTTCTTGCGCCTTTCGCGGCGCAGCGCCTTCGATTCCAAATGCACGATGCTAGACTTGGTTCGATGAGGCTGCTTTGGCATCCCCGCCTGACAATCCGGGAGGGAGCGGGGCGCCTCGCGGGGGGAACGGAAGGGCCCCCAGCGGCATTTTTCCACAAGAGCCCAACGCAGGACGGCGTTCGCACGTGCGGCGATGGTGGACGTGACGCGGCGGCCCAAAGGCCGCGCGGCACGACGGATGACAACGACCGTCCGCCACGCCGGCCCTGCCGGCCGGCCGTGGACGAGGAATAGCGATGGGCTTCCTCCAGAGATTCCTCCGCAACGTCTTCCGCGACGGCGCCCCCAGCTCCCACGCCAGCAGCTTCGAGCGGCTGAGCGAGGACGAGTTGGAGGCGCATTTGGGAGTCGCCCGCTACGGCGACTTCGTCCTCACCGACGCCATCCGCCCCTCGTACGACCTGCAGGTCGTCCCCAAGCAGGGCTTCCGGCACGACGTCTTCCGCGACGAAGAGTCGCGCGTCTCCGTGCCGGTCCTGATGGCCTCCGCCTCGCGCGAATACCTGTTCGACGTGTTCCTCGACCTGTTGGACCCGCTCGGCCAGGAGGTGGACGTCGTCCTGGAGACCAGCCATCACCGGCCCTCCCGCGACCACGAGGACCTCTACCGCGAGCACATCGACCTGCCAGTGCTCAAGAGCATCCTCTGCGAGCACGAGGAGCTTTTGCTCAACGACGGCTGCTGCGGCGTGGCGGTCCTCAATCCCGGCGTGCCGCTGGAGGTCCAGTTCGACGAGCACAAACTGCTCATCGTCTACGGCCTGGACCTCGCGGCGTTCGAGGAGGTCCTCCGCGGGCACCGGCTGCCCTGCGACGACGCGATGAAGTTCATCACCGAGGCCGAGCACGTTCACTCGTCCAGCGACCAGTTCTCAAGCGGCTTCGCCCAGCTCCGCACCGACCTTGGCATCGACGGCCACTTCGGCTAACCGGATGACGGAGTTGTTTTTCCGCGTGCTGAAAATGGGTGCCGCGTGGAAGAGCGACGGCCCAAACCCGCGGGGTCCGCAAACGGTGTGGCTAGGATTGCAACGCCGTCACGACATTGCCCTTTGCGGGCAGATTTTTGGGTCCGGCGCCACGCGCGGCCCATGTGTAGAACCGCGCGGCCGAAGCCTGGCTGACGCCCCCGCTCGCCAAGAGCGCCTCACGCCGCAATCCGGAGAATCGACCGGGCCGGCACGGCCTGGACCGGACGCCTGACGCGGGCGGCGCAACTGCGGCAGGTCTCGGCGACAAGCAGGCCGGAACCGATCAGGCGCTCCGCGTGTCGCAGCAGCCCCTCCAGCCGCCGGGCCGCCCCGCGCTGGGCAAAGAGCGCGGCCGCATCAATCGCGAGGTGCGCAAATCCGCCCTGTGCAAATCCGGCCTGGGCGGCGGCGTCCACTTGCCGCCAGGCCAGGCCGACGTCCGACGAACGCTCGACCCGCGCCGTCGCCGGCACGTCGCACAATCCGAACCGCAGCGACTTGGGCTGCGCCAGAATAGGCTTCTGAAAGAACCTCGCGATCGGGCCGCGGGCGGGCGATTTGGCAGGCAGGCTGCGCACCGACTTCACGCCGTGTTTGACGAGCAAGTCGGTGTTGGGATTGAGGCGGAACGCGCCCAGGGCCAGCGTCGTCACGAACAGGCCCTTGGCGTTGGCCCGCAACAGCCGCGGGGCAAGTTCCTTGGAGAACTTCGGCCGAGGCGCGGCCGCCGAGGCCCACGACGAAGGCGCCAAGAGGGCGATCTCATGGCCAGCCGCGGCCCAATCGGCGACCTCGGGCACGGACTCCGGGTCGGGCACGCCGATCGTCGCCCGCAGGCGGCGCTGATTGAGCAACTGCACGATCGTCTCGACGTTTTGCCGATTGGCCCGTTCGCGGCTGACCTTGAGATCCAGACTGACGGGGGGAACGTCGAGGGAGATGACGAGGCGGCCGGGCTGAGTGGGTTGGGACATGAATCTCCCTCCTGGAGAAAACGGCAGGCCGAACGGCAGGCGGGCCGCCTACCCTACGGGAACGGCAGGCGAGACGCCTGCCCCACGAAATCGTCGTCAAACGCGCCAGCACGGCTACAGGCAAAACAATCCGGCCGAGAAGGCTGGGAAACCTGCGCGGATGTTCCGGCGCTGCGAGACGTGCCGCGAGGAGCGCCTGCGCGATTCGTAGGGTAGGCGGCCCGCCTGCCCTTGGCGGCGCCTTCGCGGGCGCGCCCGCCATCGTCGCTACGTCGAGGAGGAATCCCCTGGCGTCGGCTCCGCCGGCGGCGCTTCGCCCTCGCCAGCCAGGGCGTCGGAGTCCTGCTCGCGCGGCACGCGGACGACGGCCGCGAGCTGGTCCCCCTCGTCCAGCGTCATGATCCGCACGCCCTGCGTGTTGCGGCCCAGGAGGCTGATGTCGTTCACGGAGATGCGCTGGATCTTGCCGCGGGCGGAGATCATCATCACTTCGTCGCCGTCGCGGACGGAGACGACGCTCACCACCGGGCCGTTCCGCTCGGTCGCCTTGATGTCGCGCAGGCCCTTGCCGCCGCGGCGCTGCGTGCGATAGCGCTTGCCGCCGGAATCGCCCGGCTCGGCCCCTTCCTCGCCGGCCGGCTCCGCGGGCGGCGGAGCGGGAGGCGTTTCTACGGCCGCTTCTTTCGGACCTTCTTTCGGGGCTTCTTCGGGGCCTTTTTCCGGGGCTTCCTGGCCGCCGTCGTCCGGCGGTTCGCCGCCTTCGACGGCCCCTTCAACCGCTTCGCCGTGCCCGAAGTACGTCCGCTTGCCGTAGCCGTTCTGGCAGGCGGTGAGCAACGTGGCGTCCGGCTCGGCCACGACCATGCCGACGAGCACGTCGTCGCCGACGAGGCCGACGCCCTTGACGCCCGACGTGTTCCGCCCCATGGCCCGGGCGTCGGACTCGGAAAAGCGGATGGCCAGGCCGTGGGCGGTGGAAAGGACGACCTCATCGCCGGGGCGGGTGACGACGACGTCGACGAGCTCGTCGCCCTCGCGGAGCTTGATGGCGATGATGCCGCCCTTGTGGATGTTGCCGTAATCGGTCAGCGCGGTTTTTTTCACCAGGCCCTTCCGCGTGGCCATCATCAGGAATTCGTTTTCGCCGAAATCGCGCACGGCCTGGCAGTGGGCGATCGTCTCGCCTTCGGAGAGGTTGAGCAGATTGACGATCGAACGGCCCTTGCTGTCGCGGGCCGCCTGCGGAACGTCGTACACCTTTTGCCAGTAGACGCGGCCCGTGTTGGTGAAGAACAGCAGCCGGTCGTGCGTGCTGGCGACGAAGAAATGCTCGATGGGATCTTCCTCGTCGGCGCGGGCGCCGATGAGCCCCTTGCCGCCGCGGCGCTGGGCGCGATAAACGCTGGCCGGCGTGCGCTTGATGTAGCCCTGGTGGCTGATCGTGACCACCATCGGCTCCTCGGCGATCAGGTCCTCCTCGTCGATGCTGCGGATCTCGGCGTCGTCGATGTAGGTCCGCCGATCGTCGCCGTGCTTCTTCTTCATCTCCAGGAGGTCGTCGCGGATGATCGCGCGAATGTTCTTGTCGTCCGACAGGATCCGCTCGTATTCCGCGATTTCCTTGAGCAGCTCGCGGAACTCCTGGCCGAGCTTTTCTTCCTCCAGGTTTACGAGCTGGCCGAGCGTCATGCGCAGGATCGAGTCGGCCTGGACGGGCGTCAGGCGGTAAGTGTCGGCGGCGCCGCGCTCGGTCTGGAAGACGGCAAAACCCTCGTCGCCCAGCGCGCGGCGGAGCATGGCTGAGGGCACCTCCAGCGCCATCAAGCGCTCCTTGGCCTGCGCCTGCGTTTCCGACTCGCGGATGGTCTTGATGACCTCGTCGATGTTGGCGTAGGCCAGGAGGCGGCCTTCGACGGTGTGCTTTTGCTGCCGCGCCTTGTTGAGCAAAAACTGCGTCCGCCGGCGGATGACCGTCACCCGGTGCCGTAGATACTGCTCCAGCAGCTCCTTGAAGTTCAGAAGCCTGACGGCGCCGTCGACGAGCGCCAGGAAGATGAGCGAGAACGTCTCCTGCAGTGGCGAGAACTGGTAGAGCTGGTTGAGCACGACTTCCGGATCGACGTCGCCCTTGTCCGTGCGGCGCTTCAATTCGACGACGATCTTCACCGGCTCCTTGAGGTCGCTGTAGTCGACCACGTCGTCGATGCCGATGATCTTTTTGTCTTCCGCCAGCTCGGCGATCCGTTCGATCACGCGGTCGCGCACCTGCTGGTAGGGGATCTCGTTGATGACGATCCGGTACTTGTCCTTGACCTCCTCGATCTTGGCCCGGCCGCGGAGCGTGATCGTGGCCCGGCCCGTCCTGTAGCCGCGGCGAATCCCTTCCCGCCCGCAAATGATCCCGCCCGTCGGGAAGTCGGGTCCGGGGACGATTTCCAGAAGCTCGTCGATCGTCAGGTCGGGATTATCGATTAGGGCCACGAGGGCGTCGCAGATTTCGCCGAGGTTGTGCGGGGGGACGCTCGTGGTGTAGCCGACGGCGATGCCGTTGGCGCCGTTGACCAGGAGGTTCGGGAATTTTGACGGCAGGACCGTCGGTTCCATCCGCCGTTCGTCGTACGTCGGCAGCGTATCGACCGTGTCCTGGTCGATGTCCTCCATCATCATCGCGGCGAACGACGACATGCGGGCTTCCGTGTACCGCATCTGGGCCGGGGGAAGGCCGGCGATCGAGCCGTAGTTCCCCTGCTTGTCCACCAGCACGTAGCGCATGTTCCATTCCTGGGCCATGCGCACGAGCGTAGGATAGATGACCAGCTCGCCGTGGGGATGGTAGTTGCCGCTGGTGTCGCCGCAGATTTTGGCGCACTTCACGCGGCCGGCCGTGGGGCCGAGATTCAGGTCGTTCATCGCCACCAGGATGCGGCGCTGCGAGGGTTTCAGGCCGTCGCGCGCGTCGGGCAGCGCCCGGCTGACGATCACGCTCATGGCGTACGTCAGGTAGCTGTGCTTGAGCTCGTCCTCGATCGAGACGTCGACGAGCTTGCCCTGGCCGTTGCCGTTGCCGCCGGGGAGGCCGCCCGCGGCGCCGGCAGGACCGGGAGGGGCCGGATTGCCCGGATCGTTTGAATCAGTCGACAAGCACGCATCCTTTCGCGGCAGGCGGGAAGGAGTCCGTCGGGGCGGGCAGGGCGCGAGATAGCCAGAGCGCCGGCAGCCCGGAAATCCCCGGTTTTGTGCCGAATTCTAGCAGATTTGTCGCGCGGGGACAACGAGGCGGGGAATGGCACCATTTCCCGGGGAATGGTGGATTGTCTCCCAGGGCCACGCATCCCTCGATGGCTTCTGGTACGATCAAGACCGACCCGAGTTCGTCGTGTCGCTTTAGGGCGCGGCTCGGCCGAGGTTCGAGGACGAGACAGTCGAGATGTCGTCCGGCTCGTCCATCAACCTTCCGGCCCATCGTCGGCATGGCGTCGAGGGGGCGACGCCGGACGAGCCGACGATCTGGCCGGCGATCTATTACGGAGACTGACACCCATGAGGACCGTCCTAGCGTTGCTGCTCGTCGCTGCCACGGCGCACGCCGCCGACCCGAAGGCGTATCGCGACCTCGCCTATGCCGAGCCGAAGAGCGAGCGGCAATCTCTCGACGTGTACGCCCCGACGGAGGGGAAGAATCTACCCGTCGTCGTGTGGATTCACGGAGGCGGTTGGCAACGGGGAGACAAGTCGGAGGTGCAGAAGAAGCCGCAGGCGTTCGTCGACAAAGGCTTCGTTTTCATTTCGGTCAACTATCGCCTTCTTCCCGACGCGACGATCAAGCAGATGGCCGGGGACGTGGCAAAGGCGATCCGCTGGACCCACGATCACGCCAGGGATTATGGCGGCGATCCCAACACGATCTTTGTGATGGGCCATTCGGCGGGGGCCCAACTGGCGGCCCTGGTTTGCACGGACGACAGCTACCTCACGGCCGAGGGGCTCTCGCTGTCGACCATCAACGGCTGCGTGCCGGTAGACGGCGATACGTACGACGTGCCGATGCAGATTGCGGCCGTCGAGGAGCGGCGAGCAGGAATCTACCGGCAGAAGTTTGGCGACGAGAAAAGTCAAAAGGACTTGTCGCCCGTGACCCACGTCGCCAAGGGGAAGAACATTCCGCCGTTCTTGATCCTGCACGTAGCGGACCATCCTGAAACCAAGGCGCAGTCGCATCGACTTGCCAAAGCGCTAGAGGAAGCCGGCATTTCGGCAAAGGCGTTTCCCGCCGAGGGCAAGAGCCACACCACGATCAACGCCGACTTGGGACTGCCAGACGACCAGCCGACCGAGGCGCTGTTCGATTTTTTGGACGGAGTGTTGAAGCGCCGCAAGAAGACGACACCATGAGCGCGGCGGCATCACGCTGGCGTGGTCAGACCCGAAAACAGAAGCGATGACCGGAATACCTGGATGGAATCCTGATGAAAGAGATCTGGCGGCCGACCGCGACCTCGAGCAGGCAAGGAAAATGCAGCCGGCGCCGTGAGGCGGCGAGATGACAGTATGTCGACCTTTGATTAGCTGCGAGATCTTGTCCCCACCACGACCGAGTCGAACATGTCACTGCCGTTGAATCGCCGCACGTTCTGCAAAGCCGCTGCCAGCGCGTTGGTCTGCGCCTCCTGGGCGGGCGCCCGGGCGAACGACTCCACAAAGTCGCCGACGATCGCGGAACTGGACCGCATTCTCGATGAGCCGGTGCTGACCACGGAATTCCTCAAGGAGCCGGTGACCGTCCGCTCGATCGAGCTGCTTGAAAACGGTCGGGAATACCTGGTCCGCGCGCGGTCAACCTCCGGGATCGAAGCCCTCACGGTCCCCAATCCTTCCAGAATGGCGTTGACGTTTCCGATTTTTCTGAAGGCCATCTTGCCCGTCTTCGTGAATCAAGACGCCCGCAGGCTCGAACCGTTGCTGTGGGATGCGTACCGCGCCAACAGCAATTACAAGCTGCAAGGCCTCGCCTTTTGGGTGGGGATTGCGGCCGTGGAGATGGCGCTGCTGGAACTCCTGGCTCAGGCGGCTGGGCGGCCCCTTGCCGATTTCTTCGGCGGAGCCATTCGACGCGATGTTCCCGTGTATTACGCCAGCGGGAATCGCGGCAACGCGCCCCAGCAGGAGGTCGACTATCTGCGCAAGCTGGTCGGGGATTCCGGCGTGCGGGCGATCAAGTTTCGCCTGGGCGGGCGCATGAGCCGCAACGCGGATTCGTTGCCCGGCCGCACGGAGAAGTTGATCCCGATGGTCCGCAAGGCGCTAGGCGACGACATGACGTTGTACGCGGATGCCAACAGCTCCTACGACGCCGGCGAGGCCATCCGCATTGGCCGACTGATGGAAGGGCACCGGTATGCGTTCTACGAAGAGCCGTGCGAGTTCGACGACCTGTGGAGCACCAAAGAGGTCGCCGACGCGCTGACCATCCCGGTCGCAGGGGGCGAGCAGGAGTTCAGCCTGCACCGCTGGAAATGGGTCATCGCCAATCGAGGGGTGGACATTGTTCAGCCAGACTTGCATTACGGTGGCGGTCTTATCCGAGCAACCAAAGTGGCCCGCATGGCGGCCGCAGCAGGCATGTCGGTGGTGCCGCACATGTCCGGCGGCGGACTGGGCTACCTGGACGTCGTTCACTTCGCTTCATTCACGCCGAACATTGGGCCGTTCATGGAATTCAAGGGTCGCACGACGTTGCCTGTCGAGTGCCCAACTTCGTCGCTGAAGGTGGAGAACGGACAAGTCCGCTGCCCCACAGGCGTCGGCTGCGTGTAGTGGACCCCATTTTTTGGACCACCTGATATGTTAACGATCGATGGCTTCGCCAGTCGATCAGGAGGTCCAGAAGGATGGCCAGGAGAAGGGTCCACGGAGCGGCCTTCAAGGCCCGGGCGGCATTGGCCGCCC
>JACOUI010000318.1 GCA_016177915.1 Planctomycetia bacterium
AAGACGCTGATCGCCAAGGCCCTCGCGCGTAGCGTGCACGGGAGATTCTGCCGCATCCAGTTCACTCCCGACCTCCTGCCCAGCGACATCGTGGGGACGAGCGTCTTCAACCAGCAGCGCGGCGAGTTCACGTTCCACGAGGGACCAGTCTTCGCCAACGTCGTCCTGGCCGATGAGATCAACCGCACGTCGCCGCGCACGCAAAGCGCGCTTTTGGAGGCGATGAGCGACGGGCAGGTGTCGTTCGACGGGCAGACGTATCCCTTGCCCAAGCCGTTCATCGTCATCGCCACGCAAAACCCGTTCGAGTTCGAGGGGACGTTCCCGCTGCCGGAGAGCCAGCTCGACCGGTTTTTGCTGCGGACGCGGGTGGGGCACCCGGAGCGGGACGACGAGCGGCAGGTGCTGTCGACGCACCGCTACGGCGAGCCGGTCGACGACCTCAAGCCGGTCTTGAGCGCGCGGCAGGTGCTGGACTTGCAGGCGGCGACGCGCGAGGTGGCCGTCAGCGACGCCATTCAGGATTATCTCCTGGACATCGCGCAGGCGACGCGGGCGGGCGAGGAATTGCACGTGGGGGTGAGCACAAGGGGCCTTCTGTCGCTGTATCGCGGCTGCCAGGCGCTGGCGCTCATCGAGGGCAGGGATTTCGTCGTGACCGACGACGTGAAGCAGCTTGCCGTGCCGATCCTGGCCCACCGCGTGATTCCCAAGAGCTACCTGCACGGCAGCCCGCGCGACGCGGCGGACGATATTGTGCGGCGGATCGTAAGCGAAGTGCCGGTGCCGAATTAACCGTCTGCGAACTTGTGCCGCGGAGGCTTGTGCGCTTAGCTGGCCAACCTTTTTCACCGGCCGGGCGAGCCGGCCGGGGGCGCGGGGGAGGTGCAAGTTCATTCGGGGGCCTTTTGTGTTTCGCGCCATTCTGAAGCGTTTGCGAGGCGGCGTCCGACAGCGGCTGACCATCGAGAGCTGGTACTACGTCGTGGTGGGCGGCTTCTTGCTGGTCGGTTCGCTTTTGCGCGAGATCAACCTGATGTTGATGCTGGTGGGGCTGATGGTCGGCCCGCTCGTGCTTTCCTGGTGGATGGCCTGGCGGTCGCTGCGGAAGATCGAGGTGCGGCGCACGGCCCCCTCGGCGGTGACGGCCGGCGACGCGGTGTTTGTGGAGATCGAGGCCGCCAACCGACGCCCGCGGGGCACGAGCTGGGCCGTCGTCGTGAAGGACCGCCTGCGGAGAAGCGGCGACGGGGACGGCAACGTCCGTGCCGCGACGATCACGGCCCGCACGTTTTTTCAGAAGCTGCCGGCGGGCGCGATCGAGCGGCGGACGTATCAGGGGACAATCGTCCGTCGCGGCCGATATGAGCTGGGGCCGCTCGTCGTCTCCACGCGCTTCCCGCTGGGGCTTGTGTATCGCGCGATCGAGGTCGATGCGCCAGCCACGATGCTGGTGCTGCCGCGGCTGGGAAGGCTCTCGCCGCAGTGGGTGCGCCGCAAGCAGATGCTGGGGATCGGCAGCCGGCCGGAGCGGAGCCGGCGCGGATTGTTGGAGGGGGAATTCCACACACTCCGCACCTATCAGCCTGGCGACAGCCGGCGGTGGATTCACTGGCGGACCTCAGCCCGCCGCGGCGAGCTGATGGTCCGGCAATTCGAGGCCCAGCGGCACCACGACCTGGCGCTGCTATTGGACCTGTGGCAGCCCGAGACGCCCAAGACGGAGCAGCTCGAGAACGTCGAGCTGGCCGTGAGCTTCGCCGCGACGGTGGTCTTCGAGCATTGCCGGGCGGGAACGAGCCGGCTGACGCTGGGCATTGCGGGCAAGGAAGCGGCGCTGGTGTCGGGGCAGGCGTCGGCGGCGCTCGCGCGGTCGGCGAGCGAAGCCTTGGCGCTGGCGGAGGCGGACGACGGGCAGTCGCTGGCGGAGATATTGGATCGGGCCTTGCCGCGGTCGACGCCGCGCAGCGACCTGGTGATCGTGACGACGCGCCGACTCGACCTGGACGAGGACGAAAACCTGGCGGCCCTGCGGCGCGACGCCTGGCGCTGGCAGCAGCTTCGGGAAGCGCTGTGCGTGCGGACGGACAACGACGAAGTTCTGGAGTGGTTTCAGCCGCAGTGAGGACGGATCGCTTGACGCGGGCGGTTCAGCGCAGCTCGATTTCGACGATGGTCCGCACTTCTCCGCCTGGCGGCAGAAGCCGCAGGCCCAGGCCCGGCTGCGAACCCGGCTCGACGGACAGGCCCGGCACGCAGGAGTAAGGCTCGATACAGATGGCCTGGCGATGGGCGGGGTTGTAGACGACGCAGTGCGGAAAGATCTCGTCGCAGCGCAGCGTGAGCTTCCGTCCAGCCAATGGATCGACGATGCTCGCCTCCCAGCGGCCGTCGGCCGTCGCCAGGCCGGTCAAAACGTCGTCGAGCTTCGTGGCGGCGAACGGTTTTCCCTTGGCCAGCAATCGCGCGGCGTCGGCCGAAAACTCCCGTCCGCTGGGCAACATGTCGATCAGCTCGAAGTACGAATCGTTCGGGACTGTGACGATGCACTTGTCGGCCGCGCCCGCTCGAGCGAGCGGGACGCGGAAGTAAGGATGCGTACCCAGTCCCCACGGCAGCGGCCGGTCGTCGGGGTTCTGAATCCACAAATCCGACCGCAGCGTATTGCCGAGAAGTTCATAGGTGAGCGTCAAGCAGAAATCCGCAGGCCACATTTCCGCCGCCGCCTGCTTCGACAATTGAAATCGCCCCGCGACGCGAGACTGCGAGCGCTCGACGATCGCCCACGGCCCCTCGAGCACGAGTCCGTGGATCGCGTTGCCGCGGGCGTCGCGGTAGCCCAGCGGGTAGTCGCGCCCGCCGAACCGGAACACGCCGCCCCGCAGCCGGCCGGGAAATGGAAAGAGGATCGGGATGCCGCTGCCGGACGCGCGGGCGGCGCCGGACTCGAAGTCGGCCGCGGCCCAGAGCGTTTCGACGGGCTCGCCGGCTACGACCGGCCGGAAGCTGTAGCAGTTGAAGCCCAGCTCGGGCGCGATTTTGGCAGTTGCGCCGGTGGACGGATCGATAATTTCAATGGTGCGCACGGTCATGGAGTTCCTCGTTCGTAGTGATCGCATTCATGCGGTCCGGTTGGAGTGCCGCCTTCGGACGGGCGTCTTTGTGTGCAATCGGCGTTCGTTGGCCCGCGACCCGATGAATTGGGTCAGGAGCAGAGACCGCATGAATGCGGTCACTACGAACTGCTTCATACGTCAGCCGCCGGTTGCGATGGCTCGTCTGCACCATCAGGAGCAGCAAGAGGCCGGCGAGCAGCACTGCGCGGAGCAGCATCTTGCGGCTGTGGTCGCCCAGTGCGATGGCCAGCAAATGGTGCAAGAGGACGAGCATTACGCCGATGCCCAAGGCGAGTCCGGCCGTCACCAGCAGGTCGCCCATCAGCAGCCGGTCGCGAGCGGCCGGGGGCATGAGTCCCAAGACGGCGAGGCCGGCGGGGGCTTGCAGAAGGGCCGCCGCGAGGGCCGTCCGCCCGCCCCAGGACGCGACGCGGCGGCAGTCGTCGGCCGGCCGGCGCCTTGCCATGCGCATGGCGGCCACGAGCAGCGCGACGCCGGTCATCATGGTGGCGGCGAGCAGAAAATGCGCCACGCGCGAGAGCGTTTCCGGTTCGGTGAGGACGGCCATCGTCTCGTTGTAGGCGAGCGGCTCGCCCCACAGCCCCGGCTTCTCGCTGACGACGACGACCGAAGCAAAGAGCGGCGGAAAGTGATAGAGGAGGTTGGTCGAGGAGACGATCGCGGTCGCCCCGTGCAGCCAGCGAGGAAATCGCGACCAGCCCCAGGCATACGCGCCCAGGCAGGCGGCGGAAAACGCGTACTCGGCAGCGCCGAACCAGACGCGGCGCCGAGGGACGACGTCGAAGGCGCGGAAGTAGGCGTCCCAACCGAGCAGCCACAAAGCGCAAAGCGCCAGGCCGCCCAGGACTCCGCCGACGAGCAACAGCCAGAACGACTGGCAGGCGAGCCAGCGGCCGGCGGCGTCGGCGGCGTCGGCGGCCGCGTCGCCGCGCCGCGCACCGCGCCAGTGCAGAAAGACGCAAGCCAGCGGCCCGACGGACGCCACGCCGACGGCGGCGAGATGGAACGTGACGACAAGGACGAGGAGGAACTCAATCAAGGGAGGGTCGTGCAGCTTTGAGTGATCGCAAATCGCCGATTCACGGACAAGCCCGCCAACGATTCGCGCTGGCCGCGCTCGACTGCCAGCGATAGAATCCGATCGACACTATAATAGACTTTAGTGAGTTGCGGATACGACCGTGCAACCGGACCTGTCGCCCAAGATCGAAAGACAGATCGAGAAGGCGGGGTTGCCACGAACCGGCGCCGTGCCCTTCGTCCCCAAAATCAGGAACAACCGCCGCGGCGAGCGGGAAATTGAAAAGGCCGAGGTTGAGCACGGTCCGAAGCAAGGAAAGAAGGGCTATGTGGACGTGCAAGGGAACATCTGGATCAAGGATCGAGCGCATGCGGGGCTGCCTGATCACTGGGACGTTCAAATCGACGGTGGAAAAAGGTACGTTAAGGTGGACCTGCAGGGCAATTTGATCGACGACCAACAAAACGCAGTGGCGAGTTCCGGGGACGACGAATGACAGCGAAGCGTCGAGAGAACGGGCGGCGAAAACCCTCGGCCTGCGCCCTCGTAGCCAACGGCGTTTCCGGCCAGTGGGAGATCGCCCTCGACGAAACGGTCGAAGGCGCGCAGCGATGGTTCGCCCAAATCGACGGACCGTTGTGCTACGTCTACTTCCAGATTCAGCAGCCTCGCGTCATCGAGGACATGCTTCTTTTCCTCCAGCGACATTTGTCTGCTCCAACGGACAAAGAACGCTCGACTGGCCAGGCCGACCAAATGGAGCTTGGCCCCAACGGGGGAAATTCGGTCACTCTCCTGTGGGATGGAGAGACCAACGATCGCTGTTTTATCTTGATTCGCGGCAAGGGTGAATTCCGTGCTCGCCTGTGCCTTGCCGGCACCGATCTGAACGACGTCGTGCATGCTCTGCACCAGGTGCGCGACGAATTGTGCGAAGAAGGCGTACTGGCAAAGGCGTCTTGAGGTGCGGCCACCCTCCGCGCATTCGTCTCGGCTTATTGGCCGCCGTTCGTCACCAGCGTCGCGTCTTCCGCCCGCAGCGGCACGGTGATCTTTTCGCTTCGCACCGTGGCCTGAAGCGTGGCCGTGCCGGCGCGGGTCACGCGCACGGCGATGCGGAACGCCGCCTCGTCGCCGGCCTTGAGTTCCGCCAGTGGCGAGAAGGTCACAGTCCGGCCCTCGTCGGTGAAGTCCAGACCCTCGGGCGGCCGCGTGCCGGCGCGGACGAGCGTTCCGTCTTGCGGCAGAGTGACTTGCAGTCGCACCTGTTTTTGCGGCGCCGAGCCGGTGTTGCGGACCGTGATGCGAAAAATGGCGGTCCCACCGACGGCGACGGTCTTGGTGATGTCGGTGACGGAAAGCTCCAGCGCGTCGTCCGGCAGGCGGACTTCGACGCACGCCTCGTCGGCCACGGCCGCCCCGGCCGCGGAAACCACGACACGCCCGCAATGCGGGCCGGTCGCCCGGCAGCGGCATTTCACTTCCCGAATAGCCGAAGCGCCGGCCGGAATGCGGGGGATGGTCCAGACCAGCTCGTGCCGGCCGGCGTCGTCGCGAGGCGTAAAGCCGTCCGTGGCCTCGACCGGCTCCAACTCGGCCGGATAGCGGTCGGCCACGACGACGTTGACGAGGTCCACGTTGCCGGTGTTCGTCACGCGGGTGACCAGCGTGACCGTCTCGCCGACGACCGCCCGCTCCGGCGCGGTCTTGCGCACCGAGATGCCGGGCCGGGCCGGCGGCGGCTCCGTCGTGGACAGACCGGCCGCGGTCGCACAGCCCTCGACGGCGGCCAGCGGGCCGGCGGGGCCTTGCACTTCGACGCGGTTGCAGAGGTCCTTGAGGGCGACCACTTCGAACGTCGCCCCCACTTCGTGCGTTTCGCCCGGCACCAGTGTTCCCAATCGCTTGCGGATGGGCGTGGGACCGCTTGGATGCTTGAGCCCGGCCTCGAAGTCGTCGACGAGCACCAGATCGTCGACGGCCGACGGGCCGGCGTTCGTGATGCGGATGAGGAACGTGACCTCGTCGCCAACTTTGACGTCCTTGGGCGACTGCATCGAGACTTCGATCTTTGGCCCGGTGAAGGCCGTGTCGGCACATTGCTCCGCCTTGAGGCCGTCGGCCGTGTGGAGCGTGGCGCAGACGCTGACGGAACCCCGCTGCCTGGCCCGCAGCGAGAGCTCGATCGACGCCCTGCCGCCCGGCGCAATGTCGCCAAGCTGCCATTGCAAGAGACGCCGCGCCCTGTCCTGGCCGGTGATGTCGGGGCTGCTCTCGACAAACGCGACGATCGCCGGATGGACGAGGTTGATGACCGCGCCTTTGGCGGCGGCGCGGCCGGGGTTGGCGACTTCGATCAAGTACTTCGCGGTTTCGCCGACGGCCGCTTCGGCGGGCCCGGTCACGCGCAGGCCCAGGTCGGCCGTCCAGGCGACATGGGTCGTGCCGCGGGCGACGACCAATTCCCTGCCGCCGGCCTCGGCGGGCCGGACGAGCTCGATTTGCACCTGGGTCGTGCCGATGGCCGGGAGCGGTTGCGTAATCTCGACGCTCGCCTGGCCGTTCGCGCCTGTGACAATCTCGGCCCGCTGGGCGTTGTCCGGCGCGAAGCCCGCCGCCGCGCCGCCGGCGAGCTTGTAGCGCACGATCCAGCCGGGGCGCGGCTGCTGGTCGGTCCGGCGGCGGAGCGTGGTCGTGAAGACGTGCGACGTGCCGGCCGGTTCGCTGGCGGCGTCGGGAAAGATCCATTCCGCGTCCACCCAGTGGATGACGGCCGTTTGCTGCCGGGCGGGAGCGGCCGAGGGGCTTTCGTCGCCGGTCGGGGCGAAGGCCGTGACGTAGCTCGTCCCTTCCGCCTGCGAGCGGACGACGACGAGCGCCTGGCCGCCCTGCGCCTGAATGGCTAAAGCGCCCGGCCGCGCCTGCGCTGCGCCGCCCACCGCCTCGTACTGGCCGGACGTGACGCTGGTTGCGGTCCGTGACGATTGCGGCTGGGGCACGTCGGCCGCGCCGGGCGCAGCTAGCTGCGGGGCGGTCACAAATTCGCCGACGCTCTCGGCCGACAGCGCCCAATCAACGCGCTGGCCGGCCAGGTAGTTGCCTTCTTCGCAGACGCTGCAGGAAAGGGGCATATCGGACCCTACCGCGGCAATCACCTCGGCCGGCTGCACGGTCACGCGCGAAACGACCCGCTCCGAACGCGGCGTTTCGCGCAGGACGGGGGCCGGCAGGTCGCCGGGAGTGGCGGCGGCCATCGGTCCCTGGGAAAGCCACGACTGGCAACCGCCGCCGGCGCAGAGAACGAGCACTAGAGAGCAAAGGATGACGCGGCGTTTTCTCGTGCAGCGCATGGGACCGGCCCCGACGTGATCGCCAACTACCTCTGGAAAACCTACATTGCCGTTTGGCAACATGGTGACTTTTGGCAACACCCTGGCGTACACGGGCGTGCCCGCGGCGTCATAAGCGTTACAAACGGAATACGCGGACTTGGGGCGTGGTTTTGCATTCTACGCGCGGACGTTTTCGCGGGGCACGCCGTCGCCTATAGTGACGCGGCCTGCTGTCGCCGCTGTCACGGGATTCAACTGCATGCGCATCGCCGTCTTGGGATCGCCGCGGAGCTTTTACCTGGCCGACCTCCGAAGGGCCGCGCGCGATCGCCACGAAGTCGTCTCCGTCCCGTTTCGCGAGCTCTCGTGCCGGGTCACGCCGCAGGGGGCGCGCGTTCTTTCCGCGGGCGTGTGCCTGAATGACGCCGACGCCGTGCTCGTGCGGACGATGGCCCCCGGCTCGCTCGAGCAGGTGGTGTTCCGCATGGACGCGCTGGCCGCGCTCGAATCCGCAGGCACACTCGTCGTCAACCCCCCCAGGGCGATCGAGGCGGCCGTCGACAAGCAGCTCGCCACGCTCCGGCTGCAAGCGGCCGGCCTCACCGTTCCGCGGACGATCGTCTGCCAGACGGTCGACGACGCGATGGAGGCGTTCTCGCTGTTGGGCGGCGACGTCGTGCTCAAGCCGATCTTCGGCTCCGAGGGCCGCGGTATCATGCGCCTCACGGACCCCGACCTGGCCCGCCGCGCCTTCCGCTTGCTTATCGACTTGGGAGCGGCACTCTACGTGCAGGAGTTCGTCCCGCATCGCGGCTATGATCTGCGCATCCTGCAAATCGGCGAAAAACTCCTGGCGATGAAGCGGCAAAGCGAAAGCGACTGGCGGACGAACGCCAGCCGCGGCGCGGTCTGCGAGCCTTTCGACTTGTCGCCCGAACTGGCCGACATCGCCAGGCGCTCGACCGACGCCATCGGCGCGCCGTTGGCGGGCGTCGACTTGCTGCCGGCGCTCGATGGCCGGCTCTACGCCCTCGAGGTCAACGCCGTGCCGGGCTGGAAGGCATTGGCGGCGGCGCTGCGGATCGACGTGGCGGCGCTCGTCCTCGAATTCCTGCAAGCGACGGTGGCACGGAGGTAGGACGGCCTTTCCAGGCCGTCAACTCGGCGGCGGCGCGGAAGGGCCGTCCTACAGGACGATTGCGGGCGCATCAGCGCCGCGCCGGCGTCGTTTTCCGCCCCGGCGCTGGACATCGCCGGTGGCGGCGGTAAAGTCGAGTCCGTCCCAGGCGCCCGATTTCGCGTCCGTCGCGCCGCCGTTTCACTTCATCGGGTGGAGAACTCAATGACCCAGCCTGGCTTCGTCACGCCTTGCCCGCGCTGCGGCGCCCCGATGCCGCAGGGGGCGAGCCTTTGCCCGGCGTGCGCCGGCGCGACGCCGATGCCTGCGCCGCATCCGCTGCCCTCGCACGGCCAATCCAGTTCGACGCAGCCCTACGTGGCGCCGCAATTCCAAAGGCAGAGCGGCGGTTCCGACGGCACGGAATTCCTGATCCCGACGAACGTCAGCGCTTGGTCGATCGCCGCCTGCTACATCGGGCTGGTTGGGTGCGGACTCCCCTTCATCGGGCTCCCCTTCGCGCTCGTCGGACTGTTCTGTGGAATCATGGCCCTTGCACGCGGCAGGAAGAAGCGGTCACAGGGCACGTACGGGGCCGTCACCAGCGACATCCGAGCGATTCTGGGAATCATCTTCAGTCTCTTAGGATTGGGGTGGTGGGTGGTGATGCTTGTTGCCAACATTGCGCGGGTGATGCACGGATGACGAATGCCGAACGCCCCCATCGCGGCGGCCCCGCAGAACGGGATCGACTCGCCATGACCCAGCCCGGCTACGTCGTCCCCTGCCCGCGCTGCGGCGCCCCGATGCCGGCCGGCGCGGCGATGTGCAAGTCCTGCGCCGGCGGATCGCCGCCAGCCGCCCCCGGTTCGCCTCCCGCGTCGCCTTTGTCGCTTGCGCGGCTCTACTCCCAGCCGACGCCGCAACAAACCGCCGCCCGCGCCCGGCGGCAGGTTCGCGTGCTGGCCGGCATGGCGCTCGCCTGCGGTCTGGCGGGAGCGATCGTGCCGATTCTGGCGGCAATCACGGGGCTCATCGGCATCGTGTGTGGGATCGTGACGCTCGTCACGCACGCCCGGCGGCGCGAGCACGGCAGCCTCGACGCCGACATCATGGCCGTGCTGGCGATTGTCCTGTGCCTCTTGGGCGGTGCGCGGTGGGTGCTAATGTTGATCGAGGGCAATGGCCCCTTCCGCGACCCCTTCCGCGAATGAGATCCACCGGCATGCTGAAAGTCGGCGACGTCGCCCGGTTCCTGGCAGACTTCGCGCCCCTTTGCCTGGCGGAGGAGTGGGACAACGTCGGTCTTTTGCTCGGCCGCCGGTCGCAGCGCGCGGCGCGGATCATGACCTGCCTCACCGTCACGCCCGCCAGCGCCGCAGAGGCGGTCGAGGAAAAGGCGGACCTCCTCGTCACGCATCATCCGATCCTGTTCCGCCCGGCCAGGCGGATCATCGACGACTGCCCCGAGGGCAGAATCCTGCTCGACCTCGCGGCGGCGAAGGTCGCGGTCTACAGCCCTCATACGGCCTTCGACTCGGCGGCCGCGGGGATCAACCAGCGGCTGGCCGAGGCGCTCTCGCTTGCCGACGTTTCTCCGCTGCGGGCGCTCGCGCCGTCTGCGGCCGCTGAAAGCTCACCGGCGGCGGCTTTGCTCGGGTCGGGCCGATACGGAACGTTGCCGTCGCCGGCCTCGCTCGCCGCCGTCGCACGCCAGTTGAAGAAGTTTTTGAGAATCGAACACGCCCAGGTTGTGGGCGACGGCAAGCGCAAGGTCCGCCGCGTGGCCGTCGGCTGCGGGAGCGCGGGCGAACTGCTCGGCGACGCGATCGGCCTGGGTTGCGAGCTGTTCGTGACGGGGGAAGCGCGGTTTCACGCGTGCCTGGAGGCGGAGTCGGCCGGCGTGGCGATGCTGCTGGTCGGCCATTACGCCAGCGAGCGGTTCGGCGTCGAGGCGCTGGCTGCGGTCCTCGCCGACCAGTTCAAAGAGTCCAAGGTCTGGGCCAGCGGCCGCGAGCGCGACCCGCTGGACTCGATCTGAAAACCCACACTAACCCGAAGCGCAAGCGAGGGCGCAGCGGCAATGCGAGCCGTCGCATATCACGTACGCGCCAGCGGCTCGACGTGCCGACGAATCGCTGAGGCCCTCCCAGGATCTCCCTCGCTGGCGCTTCGGGTTAGTGTGAGATCACGTCTTGAGGTCAGGGCGAGGCGGCCCGTCCAATGGCCCGCGCCGGCCCATGACGCCGTCCGCCTCGCGCCGTAGAATCTGGAGGGTGCGGCATGGCCCATGCGATCGCCGCCGCGCGTCCGCATTCATGCCCCAGAGTGCCCCGCGATGCACAACCTCGACCTCAATTCCTACGGCATCACCGCTGCGTCGGTGCTGCGGAACACGCCGCCGGCCGTGCTCTACGAGGAGGCCGTGCGCCACGACGGCGGGTCTATCGCCGCGGGCGGGGCGCTGGTTTCGCTGTCGGGCCTGAAGACCGGCCGCAGCCCCAAGGACCGCCGCATCGTCGATCATCCGCAGAGCACGCGCGATATCTGGTGGGGCGACGTCAACATCCGCCTCACCGACGACGTGTTCCTCACCAACCGCCAGCGGGCGATCGACTACTTCAACACCTGCCAGCGGCTGTACGTCGTCGACGGCTTCGCCGGCTGGGACGGGCGGCACCGCGTGAAGGTCCGCGTCATTTCCGCGCGGCCCTACCATGCCCTGTTCATGCACAACATGCT
>JACOUI010000319.1 GCA_016177915.1 Planctomycetia bacterium
GCAGCGAGCCAGGAAAAAACGACGGGATTTTGCGTTCCCATCATCCTCTGGTGCTCCGTCTTCGCGGCAAGTTTCCCAAAAAATATCGGCAGATCGGCTTTTTCACAATTTCCGACAGACTGTAGTTAGTGTGGCACGCCCTGAGCATGGTCGCCGGTCGCCGCGCAGGATTGGCGACGGGGGTGCGTCTGTACAACAAAGGACGTGCGACCCTGATGCGAAGGGCGTGCCGAGGCACCAAGGCACGCCCTTCGCACGAGGGGCAACTGGATCTTGCGACTCCAGGTTGCCTCGAGTGAGAACGGCGCAGCCTGCCGAGCGTGCTCAGGGCGTGGCACCCAGACTCAGGGGCGCGCGATCGGGCCTGTCGCGGGCGTTGCCACGGGCACCCCGGTGCCGACCGGGAGCGGCGCGAGGATCGTCCCCACGTAGCTCGATCCGGTCGGCGTGCCCGGCGTCTCGGCCGAAAGCGTCCAGCGGTTGTCGTCCCAGGTCCAAACGAGTCCCGTCATCCGCGGATCGCTGGGCGTGACAACGACAAGCTGGTCGTCCTTGTGTTTGTAGACGCCGCTGAGCACGCCCATTCCGCCGATCAGGAACTTGCCCTGGCCCAGGTCCTTCACAGTCACGGTCCATTTGGCACCGGCGGGGAACGTGGCTTGCCAGGTGCCGGCGAGCGTGGGCGTCGTGGTTGTCTCCGGCTGCCATTTGCCCCGGCCGGCCAGGTAAACGGCGATCAGCGTCACGACGAGGAGCAGCGTCTTGAGGCTGAAGCGGAAAAGGGAGCGGCGGGGCGCGGGCGGGGTCTGTGGTTGGAGAGAATCGTTCATGGGAGGCGGCGCCGATCCGAAGGGGTGAGGAAACGAGTACGAGGACGAAGAAGGAAGACGAAGGACGATTGGGAGAAAGTCGAGTACGAGAACGATGACAAGTACGAGAACGATCAGAAGCCCAGGCCGGGCCCGTTCAGCAGCGCCGTTTCCACCGTGCCATCCGTAATTCGGAACATGCCCGGAAACTTTTGGTCAAAGCCCTTGTTTCCGACGGGGCAGTACTGCCGCGAGTTCCCTTCAATGGCCGCCACGGTCGGAATCCGCGCCGAAATGCTGGCCGAGTGTAAAAACGACCTTCCCGGGCAGGTCAGGTCCTGCACGCACAGGAACATGCCGAATTTCTGGGCGGCGGCCCCCATCAGCAGGGCCTCGCTTTGCCCCTTGCAGGCCTTGAGGGCCACGCCGCAGTAGCCCATCTCGCGGGCCAGAAGCAGGCTCGAAAGGTCCACCAGCGATTCGTCGATCACGACCGGCTTGATTTTGGCGGCGGCGTGCATGCGGGCCTCCGGATGCGCCGCCAGGTCGCGGTGCGTTGGCTGTTCGATGTACTGGATGCGGTTGAACGCCGCGGGCGACCGCTCGCGGACCTGATTCACGAACGCCAGCACGTACTCGACGTTCTCGCACCGCTCATTGAAATCGACGGAGTAGTTCCAGGCCGTGCAGCCGCGGGCCTTCTGCGCCGCGGCGGCGACCTGTTCGACGGAGACGACGCGGTTCACGTCCCAGGCCAGGTCGTCCCCGTTGAGCTTGATCTTCAGGTGCGTCAGGCCGTTGTCGTTGATCCACTCCGGCAGCGTTTCCGGCAGGCCGTCGTTCAAACGCTTGGGTACGTCGGCGTCGGTGAGCGGGTCCAGCGCGCCGACGAGGTGATAAAGCGGCATCCGCGGCTTGGGCTGGCGGAGGGTGTAGCGGTCTAAGAACTCGCCGCGGAAGTCGGGCGTGAGATAGTTTGCCAGGTCGGCGTTGATGAACTCCTTGCCAAGCACGTTGTATGAGTTCTGTCCGAGCGCCTTGCCGAAGCCGTCGTGGATGGCGGCCTCGACCGGGCTGGCGCAGACGAGCTGCGCCAGGCGCGGAATCGGCTCGGCGAGCGACAGGCGCTTCTTCACTTCCGCCGAGAGGCCCGCGTGCTGGTCGGCCAGTTCGTGCGTGATTTCCAAGGGGTCGCCCTGGCCGCGGTGCTTTCCCGCCGCGGCGACCATCTCGCGGCTGAGCTCGAGCATGGCGGCGAGCGTCTGGTCGCTGGCGAGGAGCTTGCTGGGCCAGGACCAGGCGTTGCCCAGCGGCATCGAGCCGAGGCCCGTCGCCCGGCGGCCGTCGCGCGTTTCCACGTCGATCTCGACGTTGAAATTCACCGCCTCGGTCACGACGCGGCCGCCGAACTTGATCGGCGCGCGGTAGGAGATCGTTTCCGTGCTAGAGCGGACTTCGAGCAGACGGACGTCGGACGGCTTGGGCACGGAAAGCTCCGGAAGGGCGGCGGCGATCCAGGGCAGTTTAGCAGGAGCGGCGAAGCATGGAAATTCGACGCGCGGAGCAAGGAGCGCATTCCCAATTCCGCCGGCGGTTGTTCCATTTGCCGAAGGCGCGCAGAATGGCGCTACCGGCATTGTCGCAGTTGCAGGGCGGCCCACGCGTGATTCAGTTCGAAAACGTCAGCAAGGTGTTCCCTTCGCCCGACGGGCCGGTGCGCGCGCTCGACGGCGTAACGTTGCAAATTGCGGAAGGCCAGTTTGCCGCCGTCCGCGGCAAGAGCGGCTGCGGCAAATCGACGCTCTTGCACTTGGCCGGGGCGATGGCCCTGCCCACGGCCGGCCGCGTGATCGTGGCGGGCAAGGACCTGCAGAACCTGTCGCCGATCGAGCGCACGCGCTTCCGCGGCCAGACGATCGGCTTCGTGTTTCAGATGTTCCACCTGCTGCCCTATCTGAACGTGCTCGACAACGTGCTTCTGGCGGCGCTGCCGGGCCAGGAGGCCACGGCCCGAAAACGTGGCGGGGACCTGCTGGAAAAATTCGGCCTCGCCCATCGCCTCAAGCACCGGCCCGACCAGCTCAGCGTCGGCGAACGGCAGCGGGCGGCGATTGCGCGGGCGCTCGTCAACGGGCCGAAGGCCCTCTTGGCCGACGAGCCGACGGGAAACCTCGACGGCGAGAGCACGGCCGCCGTGCTGGCGATCCTGAGCGAGTTCCACCGCGGCGGCGGGACGGTGCTTCTGGCGACGCACGACGAAGCCGTGGCCACGGCGGCCAATCGCGCGCTTGAGCTGCGCGACGGCCGGCTCGTGACTTGAGGTGGTCTGGCGCAAGGGAAGTGAGACCTTCGGCGTCCGCGATGCACACAGTCACCGCCGGCCTCGCGCCGGTGAGACAGTGATTGGCAGCTAGGGGCGACCGCGCGCCGAATCCGTCTCTGTCAACTCGCTTCGGCCCAGCGCACGACTGAATGGAGTCGCCACCGTCACGCCGCGTTCGGTTCCTGCAACTCCGCCTTCGGAATCGCCAGCGCCGGGCCGACCACGGGTCCGGAGACGTTGCGCACGGTCAGCATTCCCGGCAGGGCCGGCAGCGCCTCTTCGCACGTGCGGCGCACCGACGGGATGCGCGTGAGGTAGGCCGTCGAGGCAAGTCGTGCGACCGCGGAGAGTCCGAAGACGGCGAGGTAGGCGACGTGCCCCTCGCCCAGCCCCTCGAACACGCCCCAGCCGATCGCGAAGCCGATCACGAGCGCCGCCGCGTTGCCGAAGTTGTAGACCGTCAGCATGCTCGTCCGCTCGTTGCGAGGGATGGAGTCGAAGAACATCAACAAGAGCGCCAGCTCATACGCCGCCCACGACATGCCGGAGAAAACCTGCACGGCGCAGAAGTAATAGAAACTGTTGCCCAGGATGCACAGCGCCGGGATGGGGACGATCGTCAGCCCGCCGACCCACAACAGCCCGCGGGCCCCGATCGACTTCGCCAGCCGGCCCCAGAGCGGGAACGTGACGACCTTGGCCAGGAACGCCACGCCGATCAGCAGCATGTAGTGCAGGTACGTGAAGTGCAGGTTCTTGAGCATGAAGGGCGTGAAGTACGGCCCGGAGACCTGCACGGCCACTTGCACGAGCATCAGGTAAAGGACGAGCCGGGCGCCGGCGTCGCTGCGCAGGCGAAAGCGCCACTCGCGCCAGCCGACGCGGCGGTCGGCCAGCTTGCCGGCCGAAGGCTCGCTCTGCGTCGAAAGGCACCACGCCGAGACGTACCGCGACACGGCGGCCACCAGGAACAGCGCCGCAAACGCCGCCAGCTCCCAGCGAATCACGTGCGCCGCGCTGGCTGCGTCGGCGCCCTGGCCAAGCTCCAGCAGCACGCCCCCCAGCACGAAGCCCGCCAGCATACAAATCTGGCTGATCCGTCCGCGGTTGGCGAAGAAGCGCTTGCGCACCTGCACGGGCACGATGTCTTCGATCCAGGTGTTCCAGACGGGGGCGGTAGCCAACCCGCCGGCCCAGTAGAGGCTCGCGCCCAGGAACAGGAGCGGGCCTTTCCAGTCGCCCGTGAAAACGACGAGCGGCAAGAGCAGCAAGCTGGTGGCTTGCAGGGCCGCGCAGGCCACGACGAACCGCCGCCGCGAGTTGAGCCTGCGCACGATCCACGGGCCGGAGAGCTGCAAGTAGGCCCCTGCCAGCATCGGCAGGGCCACGATCATGGCGGCGATGACTTCGCCCATTCCCAGGGCCAGGGCGTAAGCGGCGATGTAGGTCTCGCCGATGCCGACCATCGCGGAGAAGCCGCCCGCGTCGCCCATGCTGGCGCGCAGGTCGCCGCGGCGGCAGCGACGCCCCTGGGGGGATGAATCATCCCCTTCGGAGGTCTCCTCCGATGGCAGGACGGAGATTACTCCGCCCTTAAGGCGAGCGGCGGGCGCCGCTTCAACAACAGCCATAGTATTGGGAGAAATCGACCAGACGGCGCCGCAGGGTCAAGCGCAGTGCCGGATTGTCAGTGCGATGTCTGGTCGGTGGCAGGTCTTTTGTTGATAACGACTTGCGTCAACGGCCAAGACGATCGCGCCTGACGGCAGAAGTCGCAATTCAAGTTCCATCTTACTTCCGCAGTTTCTTCGTGCCAGGGGTCGGTACTTCAACCCCTGCGGTGCGCGATCTATGTCAAAACTGGCGGTGTCAGTCAAGACAAGCCGCACCGTGCTGGCAATGCCGCGACATCGTGAGACGAATCCCGATGCGCCGGCCGTCCAACAGCAATTGCCAGACGCGGAAACGGTTACTTTGGTTGGCTGCGAATCGTCACGAAGCGGCACGATCGTCTCGCAGCAGCGGCTTCTTTTCGTACTCCAGCGGGAACGACCGCAACGTGTCCGGCCAGCAATAGTCCTCGAGCTTGGCGTCGCCACGGCGGCGGCCGATGACGCGGACATAGGCCAGGCACGCTCCGCCATCGGCCGCAACCCCGTCGATCTCGATGCGATTCTCTGGGTGCGCTGTTGTTTGCCAATCAAGCCATGCCCGCCAACCACCCGGCATGTCGTCGGCGACCTCGATGTCCACGATCCCCGTCCGCTCCCACAGCTTTCGCCACCAGGCCGCCGAATGCAGCGACCAGAAGTCCTGCGTCCACGCCGGGCGCAAATGCTCCGGGACCGGCCCGTCCATCTCCCGCACAAGGCCTGCGCCGGCGATCGCGATCGGGCAGCCCGGCTTGACGAAGTGCGCCAGGTAATTGAGATACAGGTCGTCGGTCCCGAAATACGAGAAGGCATCGACGCACAGGATCGCGTCAAAGAACGCGCCGGCGAAGGGGAGCGAGTGGGCGTCGACGTGCAACGGAAATACGCGCTCGCCAACGCCCGCCTCGTCGATGCGCGCTTGGTTCTCGGTTGCCCCGATCCACAGGTCGGCCGCGAACACTTGCACGCCGAACTCGCGGGCCAGGAAAATCGAAGTGACCGCCCGCCCGCATCCCAGATCCAGCACGCGCAGGCCGGGCTTGAGGTCCATCGCGTCCGTCAGCCATTCCGCCAGCCAGAGGCAATTGCTGCCCATGGCGTTGGCGATGACCCAATCGGGGTGGTACTTGTTCGAACGCGGAAAGCGGTCAGAGCGGAGGCGATCATCGGGCATGTGGTTTCCCTTGCGGCGGCACGTCGATTTCAGGCCGTCGTCGTAGACACGACGTGCTGGATGCGGGTTCACTCAGAACGCGCCGGGCGAAACCGGCTCCCGGCCCATGCTCGTCGACAAGCCGCGGTAGACGCTGGGGGCGATGCTCTGCTTGAGGTAGTGCACGCTCACGTCGCAGAACAGGAAGTTGCACCCCGCCGTGTGCAGGCTGCGGAAGCCGCTGATGTAGTCCGTCCCCGTGCGGTTGTCGCCCAGGCTCAGGCCGGTGTAGACGGTCGGGGTGGCCGGCATGCGGTTCATCGGCTCGTCGCGCGGATTGGAGGGCAATCCGTATTGCGCGGTCACGGCCATGACGGAGCCGTAAAACGGATGGCCCGCGTCGCCCACGCTGCCCGCGCTCCACGACTGCTCCAGCACGACCGGCTGGCCGGTCAGCGGATCGATGGCAGGCGCGGAGGGATTGGCGAGGTCGCGGGCCATGTAGAGCGTGGTGCCGGCGGCGGCGTCGCCCATGGCGATCGTGTTGCTCAATCCGTCGAGAATCTGTCCCATCGTCACGCCGGCCGCGAAATCGCGGGGCGGGGCGATGTTGAACACGCCGCGGACCTCGCCGGGGAGTAGCGTCCAGTCGTGATGGACCGCGCCGTTCGCGCCGCGGCAGAAGGCGTAGTCGCAGCTTGCCGCAAACGGCGGCAGGGGCTGGCCCCATTGCAAGACGAACGGCGCCAGGTCGATCCGCCCGCCGTTGCGGTTCGTGGGGCAGTAAAAAATCTTGATTTCCATCGCCACGGCGTTGTAGTTCACTGGGGCGTACCACGGCTGGCCGAAATCGTACTGGGCGTAGAGGTTGCCCTGCTCGATGTACGGCAAGAGCAGCGTGTAGCCGGTGGCCTCGGCGTTGGTGACGTTGACCTGGTCGCAGGTCAAGGCCGGCGGAAAGGCCTTGTTGACGTCGTGAAAGAGGTGCAGCGCGATGCCGAGCTGCCGCAGGTTGCTGGCGCACTGCGCCCGCCGGCCGGCCTCGCGCGCCTGCTGCACGGCCGGCATCAAAAGGCCGATCAGAATGCCGATGATGGCGATGACGACGAGCGTCTCGACCAGCGTAAAACCGCGACGACGATGATAATGATGCATGTCGACGCTCCGGAAACCCCTGACAAAAAATGGCGAGGGAAAATCCGCGAGGGGAGCGCCAACTCTTCTGGCCCGCCTTCAACCTACCGCCGCCCGCCGTTTTCCTCAAGCAGCCGTCGTAGGGCAGGCGGCCCGCCTGCCGTTCTTCCCGTGGGGCAGGCGTCTCGCCTGCCGCGATCTGATAAGATGCGCTTTGTCTCGCCAAGTGTCCTATCCCCCGTCCGCCTTGTCCGTCGTTGCACCAAAGATGCCCCATCGAAACCTGCCCCTATCCATGCTGTGTTCGCTCATCGCGGCCCTCATCGGCTGCCAATCGGACCCACCCTACGAAGGCAAGTCCGTCGCCGAGCTGGAAGGCATGCTCCGCGAAGCCGACCCCGTCCGGCAAATGCAGGGCGCTTACGGCCTGGCCCGCCTGGGCCCGGAGGCCCGGTCGGCCGTGCCGGCGCTGATCGAAGCGATCAAAAGCCAGGACCCGCGCGTGCGCGTCAACGTGGCGCTGGCGCTCGGCGAAATCGGCCCGGAGGCGCGCTCGGCCGTTTCGGCGCTATCGGCGGCGCTCGAAGACGCCCAGTGGACGGTCCGCCGCCAGGCTGCGCTTTCCCTGGGCCGCATCGGCAAAGACTCCGGGCCGGCCATTCCCGCCCTCGAAAAACTCTCGCAGGATCCGGACGAGCTGGTCCGCAAGGCGGCGGACGAGGCGCTGAGGAAGATTCGCGCCTGAGGCTTCGCCAGGCGGGGGTGCAGCCCAGGCGAGCAAAAATTGAATGCCGTTCGGCGACGGTTCCAAAACTCTTGCCGAGCGATCTATCGCCTGCGGCGTTTTTCGCCGTTCACGCGCGTCTCCGTTCCTGCGCATACGCCGAAGGGGTCACATAACGCCCGGCGCGGGTGGTCCGCACGCGCGATCGCAGCCCCGCCTTCCCCAGTCTCTCTTTCATCGCTTGGCAAATCGGCGTATAAGGAGCGGCCGAAAAACAATTTCCCGAATTGTCGCCTTTCGCGGAGCGAAAGACGACATTCATTTTTCGTTCGACCCTAAGCTGTCGTCGATTTCCCCGCCCGTGCTGTCATTGCAGGATGCGCCATGGCGCAGACGGACCCGCTCAATCTGCTCAACAATCTCCGCCGGCCGCGGCTCTTGGTCGTCGGCGATCTGTCGCTCGATGCGTACACGTTTGCCGCGGCGGAGCGCGTCAGCCCGGAAGCGCCGGTGCTGCTGTTGCGCGCGGAGGGTCAGGAGACGCGATTAGGCGCGGCGGGCGGCCTGGCGGCGATGCTGCGCGGTCTGGAGGCGGAGGTCGTTTTGCGCGGCGTGGTCGGCGACGACGATGCCGGCGCGAAAGCGCTGTCGCTGTTGGAAAAGTGCGGCGTCAATGCGGGCGGCGTGGTCGTCGAGCCGAGGCGCACGACCTGCCGCACGGAGAGGTTTTTTGGAACGGCAGCGAGCCGGCACGGGCATCAGATCCTGCGCGTTGATCATGGCGCGGATGCGCCGATTCAAAAGGAGACGGAGCGGCGGCTGATCGAGGGGATCAGCGAGATCGTGGGGCGAGGCTTGGATAGCCCCCAACCCCCCACCCCGACCCTTCCCCGCAAGGGGGGAGGGAGTGGCTTGTGCAGTGCCGTCCTGATTTCCGATTACGGCCTGGGCACGTGTACGCCGTCGCTGCTGCGAGCGGTGATTGACGCCGCGCGACGCGCCAATGCGCCCGTGCTGGTCGATCCCTTCGGCTGCGACTACGCGCGTTATCGCGGGGCGACGCTCGTGATGCCCAACCGCAGCCAGGCGGAGCTGGCGTCGGGAATGCACATTGCCACGGCCGACGACGCCGGCGCGGCGGGATTGAAACTCTGCCGCGACGACGGCCTGTCGGCCGTCGCCGTTACGCTCGATGCCGACGGGATTTGCCTGGCGCGGGCCGGGGGTGGATATGAGCATTTTTCCACGCGGCCGCGCTCCGTGTACGACGTGACGGGGGCGGGCGATGCGGCGCTGGCGGTGTTGGGCGTTTGCGTCGCGGAGAATGTCGCGCTCGACGACGCCTGCCGGCTCGCCAACGTCGCGGCGGGCCTGGAAGTCGAAAAGATTGGCGCCGCGCCGATCTCGCGCGACGAAATCCGGCGCGACCTCATGGCGTCGGCCATCGGCGGCAGCGGCAAGCTCGTCACGCTTCCGCAGCTTCTGCCCATCGTGAACGAGCATCGCGCCGCTGGCCGGCGGATCGTTTTTACCAACGGCTGCTTCGACCTTTTGCACGTCGGGCACGTGACCTACCTGCAAGAGGCCGCCTCGCGCGGCGACGTCCTCATCGTCGGGCTCAATAGCGACGCGAGCGTGCGGGCGATCAAAGGCCCGTCGCGGCCCGTCATCCGGCAGCACGACCGGGCGGCGCTTTTGTCGGCGCTGGCCTGCGTCGGGCACGTCGTGATCTTCGACGCCGACACGCCGATCGATCTGATCGAGGCGATCCGGCCGGACGTGCTGGTGAAGGGGGGCGACTACCGCGGCAAGCTGCACGAGATCGCCGGCAAGGATTTTGTGGAGAGCTATGGCGGAGAGTTCTACCTGGCGGGGCTGGTGGACGGGGTTTCGACGACGAAGATCTTGCGGAGCTTGGCGGCGTAATCTTTCCGGTGGGGCAGGCGTCTCGCCTGCCATTCCGTTGCACCCCATCTAAAGATAGAAATCCCCCCGGTTCCCCGTCGGCGTGATGCCGGCGAATTCCTCCGGCCGCTCGATGAGCTGCTCCAGCCACCAGTTCGTGGCGTTGTAAAGGCACGTGACGTGGCGGCACTCGTGCGAGGCGTCGAAGCGCCGGATCAAGCCGCCAAGCTGCTGGGCCGTCTGCTGGCATGCCCCGTCGTCGCCGTAGGCGTCGGCTTCGGCGACCTTCGCGGCGGGCACACTGCGGTAGACCGGGCAGTTGAAAACGCCGTGAGGCGTGAGCACCTGCCGGAAAAACTGCATGTGGCACTGCCGCGGCTGCCGCGTGTAGTTGCCCCAGCTCTGGCTCTCCAACAGCTTGAGGTTCGTGCTCTCGACGACCTTGAACGTCTCGCTTTCCAGCTTCTTGGCTTCCGCCACGGCGCTCCTGATCCGCGACACGACGATCTCGATCGCCTCGGCCGCCCGCTTGGGATCGAGCACCTCCGAGCCGTTCTCCTCGGCCCGGACCAAAAACGGCTTGATCGAGATGTAGTCGAAGCGATAGCGGCGGGCCAGCTCGGCGGCCTGGACCAGCTCGTGGATGTTTTCGACGATCTTGGCGTCGTCGCGCGTCGCCCCCTTCCAGGTGACGATGAACGAGAAGCCCACGAGGAACCGCGGGTTTTTGTCTTTGATCTTCGGCGCCCAGGCGCAGATTTCCTCGAGGGTGACGGGCTTGCGCGGCTTGTGCATGGCCTGAAACGTGGCGTCCGTGCCGGAGTCGAGCGAGAGGCGGACCCAGTCGCCTTCGACGAGGCAGTCGGCGATTTCGAGGATGCGGTCGTTGCGGCCGCCGTTGGAGACAATGGCGGTCGCGAGGCCGAGCTCGTCCTTGATGTAGCGGACGACGTCGGCGAAGCGGGGATAGACGGTCGGCTCGCCGCCGCCAATCAGGATCACGCTCTTGAGTCCGCGGTCGCGCATCTGGCGGAGCGAGTCGCGGAGCGTTTGCTCCTTGTGCTGCACGCCGCTGTTGAGGATTTCCC
>JACOUI010000320.1 GCA_016177915.1 Planctomycetia bacterium
CCCCGCACGGGGGGAGGGAGCGGATAGTCAAAATCGTTGCCTCCGGCGTATCCTGATGTCGGCACGACGGAACGACGTTTGCACCTTCCGCCCGGTCATGCATCTTGTGTTGCAGAGATCGTCCATGCCGCATTTGCGTCCGAAGACCAAGGCCCAGCCGTACCGCCAACCGCGCAGCGACTCCGCCGTCGATGCGGCGGCCGCGCGGCAGGGGACTGCGCCGCACGAGCTTTTGCCGGTGCTTCAGGACGTTCAGCGAGCATCCGGCTCTCTCAGCCGACAGGCGCTGGGCGCTGCCGCCGACGCCCTCCGCCTGCCCGACGCGAACGTCTGCGGCGTGGCGACGTTCTACTCGCTCCTGGCGACAAGGCCGCAGCGCGCCCCCGTCGTGCGATTGTGCGACGGGCCGGTGTGCATGCTGGCGGGCTGCCCGGCCGTGCGCGCGGCATTGGAGAAGGCGGCGGCAGCGGGCGGGTTTTCCGTCGTGAGGACAAGCTGCCTGGGGCTGTGTGATCGTGCGCCGGCGGCATTGGTCGACGGCGAGGCCTGCGGGCCGCTCTTGGCCGACAATGTCGCCGCGGCCCTTTCCGACTGGGGCGGCGAGCAGCCGACGTACGCCGACCCGCGCCTCGGCGAGACGCGCCGCCTGATGGAGCGACTTGGGCGCGTCGATCCCGACGACATTCAAACTGCCCTGGCCGCTGGGGCCTATGAAGTCCTGGCAGCGGCACTCCAGGAGACGCCATCGCGAGTGCTGGAGGCGGTCGCCGCGTCGGGATTGCAAGGCCGAGGCGGGGCGGGCTTTCCGGCCGGCCGAAAATGGCCGTTCGTCGCCGCCGCAGCCGGGCCGCAAAAATACGTCGTCTGCAACGCCGACGAATCGGAGCCGGCCAACTTCAAGGACCGCATCCTCCTGGAAGGCGACCCGCACTTGCTGCTGGAAGGCATGGCGCTGGCGGCCTATGCCGTCGGCGCGAGCGAGGGCTACGTCTACGTCCGCGGCGAATACGCCGATTCGGCGCGCCGCGTCGAGCAAGCCATCCGGCAAGCGGCCGATCAAGGCTGGCTCGGCGCTAAGATCGCCGGCGGCGAATTCTCCTTCCGCGTCCGCGTCCATCGCGGCGCCGGGGCCTATATCTGCGGCGAGGAGACGGCCCTCTTGGAATCGCTGGAAGGCAGGCGCGGCGAGCCCCGCGTGCGGCCGCCCTACCCGGTCACGCACGGTCTCTTCGGCCGGCCGACGCTCGTCTCCAACGTGGAGACGCTCTGCAACGTGCCCCTCATCGTGCGAAACGGGGCCGCCTGGTTCCGCGCGCTGGGAACGCAGAATAGCCCAGGAACGAAGATGTTCACGATCACCGGCCACGTCCATCGCCCCGGCGCGGTCGAAGTCCCGCTGGGCACGACGCTGCGGGAATTGATCGACGGCCTGGCGGGCGGGATGCGGGCCGGGTCGAGCTTCAAAATGGCCCTGACGGGCGGGGCGGCGGGAACGATCGTCGGCGAGGCGGCGCTCGACGTGCCGCTCGACTATGCATCGCACCGGCAGGGCGTGGCCATGGGCAGCGGCGGGATTCTCGTCATGGACGAGTCGGTGCGCGTCGTCGAGCTCCTGGCCTGGCTGCTTTGGTTCTTTGAAAATGAATCCTGCGGCAAGTGTACGCCCTGCCGCGTCGGCACGCGCGAGGCGCGCCTCATCGTCGATCGGCTCTGCGCCGGCGGCCCGCGGAAGGACGACCTCGAACAACTGAAACAGCTCGCGCGGATGTTGAAAACGACGTCGCTCTGCGGCCTGGGGCAGTCGGCGGCCTGGCCGATCGAAAGTGCATTTGCGAACTTCAGCGCGGAGTTGAGGAAGGCCGCCGATGCCTGAAAGGCGATGGTAGGAAGCCCGGCTGAAGCCGGCTGTGCGGTCTCCACATGACTTGAGCGGTGCAGCGACACCCGGCACCACCGACTGAAGTCGGTGGCAGACAGACGAGCCGGCTAAAGCCGGCAACATGCGCGTCGCGCGTCCTGGGAAGCGCGGAGACGAGCGCGATTGGGATTGGGAAATGCCGAAACTCACGATCAACGACAGGCCGATCGAAGTCGCCGCCGGGACGACGATCCTAGAGGCCGCGGCCGCGGCGGGCGTCGTCGTGCCCACGCTCTGCCACCACAAGGACCTCTCGCCCGTCGGGTCGTGCCGGCTGTGCCTGGTCGAGGCCGACCCCCTGCCGGGGCAAGTGGCGGCTTGCACGACCGCTGTTTCCGATGGCATGGCGGTGCGCAGCGAGACGCCCGCTCTCGTCGATTCGCGGCGGATGATCCTGGAGATGCTGCTGGCCGGCTACGACGACTCGGGCGGCGAAGCGGCGCGCGGTGGCGCGGACGATCCCAAGCACGAATTCCTCCGCTGGGTGCGGCACTACGACGTGCGTCGCCCGGCGGCTCGACCGCCGCGCTACGCCGTCGATTCCGACCCCAACCCCTTCATTCGCGTCGACCTCAACCAGTGCATTTTGTGCACGCGGTGCGTGCGGGCCTGCGCCGAGGTGCAGGGGCGCTTCGTGTGGGGCGTGGGCTATCGCGGGGCGGAGGCGAAGATCGTCGCCGGCCTAGACACGACGATGCTCGATGCGCGATGCGAGTCGTGCGGCGCCTGCGCCGCCTATTGCCCGACGGGCGCCCTCGTGGACCGGATGTCGCTGGGCCGCCCGCAGCCGGACAAGCGTGTCACCACCGTCTGCGGCTACTGCGGCGTGGGCTGCCAGTTCGACCTGGAGGTCCGCGCCGGGCGGGTGATCGGCGTCGCGTCAAACGCCGCGGCGCCGGTCAACGGCATGGCGCTGTGCGTCAAGGGCCGCTACGGCTACGACTTCATCCACCATCCGGACCGTCTCACGCGGCCGAAAGTGCGCGAGTATCTGCTTTCGGGGCGCAATCGCAAGCCGGGCGGCGATCGCGGCCCGTGGGTCGACGCCGATTGGGGTACCGCCCTGTCGCTCATCGCCAAAAAGCTGCACGAGGTGCGCAACTCGTCCGGCCCGGACGCAATCGGCGTTTTGGCCTCGGCCAAGTGCACCAACGAGGAAAACTACCTGATGCAGAAATTCGCCCGGCAGGCGATCGGCACCAACAACGTCGATCACTGCGCGCGGCTTTGCCACTCCTCGACCGTAGCCGGCCTGGCGATGGCCTTCGGCTCCGGCGCGATGAGCAACTCGATGCGCGACGTGGCGGAGCACGCCAGGGCGATGCTCATCATCGGGTCCAACACGACCGAGCAGCACCCGGTGTTCGGGACCATGATCCGCCAGGCCGTCTTACATCGCGGGACGAAGCTGGTCGTGGCCGACCCGCGGCAAATCGATATCACCGAATTCGCGGCGCTGCACCTGCGGCACAAGCCCGGCACCGACGTGGCCCTCGTCAACGGCCTGGCCCACGTGATCCTGGAAAACGGCTGGCACGACGAGGCGTTCCTGCGCGAGCGCTGCGAGGGGTTCGAGGAAGTGCGCGAGTGCGTGGAGAAATACACCCCCGAGCGCGTAGAGAAAATCACGGGCGTGCCGGCGGGCGACTTGCGGCGCGCGGCGGAGCTTCTGGCCAACAACCGTCCCATGGCCGTCATCTGGGCGATGGGCATCACGCAGCACACGACCGGCGTGCTCAACGTTTTGGCCCTGGCGAACCTGCAAATGTTGCTGGGAAACCTCGGCGTTCCCGGCGGGGGCGTGAATCCCCTGCGCGGCCAGAATAACGTGCAGGGGGCCTGCGACGTGGGCGCGCTGCCCGATTTGTTGCCCGGCTATCAGCGCGTCGCCGACCCGGCCGCGATCGCGACGTTCTCAGCCGCTTGGCAACTGAATCGGGCCGCTGCGCCCGAAGCCCTCTCGCCGCGCCCCGGGCTGACCGTCACGGAAATGATCGACGCCGCCGGCAAGCCGGAAGGCGCGCCCACGCGAATTCGCGCGCTCTATGTCCTGGGCGAAGACCCCGTCCTGACCGAGCCGGATAGCAACCACGTCCGCGGCTGCCTGTCGCGGGCGGAGTTCGTCGTTTTGCAGGAGATTTTTCCGTCGGAGACGGCGGCGTATGCCGACGTGCTCTTGCCGGGGGCGTCGTTCGCCGAGAAAAGCGGGACGTTCACGAACACCGAACGGCGGATTCAGCTTGTCCGCCAGGCGATCGATCCGCCCGGCCAGGCGCGCCCCGACTGGCGAATCACCGCCGAACTGGCGCGGCGCGTGCTGGCGCTGCGCGGGTCCGCGCCGGCCGGGGCGCAAGCTGGCTGGGATTACGCAGGGCCTCCGCAGATCATGGAGGAAATCGCGGCGCTTTCGCCGCACTATGCCGGCGTGCGGCACAGCCGCCTGGAAAACGCGACGCTCCAGTGGCCCGTGCCGGCGCTCGATCATCCCGGCACGCCGATCCTGCACGTGGGCCGCTTCCCGCGCGGCAAGGGCAAGCTGCACGTCGTCGAGCACCTGCCCCCCGCGGAGCTGCCCGACGCCGATTTCCCCTTCCTCCTCACGACCGGCCGCGTCCTCTATCACTGGCACGGCGGCGAGCTGACGCGGCGGGCCGTGGGCCTTCTGGAAGCCTGCCCCGAACCGCTCGTCGAAATCAGCCCGCCAGACGCCGCCGCGCTTGGCATCGACGGCGGCTGCACGGTCGAGGTCGCCTCGCGGCGGGGACGGATGCGGGCGCAGGCCGTCGTCACCGAGCGCGTGGCGGAGGGGGTGGTGTTCGGGAATTTCCATTTTCCCGGAGAGGCGAACGTCAACAACCTGACGATCGCGGCGCTCGATCCGGTGGCGAAGATCCCCGAGTACAAGGTCTGCGCCGTTTGCGTGCGCCCGGTCAAACCGCCCGCGCCGGCTCCGTCTCGTACGTCGTAACGGCCCAGAGATAGTGCGCCCGCTCGAACGCCGACGGGTCCGGCACGCGCAACTGGCAGAGCGAGCCGCGGAAATCGTCGATCCGCGCGAACTTCTTTTCGATCATCCAGGCCCGCAGGCCGTCGAGCATCTCGGCCAGCCGGCGCGGGCCGTGCCGCAGGAGGGCCGAGGCCGTCATCACGGCGTCCGCCCCCGCCAGCAAGTACTTGATCACGTCCTCGGCCGAGTGGACGCCCGTCGTGGCGGCCAGCGACGCCGAGACCTTTTCGCGGAGGATCGCGATCCAGCGCAGGGGCAGTCGCGCCTCGGCCGGCGAACTCAGCTCAAGCTGCGTACACACGGCCGGCCACTCGACGTTGATGTCCGGCTGGCAGAACCGGTTAAACAGCACCAGCCCGTCCGCGCCGCTCTCGGCCAGCCGCCTGGCCACGTGTGCCGGCGACGTGAAGAACGGCCCGATCTTCACCGCCAGCGGAATCGAGATCGCCTCCCGCGCCGCCGCCACCAACTCGACGTATCGTTCCTCAATTTCCGCGCCGCTTACCTCCGGATCGGCGCTCACCAGATAGATGTTCAGCTCGATCGCGTCGGCGCCGGCGTCCTCCAGAGACTTTGCGAACCGCAGCCACGGCCCGCGCGACGTCCCGTTCAGGCTGGCGACGACGGGAATTGCGACCGCCTTCTTGGCCTGTTCGAGGAACTTCAAGTAGCCGTCCGGGCCCGTGTTGTAATCGACGAGCGGCGGCACGGGGGTGAGGGCGCTGCGCTGGAACGGGTCGGCGCCCGGCGGCGACGGCAGAGAAAAGTCCTGCTGCTCGATTTGCTCCTCAAACAGCGACGGCAGCACCACCGCCGCCGCCCCCTCCGATTCCAGCAGCATCAGCTTGTCGAGGTGGCCCGTCAGCGGGCTGGCCGACGCGATCAGCGGATTTTTGAGCTTGAGGCCCAGGTAGCTTGTGGAAAGGTCGAGTTGCATGGCGAACCTCCCAAGTGGCCGGCAGTGGACCACCATCCCGCCCGTAAGGAGCGGCCGAAAAAAACTTCCCGAATAGTCGCCTTTCGCTCCGCGAAAGGACGCTCTTTCGCGGAGCGAAAGACGACATTTATTCTTCGTTCGACCGTAACTTCCGTGCAATCGGCATGCCGGAAGGGTTTTGCGCACTGTGCGGGAATGTGCCGTGGCGTGGAGCGGGCAATGTGTGCGGAGTGTCACAGTCGGGGCAGGTCAAGCGCGCGGATAAGCGCGCGTTGCGGCGAACCACAGAAAGTAAGACCCCTACATTCGCTCGACCATAAACCGTCCGCCGTGGCGCATCTCCTTGAGCAGTAGCCATCAGCGATCCGTAGCATCCCTGCGACGATCGACAATCCTGCCCGGACGTTTCGGCACGCGGTGTGCTTGAAGACATCCGGGCAGGGCGGCTGCCGCAACGGCATGCTCGTCGGCCACTCGCGCAGGAGTCGCTTCATGGACACGATCACGCGCCAAGACGCAGAGCAGCTTCTTTCCCCAAAGCCCGGTCCCTGCATCTCGCTCTATCTGCCGGTTCGGGTCGCCGGCCCGGAAGGCCAGCAAGGCCCGATCCGGCTGAAGAACCTGGTCCGCACGGCCAAGGAGCGGCTGATCGATCGCGGCATGCGCCCGGCCGACGCGCGCGATTTCGTCGAGCCGCTGCTCCGCCTCGGCACGGAGCCGAGCTTCTGGCAACAGGCGGGGTCAGGCCTGGCGATGTTCCATTCGAAGCAGGGGACGCGCTCGCTGCACCTGCCGCTGGCGCTGGCGGAAATGGCGGTCGTGTCGGAGCGGTTTTTCATCAAGCCTCTCTTGCCGCTTTTGGCCGGCGACGGGCGGTTCTTCGTCCTGGGCCTCAACCAGAAGGGCGTTCGGCTCCTGGAGGCCACGCGCGACCGGATGCGCGAGGTCGAGGTGCCCGGCATGCCCGGCAGCCTGGACGAGGCCCTGGGCTACGGCGACGAGCGGCGGAGGTTCCACAACAGCGGGCGTCAGTGGCACGGCGGGCCGCAGCCGAACGTCTACCGCGGCAAGGGGTCGCTCGTCGACGTGGAGAGCGGCGACGTGGCGAAGTATTTCCGGCTGGTCGATCGCGCCGTGCGGTCCTACATGAACGGCAACCGGGCGCCGCTCCTCCTGGCGGCGCTGCCCGAGTTCGTCCCGATCTACCGCCAGGTGAACGGCTACCGGAACCTGCTGGACGCGGCGGTGACGATCAACCCACAGTGGGTCGACGACGCGGCCCTGCACGCGCAGGCCTGGGCGGCGGCGGCGCCGGCCTTCGCCGAGGAGCAAAAACAGGCCGCCGGGCGGTACTGGCAGCTTGCTCATTCCGACCGGGCGACGAGCGACATCCAGGAGGTTGTGAGGGCGGCCGTAGAAGGGCGGGTGGACGTGCTGTTCGTCAATGCCAAGGCCGACGTCCGCGGCGACCTCGATGAAGCGACGGGCCGGCCGGTCCTGCACGCCAAACTCTCGGAGGGGCGCGACGACCTGGTCGACGTGGCGGCCGCCGAGACGTTGCGGCACGGCGGGACGGTCTACGCCGGCGAGGCCGAGACGGTCCCCGGCGGCGCGCCGATGGCGGCGATCCTGCGGTTCGCGGAATCGCCGGTGGCGGGAACGCCCGCGGTAAAGGCCGCCGAATAAGCCGCCGATCGCCAGCGTGGAATGCACCGCTCAGCGGTTACAATCTCGCCCAGCCGGCAACGGGATGACCGGCGGGGGGCGCAGGTGCCTGACCAGCGATTTTTGGAAAGCCCCGTTGCCACCAGCCCCGCGACCTGGGCGGCCTTGGATGCCCGCGACGTCGCCCTGCGCCTTGGCACTTGCGAGCAAGGGCTGACGGCCGCCCAGGCCGCGGCCAGCCGGGCCCGGCACGGCCTCAATCTTCTTCCCCGCCCGCGCAAGACGCCCTGGTACGCGCGCCTAGCGGGGGAGTTCGTCCACTGGTTCGCGGCGCTGTTGTGGATCGCCGCGGTCCTGGCCTGGCTGGCCGGCATGCCGCCCTTGGCGCTGGCGATCGTGCTGGTGATCGTCGTCAACGGCGCGTTCAGCTTCTGGCAGCAATACCAGGCGGAGCGGGCGGTCGAGGCACTGGAGGCCCTCTTGCCGCGTCGGGTCATGGTGCGGCGCGGCGGCCGGGAGATCGACCTTCCGGCGTCCGACGTTGTGCCAGGCGACGTGGTGCTCCTGGCCGAAGGGTGCCTCGTGCCGGCCGACGCGCGCCTGATCCGCGCCGACCGGCTGTCGGTGGACGCGTCGACTCTCACCGGCGAGTCGCACCCCGTGCCGCGGACCGCCGACCGCGTCGACGTCGCGGCCGACGCGGCGACCGACCTTGCGAACCTGGTTTTCGCCGGCACGTCGGTCGTCGGCGGGCGCGGCGAGGCGATCGTCTACGCCACTGCGGGCCAAACGCGATTCGGCCGCATCTCACATCTCACGCAGCAGCAGGAGGAGCGGCCCAGCCCGCTTGAGCGCCAGATTCGCCGCGTGACGCGCGTGATTACGGTCCTGGCCGTGGCGATGGGGTTGGCGTTTTTTGCCGTCGGGGTCAGCGCCGGGGCGCTGTCGGTGGCGGACGGCTTCCTGTTCGCCCTGGGGATCATCGTGGCCAATGTGCCCGAGGGGCTGCTGCCGACGATCACGCTGGCCTTGGCGCTGGGCGTGCGGCGGATGGCGCGTCGCAACGCGCTGGTCAAGCGGCTGGAGAAAGTCGAGACGCTGGGCGCCACCACGGTCATCCTGACCGACAAGACGGGCACGCTGACGGAGAACCGCATGACGGTCCGGGCCGCGTGGACCGGCGGCGACGAGATCGATCTTGCGGGAGAGCAGGGCGCGGGCGCCGGCGCAGCGGCCGCATCGAGCGGCACGGCGCCCCCTTTTCATGACCTGCTCGTGGCGGCGGCGCTCTGCTGCGACGCGCGCCTCCTGCCCGAGGCCGGTTCAAAAGGAGAGACGGCGCGGTTCGTGGTCAAGGGAGACCCGACCGAAGGGGCGATCCTGCTGGCGGCGGCGGCGCACGGCCTGCCGCCGGCCGCGCTGGCCGAATTTCCCCGGCTGGCCGAGCTGCCCTTCGACTCGCGGCGGCAGCGAATGACGACGGTCCACGAGCTGCACGGCAGGCCCGAGGTCTTTACCAAGGGCGCTCTGGACGCGGTCCTGCCCAAATGCTCCGCCTTGCGCTGGTCTGCCGCCGACCGTCCGGTCGACGTCGCGGCGCAATCGCAAATCCAGGCGGCGCACGACCGGCTGGCTTCCCGCGGCTGGCGTGTGTTGGCCGTGGCCACTCGCGCTTTGCCGCCGGGGCGCGCGCCCGCTGGCGGCGCGGCGGGCGACGCCCTCGAAGAGGGCCTCGTGCTCCTGGGACTGTTGGCGATGGAGGACCCGCCCCGGCCGGAGGTCCCCGCCGCCATCCGCGCCTGCCGCCAGGCCGGCATCCGCACCGTCATGGTCACGGGAGACAGCCCCGTGACGGCCCGTGCGATCGGCCGGGAGATCGGGATGTATAGCGACGACGTGCGGATCGTGACGGGACGCGAATTGGATGCGCTCGGCGACGGCGACGTCGCCGAATTGATGCGGCAGCCGCAGCTTCTCTTCGCCCGCGCTACGCCCGAACACAAATTGCGGCTGGTGGAGGCCCTGCAGAAAAACGACGAGGTGGTGGCGGTGACGGGCGACGGCGTGAACGACGCCCCCGCGCTGAAGCGCGCCGACATCGGCGTGGCGATGGGGATGACCGGGACGGACGTGGCCCGCGAGGCGGCGGACATGGTCCTGGCCGACGACAACTTCGCCAGCATCGTGGCGGCCGTCGAGGAAGGACGAAGCGTCTTCGACAACATCCGCAAGTTCATCACCTACATTTTCGCCAGCAACGTGCCCGAGGCCGTCCCCTTCATCGCCTTCGTGCTGTTCAAGATCCCCCTGCCGTTGACGGTGATGCAGATCCTGGCCGTGGACCTGGGCACGGACATTTTGCCGGCCCTTTCGCTGGGGGCGGAACGGCCGGAAGCGGGCGTCATGTCGCGTGGTCCCCGGCCGCGCCGCGAGCCGCTCTTGAACGCCGCCACGCTGCTGCGGGCCTACGGCTGGCTGGGCGTGATTGAAGCGGCGCTGTGCATGGCGGGCTACTACGCCGCCTACCTGTTGGCCGGCTGGCGGCCGGGGCTGCCCATGGACGGCACGGGCGCGCTGTATTTGACGGCCACGACCATGTCGCTGGCCGGCATCGTCGCCTGCCAGGTGGGAAACTTGCTGGCCTGCCGTAGCGAGCGGCAATCGGTCTTACAAACGAACTGGGGCCGCAACCGGCTCATCTGGCTGGGGCTGGCGGCCGAACTGGCGATCCTGCTCGTCTTGATGCATGCGCCGCTGCTGTCCGGCGTATTCGGGCTGACGTTGCTCTCGTGGCGGCATTGGGCGCTGCTGGCGACCTTCCCCGTCGTGCTGCTGGTCCTGGAGGAGCTGCGGAAGGCCGTCCAGCGGCGGCGGCGCGTCACCCGCTGACCGCCTCCATGTCCACGGCGCACTGGACCCGGTTTCTCCCTCGTTTCTGTGCGCGGCGCAGGGTGATTGCGCGGAGTTTGACACCACGGTCCCCGCGTCGCCGGCTGTACACTGCATCCCGTGGTGGCTATTCTCACCATCGCTGTGCGCAATCGAACCGCTGGATTACTGAAGCGCTGTTCCGATGGCAAGCTCCGCCGCCCCATCCCCGACCGATCAAAAGGACGCGGAGCGCTACCAGCGCCTGCTGGCCGAGGCGCGGGCGATCCAGGGCGTTTCGCTGGGAAAGGACGCCTGGCGGCGGCTGAAGAAAAACCGCGTGGCCATGGCGTCGCTGTGGTTCCTCGTCGGGCTAGGCGTGCTGGCGTTTCTAACGCCTTTTTTGCCGCTGCAGCCGTCGCACAAGACCGAGACAAAGCTGAAATTCGCGCCGCCGGTCTCCTCGCCGCTGCTCGTCGATTCCTACGACATCGAGAAGCAAGGCGGCAAGTCCCAGGGCGAGCTCGACAAGGACGGCTTCGGCGAGCTGAACTTCATCGACCGCGGAATGCTCGCCCTGCGGCGGAGGGTGTTCGGGCCGTGGTGTTTCAACTCGCTCTGCGGGCGCGATAAGCTGGGGCGCGACACGCTCGCCAGGCTCTTCTGGGGGGCCCGCGTGTCGCTGCTCGTCGGGGTCGTGGCGGCGTTCGTGTCGCTGGTGATCGGCGTCACCTACGGCGCCGTCTCCGGCTACCTCGGCGGCTGGATCGACAACCTCATGATGCGGATCGTCGAGGCCCTCGATTCGGTGCCCTTCATCTTCGTCGTGATTTTCCTGATCACCGTCCTCAGCCAGGAGGACGTCAACAAGGCCCTGGCCGGCGTCGGCATCAACCGCATGCACATTTTCTTCGTGGTCGTGGGGGCCATCTACTGGCTGACGATGTCGCGCGTCGTGCGCGGGCAGGTGATCTCGCTCAAGAACGAGCAATTCATCGAGGCCGCCCGCACGATCGGCGCCAGCCGCTGGCGGATCATCTTCCGCCATCTGATGCCGAACCTGACGAGCGTCGTCATCGTCTACCTGACGCTCACCATCCCGCGCGTGATCCTGTTCGAGGCGTTCCTGTCGTTCGTGGGGCTGGGCGTGGAGGTGCCCAACGCGTCGTGGGGCGTGCTGGCCAACGAGGCGGTCGAGGCGATTACGTCGGTGAAGGTTTTTTGGTGGCTCGTGGTCTTCCCCGGCGCGGCGCTGGCGGCGACGCTCTTCGCGCTCAACTTTCTGGGCGACGGGCTGCGGGACGCGCTCGACCCGCGGCTGAAAAACCGGTAGAGCGCGCTGCGCTTACGGCGCCGTCGTCGCGCCCGGCCGTTCCGGTGGCAGCGTGTCTCGCGCCACGCGCATCACGCCGGCGATGCAAATCACCGCCACGACGAGCATCAGGTTGACCGTCAGCCAGACGCGGGCGTTCTTGCGGATGGCGGCCAGCGCCGGGCTGCGGCCGACGAGCGCGCTGGCGATGAAGAAGACGACGAGCGACAAGAGGAACTTCACGCCGAAGAGCACGTGGTAGACCATCTTCAACTCCGCGGGAAGCCCTCGGTTGATCGTGAAGAAGTTGGCGAGCCCGCTGACCAGCAGGATGAGGATCGCCGCCATGACGACCATCGCCCAGCGGCGGCGGACGGCCTCGTGCAGCTCCTTGCGCTGCTCGTCGGGCAGGACCGCCACCGCCGGCAAGAGCGCGACCCGCATGAAGATCGTCCCGCCGGCGGCCGCCACGGCCGAGAGAATGTGCAGCCAGCGGAGCAGAATGTTGAAGTAAATCCAGGGATCGTCCACGGGGGTCTCCCAAGTCACGGTTGGAGAAGCGGGAGCTATCGTAGGGCGGGCGCGATGCCTTGGCAATGCGCCCCATCACAGCTTGAGCTGCATCACCTGCACGTCCCCCGGATGCACCCGCACGCGCACCTCGCGCACGTCGCCCCGCGTCTCGATGGCGAACTCGCGCGGCTGCGTCAACTCCCGCGCCGATCGCACCAGCAGCTTCGTCCGCAAGAGCACGTCCACAAACGCCCGCCGATCCACGCGCGCGATCCCGTTTTGCGTCTTGTCCACGCCCTGGTTGTTGAAGAGCGTCACGACGTAGCCCTCCTTCGTGCGGTTGAGCTGGTGCATGATCTGCCCGCTGGGGCGGTTGCCGCCCGACGAGAGGATCTCGACCGGCAGAAGCTGCGACGTCAGGCCGTTCATGAGGAAGGGCATTGCGGGATGGGCCCGTTCGTCGCGGCCGAGCATCCGCGGGACGAGCGTCAATAGGACCGCCCCTTCGCCGACCTGGTTGCGTGTAATGAGCGGGACGCCGCCGGCGGCAAAGGCCAGGGCCTTGGCGCCGGCCAGCTCGACGCGCTGCGTCTCATAGGGCGTCGTCGCCAGCGCAACGCCCCCTTCCGGCGTCCACGATTCAGCCACGACGCGCTGGTCCGTGAACTTGACACCCAGGAGCGCCTCGGGCAGCTTACCCCGCGCCGCCTCGACGTTCACGACCAGGGTCCCGCCGCGCTTCACGTAATCCTCGAGCGCCGCGGCCATCGGCCCGCCCAGCTCCACGTCGCCCGCCGCCCACACGATCGGATACTCGATGAGGGCCTTCGCTCGCTCCGGCCGATCGACGAGCACGTCAAAAATGTTGCCGTAGACGCCATTGGGCAGGCTCTGCACGTCCGGCGCCGCCGGCCGACCTTCGGCAATTGCCGCCGGGTGCCAGCAAACGTTGAACAGCTCGCGCAGCTCGCGGTCGGCGTCGTTTTCGGCAAAGACGTGGAGCATCTTGCACGAGTAATTCACGCGCTCGTAGGCGTGGCCGGAACTGACGAGGAGCGCGACCGGCGTGACCGGCTCGCCGCGGTCGGGCAGCCGATCGACGAACTCTTGAAAATCGACCGTCGCCCGGCCGAAGGGCGAAAGCTGGATCGGGTGCGTCCCCGGCCCCGGCAGAAAGAACTGGTTCCCCAGGCCCTGCTCCCAAAAAATCGCCGACGCCCCGCTCATGTAGTTCAGGTAATAGAGCTTGCGATACCAGCCGATCGTGACGCCGTCGGTCACGGCGTATTTCGAATGAAACCACCCGCCGGCGCCGCGGTTGACGACGGGGTTCTGCGTGAAGTAGTTGCAGGCGTCGCCGAAATTGCCGCTGGCGTAGTTGATCCACGCCCCGCCGTACTGCCGCGCCGCCCCGCGCTCAAACGCGATCCGCATCGGCACGTGGACGTTCGTCGCGTCCTCCTCATAGCCGACCACCTGCGAGCCGGCCTCGTGAAACAGGTGCGCCAGCGCAATCGAATCGACCGACAGGCACGGGATGCCCTTGGCCCAGTGCGCCTCGTGTACTTGCGTTTTGTAGATGGCGCTCCAGCGGGCGGCCTGCTGCGATTTGAAATGCTGCACAAGCGCATCGACGTGCTGGCGGCGCGTCGGCGCCAGCGGCTTGTCCGGCAGCGACACGCCGCCCGTGCCGATCGCCTCGCCGTGGATATAGCCCAGGAACTGGTCCGCCAGCGAACCGGTTAATGCGGCATACGTGGCCGGGCCGTTCTGGTCGTTGTATTGGCCGAAGGCATAGTTGGTCAGGATGTAGAACGGGGTCTTCGTCCGGTCGAGCCATTTGCGGAGCGGCGTGTCGGGCGAGAGGTCCGGCGTGCCGCCCAGATAGAAGCCCGGCAAAAGGCCCGGCCAGGACATGATCGGCACGTCCTTTTGCCCGGCGAACTGCTTGTGGAACGCCTCGCGGATGTCGTGCGGCGGCGAGAACTGAAAGAACACATCATAGAGCGGCAGCGACTCCACATTCTGCGCGTTCCACCATTTGGGATCGCTGTCGGCCGCGGCCCACAAGGCGAAATCGCGCCCGCCGAGCTTGGGCCGCTGCCACGTGCCGCCCGAGAGTCCCTTGCCCGACCCGCGCCACGTCGCCCCGTCGGGCGGCACAACGCGGAACGACGCGAAATACGCAAACGGCGGCTTTTCGCGGCCGATCGGCGTGTAGTCGAGGTCGTCGGTGATGAGCACGGCATCGACTTGCCGCCAGGCCTCGCCGGGCTTGTCGATCGCCAGATCCAGTCGCGCCGGACCCTCGGCAAGCTGCGCCTCGGCCGATCCCCAGCCGAACGAAAACCCCCAGTAAAGTTGATACTCGTCGTTGGGCGGGACAATGGGCTGCGTTCCCAATTCGGCCGCGACGGCGGCCTTGCCCCCTTGCACGAGGCGCACCGTGAACGGCTCGGTCTTGCCGCGGTGATCGACGTATCGCACAAAGACGCGGAACCGCCCCGCGCGGGGAATCACGATCTGCCGGCCGCAAACGGCGCGGGTCTCGTCGGCCGCGGCGCCCATCGAGTTCCATTCGCTCTCGCCGCCCTGCGACCACTCGGCCGAGATGCCCGGCCCGGCGACGCCCCACGCGCCGGTCGCCTTGGCTGCGCCGGTCCAATAGCCAAAGCTCCCCTGGACGCCCTCGAACCACTCGGGTTCGTACCACAGGTAAACGGGCGCCTTCGGCTGGGCGGCGGCGAGGGAGACCGGAACGAGGGAAAGGCCGATCGCGGCGGCGAAAATGCGCACGGGCATGGCGGCGTCCAGGGAGGAATTCGTTCGAGCGCTCCATTCACGCATCATGCGCGAACCTGGCCGCCGATGCCACCCGATTGTCTTGGCTGCCAGGAGTTGGCAGTGAAGATGTTCCGCGGGCACGGGCGCGTGGACCTGCGCGCCCTGTTTCCGCAGGTCGACAGGCGCGACGCTCCGCCGCACGGTTCAGTGCGAAGCCAGCGTCGCCGCGATCAGCACGGACATCCCCAGCAGCACCGCGCCGACCATGATCCCGATCGCGGTCAGCCTGGCGCGATGGTCGTCCTCGATCATCTGCCGGCGCTGCCGCGGCGTGAAGTGCGCGAGCCACTCGTGATGCCGCGGATGCGGCTGCGGCGAAAGAAACGTATGCGGACCCAGGCTCAGGTGCCTCATGGCCTGCCCTCCCCAAAAAGAGACCTGGGGGCGGCGCACCCGATGCCGCCCCTCAAGATATGCTACGGCGGGACCGCGGCGTGGGCAACAAGCGGAGAAGCGGCGCTTTAGCGCACGTCACTCGCCCGAGGCGGCCGGGCCGAAGAGGTCGTCTTGCTGCGTCTGGCTCAGCCGGAGGAAGAGCAGCTTCCGCTCCAGCCGGCCGGTGGCCGAGTCGGAAAAGAAATAGTGCCCCAGGCTGCCGGGCCGGTCGCGGGCGCTCGATAGCACCAGCATCTCGCCCGGCGCGAGGTGCGCCATGATCTCCATCTGATCGAGCACCATCCGCGGCCGCGAGGCCTCCAGGCGCATCACGCCATCGGCGCCGGTGAAGCGGTTCCGCGGGTCGCCGTAGTGGACCTCCGGGACGAGCTGCAGCTTGACGGAGCCGTCGCCCAGCGGCTGCGACTTGACGGCCAGCTCGCCCTGGAATTTTTCGTAGCTCTGGCCGTGAACCTGGCCGTTCTCCTTGAGCAAGAGCGGCACGGAGGCGTGGATGCCGGAGGCCACGATCTCGCCGCGCTTGCCGGAGCGAAGCTGAAGCTGCCGGATGCGGACGGTTTCTTCCTGGTCGAAGTTCACGACGTTGGCCAGGCCAAGCTGCGCGTCGGGCGGGGGCTGGGGCTTCGCGCGCAGGTCCAGAAGCTGCTGCACGCGCGTGGGGAGCTGCCCGCCGATCGTCCCCAGGCGAAAACCGTTCTCGGCGAGGCACTCGGCCGTGGCCTGCCGCGCCGCCTGCTCGTCGATCTCCTGCCAGATGGCGTCGTAGCTCGCAAGGTCCTCGTGCGGCAGGCGGACGAAGAAAATCTCCAAGGTCACGCTGTCGCGCGACATCGTGGGCGCCGAGAGGAGGCTGCTTTTGGCCCGGGCCGGCTGGTTCCAAAAACACCCCGCCGACGGCAGCAGCGCCAGCAACAAGGCCGCGATCCACCGGCCGGGCAGGAGCCGTGGCGAGGCGACGCTGGGCAAACGGGGCTGCATGGTGCGCTTGATCCGCCGCAGGTCGCAAGCCGCTGGTCGCTGAATACACCTCGTCATGGAGTTCGCGACGTAGACCGCGAGCGAAGGCCCACGGCGCAGGGGGCTTGCTCCACCCACCCTACCGATCGGTGAGCGATCCCTGCCAGCCCAACTTCCGCAGTTCGCGCTCAGGACCGCACGTAATTCCTTATTTTTCAGGACGCGCGACGGAAAGTTGGCATTACATGGGGGTCGTCCCCTTGGGCACCGCAAACGCTGCGGTAGCTCCAGTTGAGCTAGCAGGATTGATGGAGCGCGGTCCGGTCGCACCACGCAGCGAAAGGCGAGAGCGGGGGCCCTTGCTGGCGCGTCGGGTTGGTATGACGATCGTCGCCTCACCAATCGCCGACGCTGCCGTCCGGTGGAGACGGCGCTTGCGCACTTTGAGAAGCGGGTCGAGGAGTTGGAGCGGTTGTTGGGGTGACGGGGTCGCGCGGTCGGAACTTGGCGCGTGATTCACGCAGCGCGCCACGAGTGCTCCGGGCTATGTAACCCTTTCAGGGTATCCCGTCGCACGGCGGACCGGATCCCAGGGTGCGCCGCTGCGCGGCGACCCTGGGCTGTGCTCTATAACGCCTTCGGCGTAAGGACAGAACGCGGCTGGCGCTCAACCAACTCTCCCCATCTCCTTCTTCCGGCGCCCTCGCTTGCGCTTCGGGTTGGTGTGCCCTCACTTGCTTCGGGTGAGTGAATCACCAGTCCCCCACGCCCCCGTCCGCGTAAAAGGTCCGCTGCAGGATTTCCTTCTGGAACGGGTGCTTGCGCACTTCGTCTTCGTTGATTTCGATGCCCAGGCCGGGGCGATTGCCGGGGCGGACGATGCGGCCCTTTTCCTCGACGACGAACCCCTCGCGGACGACGTCCTGCCGCCAGGGCACATCGAGGTGCACCGATTCGCAGATCAGGTAGCTCGGCGTGGCAAACCCCAGTTCCAGGCTGGCGGCCGTGCTCAGGGGACCCTGCGGGTTGTGCGGCGCGAGGGCCACACGGTAGGCCTCGGCCATGGCGGCGATCCGCCGCGCCTCGCTCAGCCCGCCCGTGTGCGTGATGTCTGGCTGCAAAATGCTGACGGCGTTTTGCTCCAGGAGCGGGCGGAAGGCGTGCTGCGTGACGAGCCGCTCGCCGGTGGCGATGGGCGTCGTCACGGCCCGCTGGATTTCTGCCAGTCCCGCGACGCTCTCGGGCCAGCAAGGCTCCTCGAACCAGTAGAGACCATAAGGCTCGAGGGCCTTGGCGAAGCGCAGGCCCATGCGTGGGGAGGGTCGGGCGTGGCAATCGACTATCAGGTCGATCTCGTCGCCGACGGCGTCGCGCATCGCCCGCATGCAGCGCTCGGCGTACTTGATCGGCCGCAGGCCCTCGACGGGCATCGTCTCGGGGACGGCCATGCACTTCATGGCGGTGAAGCCTTGGGCGGCCATGTCGCAGGCCAGATCGGCGAAGCGTTTGGCGTCGGCGGGGTCGGTGTCGTAGATGTCCTCCATTTTTCCGCCGCCGAGGTGGCCATAGAGGCGGACGTAGTCGCGGACCGGCCCGCCCCACAGCTTGTGGCAGGGGACGCCGTGGATCTTGCCCAGGATGTCCCACAGCGCGATGTCGATTCCGGAGAGGGCCGTCGCCCGCACAACCCCGCTGGAATGCCAGAAGTGCTGGCGGAACATCATCTGCCAGAGGTGCTCGATGCGGGTAGGGTCCTCGCCGACGACGAGTTCGGCGAGGTCCTCGATGGCGCCGACGACCGCCCGCGTGTGCCATTCCAGCGTGGCCTCGCCCCAGCCCCACAGGCCGTCCTGGTCCGTGCGGACCTTGACGAAAATCCAGTTGCGCATCCGCGCGTGGCAGACCAGCGTTTCGACGGCGGTGATCTTCATGGCGCAAAAAAGAACGGGAGGCTGCGGCAGCCCCCCGTGTGTGTATCTTAAAGCTCCCATCACGGCCGCCGCGGTACGCCTGTTAGGAGCGGCCGAAAAAAACTTCCCGAATGGTCGCCTTTCGCTCCGCGAAAGGCCGCTCTTTCGCGGAGCGAAAGACGACATTATTTATTCTTCGTTCGACCCTTAACCGGCGGGTTTGGCGATCGTGATATCGGGAACCACGTTGTCCCCCGACTTCACTTCGAACTCCAGGGTGAACGTCTTGGTTTCGGCGTATTTGGCGGGCACATAGACCTTGTCCATCTCAGCGGGGTCCATGGGCTTGTTCGGGTCCGAGGCGTCCGGAGGCACGTTGCCGATGGTGATCTTGTATTTGCCGGCGGGGGCCCCGTCGTCCATCCCCGTTTGAATGGCGAAGGCGCCGTTGGTGACCAGGCCGCGGGGCATGAGCTGGTTCGGGCCGCCCGCCACGGGCTCCATGCGGACTTCGGCCCGCGGCACCGGCGTGCCGTCGGCGTATTTAAGAGTTCCCTTGACGGAGTAGAGCGAGCCGGCGCCGCCGCCGCAGCCCAGGGCGGTTGCCATCACGAACAGGCAAGCGGAGACGGCGAGCAGTCTCATGTTTGACCTTTGCTCCGGCGCAAAAACGCGATGCGCGACCTGCGGCCGGCGGGAATAACAGAAGCCGCCGGTCCCTTAAGGCAAGGGACCGGCGGCGGAAGGCTCAGGTCAACCTCAAGAGCAAACTACGGAAGCTGGAATGGCTGCCGGTCGTTGCGGCCGGCGTAAAGGCCCAGCGCCAGGGGCGCCGTAAAGTGCTTCACGCCGCGCACGGCGCCGTCGCCATTGGCGAACAGCGTGACTGCCGGGTGCCACGAACCGAACATCCATGGCCACCAGGGACCGACGCCGAACAGCGGGTCGGGCGCCAGCCCTACGAGGTTGCCGCCGTGGCCCATGATCCGGGCATGGCACCGCATGATGTTGGCCGCGTTGGGAACGAAAACCGCCGGCTCGTCAAACGTGACCGCGTTCAAGTGAACGGGACGCAAGTGCCGCTCGCCGATGAACGCCGTGTTGCTCAGCCCGTCGACAATCGAGCCGAACGTGACGGAGGAGCGAACGGGCGTGTTGACGAGGGCGTTTTGCACGGGGTATACGATCGTGCCATTGCCGTCGCCCAGCCGGGCGGCTGCCGTGCCGAAGGTCCCGTCAACCACCGCGGCATAGTCGGACGTCTGTCCGATGTAGCCGCGGTTGCTCCCCGTGCCGTTGCCCCGCAACGACTGAACCTGGCTGGACGAGCGCCGCGTGGGGCACATCCAGGTGTTCAAGCGCAAGGGTGCCGCCCAATCGCGGTTCCGGCCGCCCCAGGCGGGTTGCGCGGGATCGATTTCGCGCAGGTGCGGCGTCAACTTGTCGTAGGTCGGGCCGCCTTCCATGAACGGAAGCAGCATCGTGTGCCAGCCAATGTGCAGGTCGGGCCGCGGCTGAGGCGGGGGGTTCGCGGTCACGCGACCGACCGCGCAGAGCGGCACCACCTCGTTGTAAGTGTCGTGGTAGGTATGCACCGCGATCACAAGGTTGTGCAGGTTGTTCGAGCAACTCGTGCGCCAGGCCGCCTCACGCGCGGCCTGAACCGCAGGGAGCAAAAGAGCAATCAAGATGCCGATGATTGCAATCACGACAAGGAGTTCCACGAGCGTGAACCCCCGCCGCTTCCTCAAGACCAATTCCATCTGTCACCTCCGCGGGAAAAACAGAGATTAAACAATTGCAACCGGCCACATGGCCAGAGGATACGACGGTTGTTGTGGTCGCAATCGAACCCTCTCCAGCCCCTAACATACCGGCGAGACCACCCCGCCTGCAAGAAAATTCCCTCAAGAATTACTTGACAATACGCGAATTCAGCGGCCAGACGCGTGCCGCGCCGGCTGAAGCCGGGACTCCAACGGGGAGAGCGAACGCTCATTCCTTTGCGGCCGTCGACTTCGCGGCCACGCCGCCGCAGGGATTGCCGAAGCGGTCGCTCTGCGCCTCGCAAACCAGAATGCCGTCTGATTTTGCGTCAAACCCGGCAGCCCGCACGGGCACCAGCCGGCCTTCCCAGGACGGGAGGCCCCGCAGCCTGGCTGGAATGTATCGGCAGGCCGTCCCCATCATCCATCCGTCTGAAAGCAGCCCCGACTCCGGAAGCACGACCAGCCGTTTGCCCACGAGGCCCCGGCAATACTGCTGCTTGAGCTCGGATTCCAGCGCGAGCAACTGCGCACGCCGGTCGGCGACGATTTCGGGGGGCACGCGGGGTTTCATCGCCGCCGCCTCCGTGCCGGCCCGCGCGCTGAAGGCGAACACGTGGATGCGCGAGAACCCGACTTCACGGCAAACGCGGCACGTGTCGTCGAAGTCGTCGTCCGTTTCGCCGGGAAAGCCGACGATCACGTCGGTCGTCAGCGCCGGCCGGTCGAGCTTCTCCTTGACGAGTTGGCAGCGGTCGATGAATCGCCGGCTGCACCACCGCCGCCGCATCCGCCGCAACACCCGGTCCGATCCGCTTTGCAGGCAGACGTGCAGGTGCGCACAGATGCGATCGGGAAAGCCCGCCATCACGTCGATCAGCTCGCGCGTCACCTCCGTCGCTTCGATGTTCGACAAGCGGAGGCGAAAATCGCCGGGCAATTCCGCCAACCGCTGCAAGAGGTGCCAGAGGCGCGTCCAGCTCGCCTTGGGCAGGCCGCGGCAGCGTTCCACGCCGTAGTGACCCAAGTGAATTCCTGTCAGCACGATCTCGCGATAGCCGTTGTCGACGAGCCGGCGGACTTCCGCTTCGACGTCCTCGATCGGCCGGCTCGCCAGGTGCGGCCGCACCTTGGGGATGATGCAAAAGCTGCACTTGAGCAGGCAGCCGTCCTGCACCTTCACCCAGGCCCGGTGCCGGCCCGTGAAGTGCCCGATCCCCCGCGGCAGGTCGATGACGCCAAAGCGTCCCAACAGGTCGGGCAGCTCCCGCTTGTCGGTCACGACTTCGCTGACGCCGGGCAGGGCGGCGACGTCGGCGGGGGCGCGCGTCGCGTAGCAGCCCATGACGACGATCCGGGCCGCGGGGTTCTCGCGCGCCAGGCGGCGGATGAGCTGGCGGCCCTTGGCGTCGCCCTCGGCGGTGACGGTGCAGGTGTTGACGAGGCACAGGTCGGCGGCTTCGCGCGGCGCGGCGTCCGCGTAGCCGATGCCGAAGAGCGCCTGCCGCAGGTACTCGGTCTCGTACTGGTTGACCTTGCAACCCAGCGTGACGGCGCGGAGCGTGGCGGGCACGACGAGGCTCCTGCTAGCATTGCCGGCACGGCCGTTGACGGCCGCGGCGAGCGTTCATTCTGCCTCAAAATGCCGCGTCGGAACATAGGCCGCGGATTGGAATTGACCTGAGGCGACGCTCTTGGCACGTTGATCGCACGATCATTGCGCGCGCAGCGGCGCGGGCAAATCGGAATCGTTGGAAACGGAGCTTCGCATGGACGCCGTGGCGATGGTGGCAGCCTGGTTGGTCCTCGCTCAGGCCGATGTCTCTCCGCCGGAGGGCGCCGGCGCTAATTCAAACCAGGCCGGCGCGGTCGTTCCCGCGGCCGGCAGCGCCCAGGCGCCGCAGCGCCCGGCCGCGGCGCAGCTCCTGGCCGACGAGCTGGCCCTGCCCGACGATTTCCCGCTGCGCGGCAGTTCTTTGTCGCTGCTGGCGGCCGTGTCGCGCGGCGGCGATGCGGCCGGCCGCGAGCGGATCGTCCAGGCCTATTGGTCGCTCTCAGCGGGCATCGTGCAATACCACGCTCGCCGCGACGAACTGCTCCAGACGCAGCAATTCCTGCAAACCCTCTCGCCCGACAAACCCGACAAAATCTCCGCCGCGCGGGCCTTGTCGGAAGCGGCGTTGGGCGCGGCCGACGCCGAGCTTCAGGAGGCGCACCTGGCCGTCGCGCGGGCGCAGGAACGCCTGGCGGAGCTTTCCGGACAGGGCGCGGGCGGAGGGTTTATCCCCTCCGACCTGCCGCACGGCGGCGGCTACAACACGCAGGTCGAGCGGCTGGCGGCGCGGCGAACTCTCCCGGCCCGCGCCTACCTGCTGCACCGCGTGCTGCCCGTCCGCAAGCAGGCGATCGACGCGCGGGTCGAGGCCGTATATGCCGCGCTCGACGCCTATCACGCGGCGCTTGACGCCTTCGATCGCGGCGAATCGCCCGCCGAGACGGTGCTCGCGCGGATTGCGGCGCTGCGCGAGCAGCGGTTGGCGTTTATCGCGGCGGTGCGGGAGTACAATTTCGACATCGCGTCGTACGTGCTGACCGTTTCGGCCGGAGCGTCGCCGCAGGCGCTGGTGCCGATGCTCATTAAGCCGCAGGGCGCGGCCCCCGCCCCGGCCGACGGCTTCGCCCCGGAGACGGCCCGGCCGCTGCTCCCCGGCCGCGAACGCTCGGCGCTCGTCGAGCCGCGGACGCTGCGGGGCGCCGTCGAGAGCGGGGGCGAGGGCGACGTGATTCCCGCCGGCGGCATCCGGCCGGTCCTCCCCATTGGCGACAGGAAAGCCGGGAAATCAACGGACGCCGCAGAAGAGTCGCGCTCGACGGAACAACCCAAGGAGCGGGCCGCTGAAAAACCCGTCAGCGGCGACGATGCGGCCAAGGCCAAGGACGTGCCCGACGACGCCCGCTGGTGGACGCTGGCCGATATCCTCGATCGGCCGCCCGCGGAACAGGACAAGCTGCTAATCGAACGCCTCTACGCCATGGACGGCTTCGACCAGGACTCGCCCGTGACGCTCGAAGAATGTTCGCGGCTCCCCGCGACGAAGCGGGCCGAAGCCGTCGCCGCCTTCTGGCGGGCGGCGGAGTCGGACGCGCGGCACCAGTTTCTGGCGGCGCACGAGCGCCGGCTGGCGGGCCTCGTGGCCGTCACGCTCGGTTTTCGCGGCCGCGTCGGCGGCGCGGAGGAAATGCTCGATCTTCAGGCCGCCCGCCACGCCGTCGCGGCGGAGGCGCTCGATGCGCGGGCGGAAATGCTCGTCGCGCGGTATCAGCTCACGCGGCAGCTCGACCGCCCCGCGAGCGCCGCCTGGTGCCGGCCGGCCACGCGACCCAGCGCCGAAAGCCCCAGCGCCGAAAGCCCCAGCGCCGAAAGCCCTGACGGCAAATCGACCGCCGGCGCCGACGAGGACCCCTCATTGTCCGTCCTGCACCGCGCCGTGACGAGCCGCGCGGGTTCGGTGCTGACCGGCGATCTGGCCGCCTATCAGGCCGTGCTCGACTACCGCACGCAGAGCGGTTCGCTGCGGACGGTGCTGGCGGCCTCGCAGCAGTCGTCCGGCAATGCTCTTTCGCTCTTCTCCACGCTGGCGCGCTACAACGTGGCGCTGGCGGCCGCGGGCTTGTCCAGCCGCTGATCGCGCGCGAAGCGGGAGGTGGGCGTCGCAAGCCGTCGGTCGCACGAGCGACGTCTCGCCGCGATCGGGCGAATCTTGACGAGCCAAGCCCCCCTGCAATCTGGCTTGCTCCACCCACCCTACCGCTACCGCAGGAATCTCCCACCGTTGATGTCGATCACGGCGCCGTTGACGAAGCTGGCCGCGTCGCTGACGAGGAAGAGCACGGCCGCCGCCACCTCGTCGGCCGTCCCGTTTCGCAGAAGCGGCGTCTCGCGGCGATACTGCTCCATCCGCTCCGGCGTGCTGAATTGCTCGTGGTGCCGGGTCTCGATCACGCCCGGCATGATCGCGTTCACGCGGACCTGCGGCGCCAGCTCGCGGGCGAGCGTGCGGGTCAGCACTTGCAGGCCGCCCTTGGCGACGGCATAGGGACCGGCCCCGCCCGAGCCACCCGTCTGGATCGACAGCGTCAGGTTGTTCACGATCGCCCCCTTGCCGCTGTCGCGCAGGTGCGGAATCGCCCGCTGAGCGACGAGGAAGGCCGATGTCAGGTTGACGGCCAGCACGCCGTTCCACAGGTCGAGCGGACAGTCTTCGATCTTCGCCCGACGGATCGGGTCTCCGGCGTTGTTGACGAGGATGTCGAGCCGGCCGGACTTTGCCACGAGCCGATCGACGACATTGACCGCTAGGTCCGGGTCGGTGAGGTCGGCTTGAAGCACCAGCCCGTCGCCCCCGCGGGAGCGGATTTCCGCGAGGAGACTTTCGGCATCCGCCAGGCTGCGGTGGCAGTGGATGCCGACGAACGCCCCGGCGCCGGCCAGGGCCTCGACGATCGCCCGGCCGATCCCCACGGCGCCGCCCGTCACCAAGGCGACCCGTCCCGACAAGTCCAACGACGAACCGCGATCGGTCATACGTGCTCCCTTCGTCGCCGGCGCTCGGCCGCCTTCATTCCCGCGCCCGGCAAAAGGCGTTATCGTAGAATACAGCGTCCCAACTGCGTCCCAACTGGTTCTCGAAGGGCGGGGGGCGGGCGGCGGCGAGGTGGGCGTCGCAAGCCGCTTTTGGCCTGACGGCACTTGCCGGCCCCCCTGCGTGTGGCTTCGATCGCAGACGCACTTTCAGACAAGCTTGCTCCGCCCACCCTATAACTCAAGCCTCAGTCCTCAACGCTGCCATGACCGACCAGCAAAACGTGGCCGTCCTGGAGCCGCCCGTCACGGCGCGGCCCAAGGAAGACGAGCCCAAGAAAAAGCCCAAGCGGCAGCCGCCGTATGCGGTCATCGTGCTCAACGACGACCGGCACACGTTCGCCTACGTCATCGAGACCTTCATGAAGGTCTTTGGCTACAGCGCGCAAAAGAGCTTTCTACTGGCCGAACAGATCCACACCCAGGGGCGGGCGAACGTCTGGTCCGGCGCCCGCGAGGTGGCCGAGCTGAAACGCGAACAGATCATCTCGGCCGGCACAGACTACTACGCGGAGAAGCCCGTGAAGTTCCCGCTGGGGGTGCTGGTGGAGCCGCTGCCAGGTTAGCAAGAGGAGGGGGAGAGGGGGCGAGGGGTCGAGGAGGAGATACGGCAGGGGAGAAAAGGCGCAAGAAAGCGCTGCCTCTTTGCCGCGCCATGCGGTACATTGCCGCGGAACGCCGTCGGCGGACTGCATCCGAATTCCGCATTCCGCATTTCTTCCGCATGGCCCCCGAAAAATACCGCACGACGCCCTTCGTCACCGACAAGATGCCGCCGGGCATCCCGTACATCGTGGGCAACGAGGCGGCGGAGCGGTTCAGCTTTTACGGGATGAAGACGATCCTGCAAGCGTACATGACGCTGTACCTGCTGGACGCTTTTGGCCGAAAGGCCGTGATGCAGCCGGAGCAAGCGCAGGAGTGGCAATTTTATTTTGGCTTCGCAGCGTATTTCTTTCCCCTTTTGGGGGCCCTGGTCTCCGACGTTTTCCTGGGGAAATACCGCACCATTCTGTTCGTTTCGTGGTTCTACTGCGTCGGGCACCTCATCCTGGCGCTGAACGACTTTCACTGGGTACACCAGAAGATCGGCTTGGCCGTGGGGCTAGTGGTCATCGCCATCGGTGCGGGGGGCATCAAACCCTGCGTCTCGGCGCACGTAGGCGACCAATTCGGCAAGAAGAATGAAAACCTCCTGGCACGCGCCTTTTTCTGGTTTTATTTCGCAATCAACTTCGGCTCGTTCATCTCGACGCTTTTGACGCCGTGGTTGCTGAAGCACAAGGAGACGTTTGGACCCAAATGGGCATTCGGTGTACCCGGCGTGCTGATGCTCGTGGCGACGATCGTTTTTTGGATGGGTCGACACAAATTCGTACACGTTCCGCCCGGCGGCCTGGGCTTCCTGCGCGAGACCTTCAGCCGCGAGGGCCTGCGGGCCGTCGCGCGATTGATTCCGCTTTATCTTTTCATGATCATCTTTTGGTCCGTCTACGAGAACAATTCGGTGTCCTGGGTCAACCAGGCAATGCGTCTGGACCGCGTTTTGCCGCTTGTGCATTGGGAGCTTTTGGCCTCACAGGTCCAGGCGGTCAATCCCATCCTGGTCTTGATTTTCATCCCGCTCTTCTCGATGGCCGTTTATCCGCTCATCGACCGCTACCTATTTCGTTTGACTCCGCTGCGCAAAGTGTCGATCGGGTTCTTCGCGCTCGTTCTTTCCTTTGTGGTCGTCTCCTGGACCGAGCAGCAGCTCACGGGCGGGCAGGTCGTCAGTACGACGTCCGACTTTGAGCCGGAAGAATGGGCCGCCCATTTGCTGCTGGACGGAAAGAGTGGCGGCATCGGTTGGGCGTCGGACGAGCGAAAGCAGGAGGGAACGGATAAGCCCGCGCCGCCCCCGTTTCCCCAGGAAATCGTGATCGCACTGCGCGAGAACCGCGCCTGGGAAATCGACAAGGTTCGCATCGACGTGTCGACCGTGCAGTATCGGCTGGAGGAAGGCGAGGCGAAATCTGTCGACGCCCCGTCGGCACGGAGGAATTGGGCCAAGGACGTCCTCGTTTCCGTCGGCCCGTCGCCGAAAAACGGCCCCTGGACCAAGGTGGGGCAAACGACGTTGCGACCAGCGCCGGGCCCGCAGACCATTTCATTTTCGCCCGTGACGACCAAGTACGTTCAGTTGAGCATCCTGTCGAACTACGGCGGAAATGCAGTCACGCTCAGCGAGATCGAAGTGCTGGCGACGGCCGCGTCGCCGCCCGCCGACGCGCACGAGCAAGCGACGCGTGTGTGGCCCAATGTGGCTGCCCTCGGCGACCGACCTAACGTGATCTGGCAGCTCTTGGCGTTTTTCATCCTCACGGCAGCGGAAGTGATCGTGTATGCCACGTGCCTTGAGTTCTCCTACACGCAGGCCCCGCGGAAAATGAAGTCGTTCGTCATGGGTCTCTTCTTGCTTTCCGCATCTCTGGGTAATCTGCTCGACGCCGTGATCAACGGCGTGATCCAGAACGCGGACGGCACAAGTAAGCTCCCCGGCGCCAACTATTTCTGGTTTTTCACCGCGATCATGCTCGTCGCTTCGCTGCTCTTCATTCCCTACGCGCGGTTCTACAAGGGAAAGACGTATTTGCAGGAGTGAAGTGAATAGACGAGGCAAGACTCCGCGAAAACGCACCGGCAGCCACAGCAGGATCAGGCCGCCGCACACGAGACCAATGAGCAGCAACGGCACGACGACGGCCAGGACCATCATGAGCGCCAATTGCCAGCCGCTGCGGCGGCGCGTGTTGGGCGGCGGCCCGGGAAATCGGATCATTCATGTCGGCGCATCCTGACCGTCGTCGCCAGCATCGGTCGCGTCAGCTCACCGCCGCTCAGTCGTCGCTCGCGTGCCGTGCGCGAATCTCCGTCGACGAGATGTCCCTGCAAAACGTCTCCGGCGGCACGCCGCGGCACCTCGTCCGCAAAGCGGCGGGCAGGTCCAGGTTCTCCAGCGTTTCCACGCGCCCGTGCCCCTGGCGCGCAAAAACGAGGAACGAGGCGCCGTGCCGCGCGAGCTGCGCGATCGCCAGGTCCCGCCGCGCCGGGTCGTTTCCGTAATATCTCTCTTGGGCAATCCGGGCGACGGTGTCGGCGCCCACGACGAACGTCGCGCTCGGGAAGAGTTCCGATTTTTCCTCAAACGTCGCGGCGCGCGTGAACCACAGCGGCTCGTCGGGCTGAAATTGTCCGGCGCGGTCGGCCATTTCCGTGTAATCCAGCGGGGCCTTGTCGACGTTGACGATCGAGATCTCGTGCTCGACAGGCCGGCCCAGCAGCCTTGCGGCGATTTGGGCCATTTGGCGGTGCCCTTCGTGCCGCGGGTTGAAGGCGCCCGGAAGCAGGACGCGGCCGGCGCGGTCGGCCGATCCGGCGTCGCCCTGCAGGACGGCCTTCGTCGCGCCGGACAAGAGTTCCGGCCAGTGGGGCATGGCCGGCGTGCGCGTGATCGCCGCCGATTCGTCGGTCCGTAATTTCGCGGGCAGCCGCTCGGCGATCCCGGCCGTCTCGGCCATCAGGCTGAGCACAAATTCCGCGACGAGTTGTTCTTCCTCGCCGCGGGAGCGGGCGCCTTTGGAAAGCTGCACGGTCTGCGTGATAGTTTCGCCGAGCGTTTGGACCGCCAGGTGCGCGCGGTGGGGCCCGCGCTTGGGGCGGTTCGTCGCCAGGCCGGCGGTGCAGGAAACGCCCGCGACGATCGTGGGCGCGTCGGCCCCGCGCGGGCGGGCCTTCGCATATCCCAGCGCGCGAAGCAAGGCGACGACCGCCATCGCCCGGGCCGTCCGCGCGGAGCAATAATGTTCCGGCGTGCCGCCGAGGAAGCTCTCGAGCGCGGCCTCGTCGTAGGGCACGACGCACTCCAGCACCGTCCGCGAAGCGCCCGGCACCGTCAACAGGTGCGAGATCGCCAGGCTGCCGCCGCCGGTGATGGCCAGGGCGAACGAGGCCGGTCCGGCGTGGAGTTTTTCGACGAGCTTTGCGACGGATGACACGCGGCGGGCCGCCTTGTACGATGCAACGAACGCCGGTGAAACTACTGATTTGGCCGGCAGAGAGTATTCTCTCCGCCGGCCCGCCGGCCTGCAAGAACGCTTTCGGACGGTGCGCGCGTGAACTTTTGGTTGATGAAATCCGAGCCGGAGTCATTTTCGATCGACCATCTGGCGGCGGCGCGCGATCGGACGACGTGCTGGGACGGCGTGCGCAATTACCAGGCGCGGAACTTCCTGCGCGAGATGAAGGTCGGCGATCAGGTGCTCTTCTATCACTCCAGCACCGACCAGCCGGCAGTGATGGGCACGGCGGTCGTCGTGCGCCAGGCATATCCGGACCCGACGGCCTGGCAAAACGGCCACGACCACTTCGATCCCAAGGCCTCGCCGGAAAACCCGATCTGGCAGATGGTGGACGTTCAGCTTGCGGAGGTTTTCCCGGCGCCGGTGACGCTCGAGACGCTGCGGGGAGTCAAGGCGCTGGCGGGCATGGAGCTATTGCGGCGTGGGTCGCGGCTGTCGGTGCAGAGGCTGAGCGCGGAGCATTTTGCGATCGTCGTGAGCCTTGGCCGCGCGGGAGGCCCTGCCAACCCGACAAGCAGAGCCACCGCGGCGCGGCGCACGCTCTCGGCGAGAGGGACAGCAAAGCAGAAGGCCGGAGCGCGGCCGCAACGCAAACTGGCGTCGGACGAAAGACGAATGAGACGCGCGAAGTAACGTCGCGCTTACTCCGCGTGAAACACCTGGCTCACAACAACGAGCACGGCTTCCTCGTCGGCTTCCTCGTCGAGGGCTTCGTATGCGGCGTCGCGCAATTGGCCGGCGTAGCGCGACAGCGCCGAGAGATTCGTCTCGAACGAAAACGGAGCGTCTGTGTAAATGATGTTGATCCGATCCCGAATCTTCAGTCCATCACGGGAGAGATAGCTGCCATCGAGCCCCCGAACAATTGTGCAGCCGCCGAACGTGTAAGTCAGCTCTTGATCCAGCGCCGCCAGCAGCTCCTGGTACGCCGGGGCCAAATGGTCAGGCAGATAGATTTCGATCCTTGCCTTTTCGGACAGCGGCAACGAATTGCTCCTTTCGCCTGGAGAATTGCTGGAGTCGTTTCAGCGATTCCTTCGCGGAGAGCTTGACGCGCTGCGGACGCCCACCTTTGACTTGCCTGGATTGCATTTTTGCCATCGCCTGTCACCTCCGGTTGATCACAACTCGAACGGTATCCTAGCACTTCTCCGTGCGCAGATCACGCCAGCCGCCGGTAAAGCTCCGCGTTCTTTTCGAGCACGTGCCTGGCCGCCGCCGCAAACTCCTCGTTTTCGCCGGCCAGCCACTCTTCGAGGCTGGCGCGAATAAACTCCTCGGGCGTCAAGCCCGCGCTCTCGGCCATCTCTTTCAGCCGCTCCAGGCGCTCGTCGGAAAGCGAAATGGTAATGGTGGACATGTTCAATCTCCGGGGTCGGCCGAGCTGTCCGCGGCGGTCGTTGCGTCCGCAGAGAATTGTACCACAATGGCGCACGGGCCGCCTTGCGTTCCCCCCTGCGAAGCCGCCCCCCTCGACCAACGATGACGAGTTCCTCCGAGCCGCTGGACTGGATCGACGACGAGCTTTCGAAGCTCGATCGTCTCGACCTGCGCCGCCATCGCATCGCACATGACGGCGCCGTCGGAGCGGCAGTCCGGCTGGCCGGCGTGAGCGGCCCGGCCGCCGACCTCGTCAATTTCGCCTCCAACGACTACCTCGGCCTGGCCGCCGATCCGCGCCTCATGGAAGCCGCGGCCACGGCAGCGCGAGAGGCAGGCTGGGGCGCAGGCGCCAGTCCCCTGCTGGCGGGATATGCGGCCGCGCACGAACGACTTGAACGACAACTGGCCGCGTTCGAGGGGACGCAGCGGGCGCTCTTGTTTTCGTCCGGCTATGCGGCCAACGTGGGCACGATCGCGGCCCTCGTCGGCGCAGGCGACGTCGTCTACAGCGACGAGCTGAACCACGCCAGCATCGTCGACGGCTGCCGGCTGTCGAAGGCCGAAGTCCGCGTCTACCAACATGGCGACACGGTCGACCTGGCGTTCAAACTGGACGACGCCGGCCGTTTCCGCCGGCGGCTGATTGTCAGCGACTCGCTCTTCTCCATGCACGGCGACTCCGCGCCGCTCGCCGATCTGGCATCGCTCGCCCGGCGGCACCATGCCATGCTGATGGTCGACGAAGCGCACGCGACGGGGGTGTTCGGACCGCGCGGCCGCGGGCTGTGCGAACAATTCGGCGTTGCGGAGGCAGTCCACGTCCGCGTGGGGACGCTCAGCAAGGCCCTGGGGTGCTCGGGCGGGTTTGTGGCCGGCCCGCACAATCTTGTGGAATGGCTTATCAACAAGGCCCGGAGTTGCGTCTTCTCGACGGCCTCGCCGCCGGCCAACAGCGCGGCGGCGTCCGCCGCCTTGAAGATCGTGGATTCCGAGCCGCAGCGGCGGACGGCGCTGTTGGAACGGGCGGCCGACCTGCGGCGCAAGCTGACGGCACAAGGTTGGAACATCGGAACGAGCGAAAGCCAGATTGTGCCGATCTTCGTCGGCGCGCCGTCGCGGGCGGTTGACCTTTCGAACGCCCTGCGCCGCCGCGGGATTTGGGTCCCCGCCATTCGCCCGCCGTCGGTCCCGTCCGGCCAATCGTGCCTGCGTATCAGCCTGTGCTCCGGTCACACGGAAGCGATGACCAACCGGCTAGCGGCGGCGTTATCGAGTGTCAGGGAATCGTCGTAGCCGCTATTCGTAATGCAGAATCTTGTCGTACTCCGCGTGCGTCCCGATCCAAAACCATACGAGATCGCGCCTTCGTTTCACGGCCAGCGCGCGAAAATGCAGCCCCACGCGCACCGACCAGAAGACCCCGACCTTCTTCAGGTGCAATGAGTGATGGCGAGGATCTTGCAGTAATCGCTGATATCCGGCGTCCGCCAGGCGCTGAACTTCCTTGGGAAGTCGGCGGTAACAGGCCCAAAAGCGGCGTGTCGCACGGTGCTTCACCGGTCGGTACAACGTCCTTCGTCGAGTTCTCGAAGTGCTTCCTTCGCCAATTTGTCGAGCCGCCCGGCCGCGACGTCGCGCTCGAATTGCTTGTCCCAGGCCTTGGCGTCAAACTCAGCCCACCAGGCGCGCAGGGCCGCAAGGTCTTCGGCCGACAGTTTCTTAATGGCGCGTTCGATTTTCTGTCTCGTGCTCATCATGCGAGTGTAACGCCTGCCGCCGCTGGCGGCAAACTCAGTCGTCAAGTCGCACTCTCGTTGGGCGCGGAGTGCCGTCCACTGCGTCCAGCGTCTCGTCGTTTGTCCGTGGCGGACTCTCGTGGTCCGAGGCGCGCAGCGTCACCGTAAACACGCTTCCTTTTCCCAGCTCGCTTTGCACCGCCACGCTGCCGCCGAAGGACTGGGCCAGGTGCTTGACGATCGACAGCCCCAGGCCCGTGCCCCCCAGCTCGCGCGACCGCGCCCGGTCCACGCGGTAGAAACGCTCGAAGATCCGCTCCTGGTCGGCCGGGGCGATGCCCACGCCCGTGTCTTCGACCTCCAGGGCGGCCTCGTCGCCGTTGCGCCGCCAGCGGACGACGACCTTGCCGCCGGCCGGCGTGTACTTCACGGCGTTGTTGAGCAAGTTGTCGAGGATCTCGCGGAGGCCCTCTTCGTCGCCCAAAACGGAAACCGGCTGCTCCGGCGGCTGCGACGACAATTCGATTCCCTGGGCCTGGGCCAGCGGCGTGTGCAACGTCATCGCCTCGGCGACGATCTCGTCGAGCGACACCGGCACGATCTCGAGGGGCGCCTGGCCGCTCTCGATCCGCGACAGGCTGAGCATGTCGCCGACGATCCGCTCCAGCCGCAGCGCCTGGCGGTGAATGCGCTCCAGAAAGTGTACGTTGTGTTCGGAGTCGTGCAGCGCCCCGCCCAAGAGCGTCTCGCTGTAGGCCTTGATCGAGCTGAGGGGCGTCTTCAGCTCGTGCGAAACGTTGGCGATGAAGTCCTGGCGCATCCGCTCCAGCCGCCGCAGTTCCGTCACGTCGTAGAGCACAAACACCAGGCCCGGGCAGGGCTCGCCCGGCAGCCGGCCGACGTGCAGCGCCAGCGTCTTGCGCGTCGTCCGCGTGAGGTCGAACTGGCAGTGGGGCGGCTCGCGGCCGGCCAGCGCGTCGTCGATCGCCTGGTCGATCGAGGGATGACGCACCAGCTCGTAGAGCGGGCGGCCCGTCGGGACGGCGCCGTCGTAATCCAAGAGCGCACAGGCGGCCGGGTTGGCCAGCACGATGCGTCGCTCCGGGTCGATGGCCACGACCCCCTCGACCATGCCCCCCAGCACCGTGTGCAGGTACTGCGCCTGGCGGAGGACGTCGTCCAATCGGCCGGCCAACTGCCGCCCCACCTGGGCGAACGAGGCGGCCAGCGCGCCGAACTCGTCGCGGCTGTAGACCTCGGCGTCGTAGTTGTAATCGCCGCGGGCGATCGCCTGGGCGGCCGTCGTCAGGCGGCTCACCGGCCGCACCACCCGCCACACGAGGAAATACGACACGGCCAGGGCCACCAGGCCCGTGACCAGGGCCACGAGCGCGATCGTCTGCCGCGTGGCCGCCACGTCCCGGTCGATCTGCGCAACGGGGATCGCCACGCGCACGGCCCCGATCGGCCTGTGGGTTGGCCCAACCGGCCGGGCGTGATAGAGCATGGGAATGCCCAGCGTCGGGCTGTGGCGGCGAAACGTCGACTCCCGGCCGGCCAGCGCCGCGGCGAACTCCTCGCGCCGGGCGTGGTTTTCCATCGTCTGGGGATCGTGGTCGGAGTCGGCCAGGACGGCGCCGTCGGCGGCGATGATGGTGTAGCGCAGCTCCGAATGTTTGCGCAGCTCCGCGACGAGCGCCTGGAGCTGCGACGAGTCCCTCGACTCGACGAGCGGGCCCGTGCGGCCTTCGAGCACGATCGAAACGTCGCGTAGCCGCTTTGCAATCTGCTCTTCGGTCTGCCGGACTTGCCAGGGCGTGACGACGAACACAAAGACCGTCGCGCTCAGCGCGATCAAAAGCGCCGAGGCGCCGAAGAGCTTCCAGAAGATGCGGGAGCGCCACATCGAAGTAGGTTAGAGGCTGGAGGCTAGAGGCATTAGGTCTGTGTGCCACAGCTCTCGACATCGCGCGCTGGCCGAGGGTGATGCCGTCGAGTATAGTCGGCCGGGGGATTTTGGGACACGACACGGCGGGCGGGCGATGAAAAATCAAAGAAGAAAGCTTGGGGGCGCGTTACGCAAAAGCGCGGTCGTGGGACTCGTTGCCGTGGCCTGGATCGCAAGCGGCGTCGCGGTCGCCGCCGCGGAACAGGCCCAGACGGACGGCGCGGAGGCGCTGCGGTTTGACAACGTTTTGGTGTTGCCGCCCGTCGGTTTTTCGGCCCGCAGCCCGATCCGCGTCGATTTCCTCGAAGCGCAGATGATCGAGAGCGGCTGGGCTGGGCCGAAGGAAGGCGACGAGATCAAGCTGCAAAGTGGCGCCGCGCGCTGGGAGAAGGCGGCGCTCGACGAGCGCGGCGCGATCCAGCACAACGCCCTGCGCGGAGGCTACCTCTTCGCGACCGTGAAGTCGCCGAAGGAGCAAGTGATGCTGCTGGAAGTCAGCGGCCACACGATGTGCTACTTCAACGGCGAGCCGCGGACGGGCGACCCCTACGGCAACGGCCTGACCCGGCTGCCGGTCCTCCTGCGCGAGGGCAAAAACCGGCTGCTGGCCCGCTGCGGGCGCGGGAACTTCTCCGCCCGGCTGACGCCGCCGCAAAAGCCGGTGTTTTTGGACCTGCGCGACAACACGCTGGGCGACATTGTCAACGATGCTCCGGCTGGCGGCGCCGTGCTGGTCGTCAATGCGCGAAACGAGCCGCTGGACGACGTGCGGATCGAAACAGCCGTGGGCGGGGGGGTTCCGTTTTCCGAGCAATGGCAGCAGCCGCTCGACCTGACGCCGCTGTCGCTCCGCAAAGTCCCCTTCCAAATCGATAAAGAGGAAGCGCGAAAGGCAGCGAAGGACGAAGTCGTGGAGGTCGAGCTGCGCCTCGTGCGTCAGGAACCGGCCGGCAAAGAAACCCTCGACACCGCCACCATCAAGCTGAACGTCGTGACCAAAGGCCAGCCCCACGGCGAGGTCTATGCCAGCAGCGTCGACGGCAGCGTGCAGTCGTATTACGTGATTCCGGCCTCGCAAGCCGGCGAGAACCTCGCGCTCGTGCTCACGCTGCACGGGGCGGGCGTCGATGCGCCGGGACAGGCCAGGTCCTACGGGGCCAAATCGTGGGCCCACGTCGTCGCCCCCACCAACCGGCGGCCGTTCGGTTTCGACTGGGAGGATTGGGGCCGGATCGACGCCTTGGAGGTCCTCGAGTCCGCCCAGGAATCGCTGCAAGCCGACCCCCGGCGGACGTACCTCACCGGCCACTCGATGGGCGGCCACGGCGTCTGGCAGGTCGGCGCGCTGTATCCCGATCGCTTCGCGGCCATCGGACCGAGCGCGGGCTGGATCAGCTTCGAGACCTACGGCGGCCGGCGACAGCAGCAGCAGCCAAGCGACGCCGTGACGGAAATCCTTCGCCGCAGCGCCGGCACCAGCGACACCGCCAAGCTGGCTCAGAACTACGCGATGCACGGCGTCTACGTCCTGCACGGCACGGAGGACGATAACGTGCCCGTCGGGCAGGCGCGGGCCATGCGGCAAATCCTGGCGCAGTTCCATCGCGACTTCGCGTATTACGAACGGCCGGGCGCGGGGCACTGGTGGGACGGGCCGGACGGCCAGGGGGCCGACTGCGTCGATTGGCCGGTCATGTTCGACTTCTTCCAGCGGCGCGAGATTCCCAAGCCGCGCGACGTGACGCAAATCAACTTCTCGACGGCCAACCCTGCCGTTTCGCACAAGTGTCATTGGCTCTCGATCGAGGCGCAGATCAAGCAGGGCGAGGCGAGCACCGTGGACGCGCAGTTCCGCGGCGGGGACAGCCGCCGGTTCACCGTCAAGACGACGAACGTGGCCCGATTCACGCTCGACGGCCAGTTTTTCGATCCGCACCTTCCCATCGATCTGGATATCGACGGGCAGAACCTGAAAGGCTCCTGGCTGCCCAACCAACCGTGGACGATGACGCTTGCACGGCACGGCGACTCGTGGTCGGTCGTCTTAGCGGCGCCGCCCGCTCTGAAAGGCCCGCACCGCCACGGGCCTTTCAAGGAGGCCTTTCGCAATTACATGCTCTTCGTTTACGGCACGAAGGGCAACGAGCAAGAGAACGCCTGGGCATTGTCCAAGGCCCGGTTCGACGCCGAGACGTTCTGGTATCGCGGCAACGGCTCCGTCGACGTGGTCCCGGACACGCAGTTCGAGTCCGTGAAGTCCCTTCAGGGACTCACGCGCAACGTCATCCTCTACGGCAACGCCGACACCAACGCCGCGTGGGAAGCCCTCCTGAAGCAAAGCCCCGTGCAGGTCCGCCGCGACGGCATCACGGTGGGGCAGCGCGAGCTCGCCGGCGGCGACCTGGCGTGCTCCTTCATCCGCCCGCACCCGAAAAGCGATCAGGCGCTGGTCGGCGTCGTCGCGGGCACGGGGCCGGCCGGCAACCAGGCGGCGATCGCGCCCAACTATTTCATCTCCGGCGCCGGCTATCCCGACCTGCTTGTCTATGGCACGCGCATGCTGCGCGAGGGGACGAAGGGGGTGCGGGTGGCCGGGTTCTTTGGCAACGATTGGAGCATCGAGCAGGGCGAGTTTGTCTGGAGCGACGAACCTCCGCAGGAGACGAAGCAGCCGTGAACAACACCAAGGCGAGCGGGGGGCGTCAGCCCCTCGGTGCTTCTCATTTTAGCGCGATGACGGCACGCCCGACCTTCCCCATCGTAGTTCTCGCGCTCGCCGTCGCCGCCACGTCGATCCGTGCCCAGGAGCGGAAAGTGGACGAGATTCCCGTCACCGGCCGGGCCGACGAGGCGCTGGCGGTCTTCGACGATACGATGCTGGCGGTGCTGCGCGAACGAAAAGTCCCCGGCGCGGCGCTGGCGGTCGTCAAGGATGGCCGGCTGGTCCTGGCCCGGGGCTATGGCTTCGTCGATCCCGACGCCGCGGCCGACGACAAGCGCCAGCCCGTCCAGCCCGATTCGCTGTTTCGCATCGCCAGCCTTTCCAAGCCGCTGACGGCCGTGGCGGTCTTGCAGCTCGTCGAGCGCGGTCAGCTTTCGCTCGATACGCACATCTGGGACGTTTTGAAGCTTAGCGATTGCCAGCCTGCCGCCGGCGGAAGTGCCGAAAGCAGCGGCAACGGCGGCAGCGGCCAATCATCCGCCGTCGATCCGCGATGGAGGGACGTTACGATCGCGCAGCTTTTGCGGCACACGGGCGGCTTCGACCGCGGCGCGTCGTTCGACCCGATGTTCCGCTCGCGCGAGATCGCCGGGCAGTTTGGCTTTCTGCCGCCGGCCGAGCCGCGCGACGTGATCCGCTACATGACGTTCCGGCCGCTGGATTTTGAACCCGGCGCCCGCTATGCCTACTCGAACTTCGGCTACTGCCTGTTGGGACGGGCGATCGAGACCGTCAGCGGCACGTCCTACGAAGCCTACGTGCAACAGCGCGTGCTCGCGCCGCTTTCCGTCCGCCGGATGAAGATCGGCCAGTCGCTGCCCGAGGGCCGGGCCGACGGCGAAGTGCGGTACTCGTCGCAGGAAGGGAAGGGCCCGGCCGTCGTGGGCGAGATTGGCCAGGAGGTGCCGCACCCTTACGGCGCATGGTATCTGGAGGCGATGGATTCGCACGGCGGCTGGATCGCCTCGGCCGTGGACCTGGCCCGGTTTGTCGCGTCCTTCACCGACGAGCCGAAGTGTTTGCTGTCGAAGGGGACGTGCGCGGCGATGGTCGAGCGGCCCAACGGCCCGGCCGGCCACGACGGCGAAGGCAAACCGAAGGACACCTACTACGGCCTGGGCTGGTTCGTGCGGACGGATGGCGACGGCCGGGCGACCATCTGGCACACCGGTTCGCTGCCCGGCACGGCCACGCTCATGCTCCGCCGGCACGACAACGTCGCCTTCGTCGTGCTTTTCAACGCCCGCAGCGGACCCGACGGCGAGCACCTGGGCCGGGCAATGGACCCCAAGCTGAACGCGGCCGCCGAGGCGGTCAAAGAGTGGCCGGCGGGGGATTTGTTCGGGGAGTTCCGCTGATCGAACTGGCAGACCCATTCAGCGGCGAGAATGGCGCCGCCCGCACAACGGGATGATCCCATGAAACGACGCACGCCAGCAACCAACGTCGATGACTACCTGGCGGCGGTCCCGATACGGGCGCGGGCCGCGCTCGAAAAGCTCCGCCAGACGATCCGGGCCGCCGCGCCCAAGGCCACGGAGGTCATCAGCTACCAGGTGCCGATCTTCAAACTCGACGGCGGCCTCGTGGGCTTCGCCGCGTTCGAGAACCACTGCAGTTTCTTCGTGATGAGCCCGGCCGTGATGAAGGCGCACCAGGACGACCTTAAACCCTACTCTACGGCCGCGGGGACGGTTCATTTCGCCCCCGACAGGCCGCTGCCCGCCGCGCTGGTCAAGAAGCTCGTCAAGGCGCGGATCAAGGAGAACGAGGCGCGCGTGAAAAAGCCGGGAAAGCTTCGTCGCTCTTCGACTCGGTGACGTGCGGACGGCGAGCCCGGCAGGACAATTCTGGGTCCGCGTCCCGTTCGCTTGCGCCCTCTGGTACGTCATTCCGCGCGGCTGTCGGCACCGTGCCGCTGGCCGCGTATAATGCGCACGGTCCCGTTCAATTTCCCCGGCGACTTCACCCGCAAGCTCTCCTCCCCATGCACTCTCTTCCCGTCATCGACAACGCCGGCCAGCGGGCCGGGGCGCTTCTGGAGGCGCTCGCCGTCCCGCCGCGCGACGGCCGCGCGCTCCCCCTGTCGATGGACGAGGCGCTCGCGCGCGGCTGGGACGAACTCGACGTCGTCTTCATCACCGGCGACGCCTACGTCGATCACCCCAGCTTCGCCACGGGCGTTCTGGCCCGCGTGCTCCAGGCCGGCGGGTTTCGCGTGGGGATCGTGGCCCAGCCGGACTGGCGGTCGTGCGAGGCCTGGCGGCGGTTTGGAAGGCCGCGGCTCTTCTTCGCCGTCAGCGCAGGAAACATGGACTCGATGATCAACCACTTCACCGCCAACCGCAAGGTGCGCAACGACGACGCCTATTCGCCCGGCGGGCGGATCGGAATGCGGCCCGACCGGGCCACGCTCGCCTATTGCCAGCGGGCGCGGGAGGCGTATCCGGGGGTCCCAGTGATCGCGGGGGGCGTCGAGGCCTCGCTGCGGCGCCTCGCGCATTACGACTACTGGAGCGACAAGGTCCGGCGGACCATCTTGCTCGACAGCAAGGCCGACCTCGTCGCCTTCGGCAAGGGCGAGGAGCCGATCCTGGAAATTGCCCAGCGCCTGGCGGCAGGCGAGACGGCTGCAACTGAGAATACGGCAGGCGAGACGCCTGCCCCACGGACAGCGGCAGGCGAGACGCCTGCCCCACGACAAACGCTCCGCGACCTGCGCGACATGCGCGGCGTGGCCTATGCCATGGGCGCTTCGGAGACGCCGCCCGACGACGCGCTCGTCCTGCCGAGCTTCGAGCAGGTGAGCACGGACAAGCTGGCCTTCGCCGACGCCACGCGCCTCATCCATCATGAGACGAACCCCTACAACGCCCGGCGGCTCGTGCAGTTCCACGACCGGCAGGCCGTCGTCTGCAACCCGCCGCTGCTGCCGATCAGCCAGCGGGCGATGGACCGGATTTACGCGCTGCCGTACACGCGACGCCCGCACCCCAGCTACCGCGAGCGGATCCCCGCCTTCGAGATGATCAAGGACTCGGTGACGCTGATGCGGGGCTGCTTCGGCGGCTGCACGTTCTGCTCGATCACCGCCCACGAAGGCCGCATCATCCAGTCGCGGAGCGAGGCATCGGTCCTCGCTGAAGTCCGGCAACTGACCGAGGACCCGAGCTTCAGGGGCGTGGTGAGCGATATCGGCGGCCCGACGGCCAACATGTACGAGATGACCTGCACGCGGCCGGAGGTCGAAGCGATCTGCCGCCGGCAGTCGTGCGTTCACCCCACGATTTGCAAGCTGCTGGGCACAAGCCACGGCCCGCTTGTCAAACTGATGCGGAAGGCGCGGGAGGTGCCGGGGATCAAGAAAGTGCTCGTGGCCAGCGGGATTCGCATGGATTTGGCCCGCCGCTCGCCGGAGTACATGCGCGAGCTGGCGCAGCACCACGTCGGCGGGCACCTGAAGGTCGCCCCGGAGCACACCGACCCCAACGTGCTGAGCCTGATGCGCAAGCCCTCGGGCGACGACTTCGAAAAGTTCGCAGAGTCGTTCAACGACGAGTCGCGGAAGGCCGGCAAGAAGCAGTACATCATTCCCTATTTCATCGCCAGCCATCCGGGCAGCGACCTGGATTCGATGATCGACCTGGCGGTCTTTCTCAAGCGCAGCGGCTACCGGCCGGACCAGGTGCAGGATTTCATTCCCGCCCCGTTCGACATCGCCACGTGCATGTACTACACGGGGCTTGACCCCTTTACGAAGAAGCCGGTGAAGATCGCGCGGCACCTGCGCGAGCGGAAGCTGCAGCGGGCGTTGATGCAGTTCTTCAAGCCGGAGAACTATTTCGAGGTGCGGGAGGCGCTCGTGGCGGCGGGGCGAAGCGACCTCATCGGCGGCGGCTGCGACGCGCTCATCCCGGCCCGGCCGCCGCGGGAGGCGATCGAGCGCCGCCGCCGCGACGCGAACCGCCGGTTCCGGGGGGAGTACGTACACAAGATCGGCAAGGACGGCCGGCCCGCCGTGCGCCAAGATGTCGATGATGAGGTGGCCACGTCCTCGCCTCCCCCGCTTACGAAGGACGGGCACGGGGGGGTCGCTTCTTCTCCCCCCCTTCCGAAGGGGGGGCA
>JACOUI010000038.1 GCA_016177915.1 Planctomycetia bacterium
CATGGCACTGCCGACAACGCCGACGCCCTGGGTCGAAGGACTCACGATCGGCCAGGTCCTCGCCAAAACGGCCGAGAGGTTTCCCGCCAACGACGCGCTGGCGTTCCCCGCGCTCGGCCTGCGCATGTCGTACGCCGAGTTTCATCGCGCGACGTACGAAGCCGCCAAGGGCTTGTTGGCACTCGGCGTCAAGAAAGGCCAGCACGTCGCCGTCTGGGCCACGAACGTGCCCGAGTGGGTCATCCTGCAATTCGCCACGGCCCGGATCGGGGCCGTCCTGGTGACGATCAATCCGGCGTACCGCCCGCACGAGCTGCAATACGTCCTCAAGCAGAGCGACTGTGTGGCGCTGTTCCTGGTCGATCGGTTCAAGACCTCCGATTACCACGCGATGCTCGACGAGGTCTGTCCGGAATTGAAGCTGGCCACGTCGGGCACGCTCACAAGCGCCGCGTTCCCGAAGCTGAAGTGGGTCGTTTCGATCAAAGGACCGACGCCGGCGGGGGCGATCCCGTGGAGCGAGATGCTCGACCGCGGCCGGACGGTCGATGCGACCGAGCTCGCGCAGGCCGAGGAGTCGCTCAAGGCCACCGAGCCGATCAACATCCAGTACACCTCCGGCACGACGGGCTTTCCCAAGGCAGCCACGCTCTCGCACCGCAACCTGCTCCTCAACGCGTATTACATCGGCGATTGCCAGCGTTTTGCCGACAAGGACCGCGTCTGCATCCCCGTGCCGTTCTATCACTGCTTCGGCTGCGTGCTAGGCACGCTCTGCTCGGCCGTTTACGGGGCGGCGATGGTCGTGCCGGGGGAATATTTCCAGCCGGGGGCGACGCTCGACGCGATTGAGAAGGAGCGGGCCACATCGATCTACGGCGTGCCCACGATGTTCATCGCCGAGCTGGAGGAAGCGACGTTTGCGCAGAGGAACCTCAAGTCGCTGCGGACGGGCATCATGGCCGGCAGCCCTTGCCCGATCGAGGTCATGCGGAAGGTCATCAACCAAATGGGGGCCCGCGAGATGACGATCGCCTACGGCCTGACGGAGGCCTCGCCCGTCATCACGCAAACCCGCGCCGAAGACCCGATCGAGCTGCGCGTAGAGACGGTAGGCAGGCCGATCCCCGGCGTGGAGGTGAAGATCGTCGATCCGCAGACCGGCAAGACGCTTTCCGACAACGCGCAGGGCGAACTTTGCACGCGCGGGCACGTCGTGATGCTCGGCTATTACAACAACCCCGAGGCCACGGCCGAGGCCATCGACAACGAGGGCTGGCTGCACACGGGCGACCTCTCCGTGCGGCTGGCGAGCGGCTACTACAAGATCACCGGGCGGATCAAGGACATGGTGATCCGCGGCGGCGAGAACATCTACCCGCGCGAGATCGAGGAGTTTTTGTTCACGCACCCGGCGGTGGAGCAGGCGGCGGTGGTGGGCGTGCCGGACCCGAAGTACGTCGAGGAGCTGTGCGCGTGGATCAAGCTCAAGTCGGTCACGAAGGCGACGGAGGAGGAGATCCGCGGCTACTGCCAGGCGAAGCTGGCCCGCTACAAGGTGCCGCGGTACATCAAGTTCGTGGAGGCCTTCCCGCAGACGGTGACGGGGAAGATCCAGAAGTTCAAGATTCGGGAGCAGATGAAGGAGGAACTGGGGCTTAAGGAGCAGGAGACGGCGTAGGGTAGGCGGCCCGCCTGCCATTCGTGGCGGCGAGCCGCCCCGCTCTCGCGCGGTTCCAGTTCGAATCAGCCTTCCGGCGCGCGCGGCGTCGCTTCATCCGCGCGGCTCGTCTCCTCGCCGATCGGCGTCTTCTTCTCGGGCGACGCAACCCACACGACCACGCGGTGCAGGGCGAATAGGAACGGTCCGAAAACCACAGCGGAACAAACGAATCCAGCGCACGAGTCGAGTCGTCCGCCGGAACGGCGATCCGCGACCACTCCATAGATGGGCACCCAGACGAGCAAAAACGCGGCCAGGTAGATCATCGGCAGCGCGAATAAGAACTGGACGCGCCGCGATCGGCGCCGTACGACGGCGCGCGATAGGAGACGGATTCCCAGCCACCACAGGCAAGTGAAAAATCCCATCGCGCAGCCAAAGAGTTGAATCTCCCACAAAGAGATATCGTCCGAGGGAAGGTTGCGGAAGATCAGGCGGTCTGCCGCAGCGACGATGCCCAGGCCGAGCGCAACGTAAAGAAACAGGAAGAACAGATCGCCGGTGTGAAACTGAACCGGGCGCCAGCGTCCCTCGGGGGTCTTACCGCGGTCGCGCGCCGCCTGGTGAATCGGCCGTAAGACGAGCCGCGCGAGAACTAGGCAGCCGACGCCGCCGACGATCAACGAGGCCATCTCGGCGGACAGCAAATCGCCCCGCATGACGCACCAGCCGAGCTTGGCTGCGATTGAACTAGCGCAGGCCCAGCGACTTGCCCAACCGCAACATACCGCGTTCGGCGCCTCGAATCAAAACTGCGACGGCCGCAGATATCGGCGCAACCCCCGAATTCGAACAATTTTCAATTTGCAATTCTCATTTTTCAATTCCCCCTCCCCCCTCCCCGCTCCCCGTTTCCCCTTCCCGCCCTCTTGCATTTCCCGCCGCATCCGCTATCCTCTCCCCCCAACACGAGCGCAAAGGACTTTCCCGCCCGATGCGACATTGCCGGACGATTTTGCTCCGGCCCCTGCCGTCGCGATCCTCAAGAGGCTCTTTACTCTTTTTTGCAAACGATTTGCTGCGGGGGGCTCGTGTTGATGGACCTCGTGTAAGAAAGCCCGCGTGAACACTGCGCGCGATCGGCCGGCGTTGGTCGGCCCGCGCCCGCACGCGTCGGCGCCCGCTGCGAAACTCGACACCACGGACTTGCGTTTCGGGCTGAAACTGCGCCCGAGAGGCGGTTTACTCGTTCCACGGAGGAACACGCTGTGATTCGCAACTCGCTGTCCCTTTCTCTGTCGCTTTCGCTTTTGTTGTCAGTTTCGCTGGGAGGAAGCGCGTCGCGCGGCAACGAAGAAATGACGATGCTCTCGTCCGGCCGGCCGCAGCCGCCGTTTCGCCTGACGACGGCCGAGCGCGACCGGCAGCTTCGCAACCTGCTGCCGCAGATCGACGACGACGAACTGCAGAAGCTCTTCGGCGACGAACGCCTGATCCTGTACACCGACGACGAAATGCCCGGTGCCTACCAGTTCCGCGACGGGGCGTTCCCGGGCGTTCATTCGCCGCGCTACAACATCTCGGCCAACGACAGCGAGCCCTACGGCAACGGGAACGTCGAGTTCCCCTGGGGCGGCCCGGCGGGCGCGCACCGCTCGCGCTCCGTCGAGACATTCAAGTTCCTCTGGCTGCCGCTGGATGACGACGGTCGCCCGCGGCCGATCGTCTGGTTCACTGAAACGCTGCCCGGCGACAGTGAGCCGTCGTACGGCTGGCTCTTCCCGCGGGGGACGATCTTCGGCGAGGTGCTGCTCCTGCGTTCGCCGGGCGGCAAGTCGCTGCCCTTTGAGGTGCGCGTGCGGACGCGCGATGCCGACGACTGGGCGGTCGATGCCTTCCGTCCCTTCCCCACGGCGGACGACCTGGCGAAGCGGATTCGCCAACTGCGCCCCAAGTGGCAGGACGACGAGAAGCTGGCCGCGCTGGTCGAGCATTTGGAAAAGCCGCGCGAGCTTGCGCCCAAGCTCCTGGCCAGCGTCCATCCCGGCCGGACGGTGATTTCGCAATGGATGGGCGAGGACGAGCTGCCCGAGGTCGGCGACGACGGGCTCGTGGAGGAGCTTTTGACGAAGACGAAGTTCACGTCGGCCGCCAGCACGCTGTGGCGGCGCGGCACGACCGGCTGGCACACGCACGCCGCGACGACGAAGGCCGCGTTTCACGTCGTGCCGGCCCAGTACGCCGCCGGCTTCATCGACGTGGAGCGGAAGTCGTGCCTGCGCTGCCACGACACGGTGGGCCGGCCGGTGCGGGAGTTCGAGGCCGGCCGCGATTGGTACGGCCGCATCCGCGGCTCCGACGGCATCTTCTCGTTCCACCCCTTCGACCCCTCGTGCATCAGCGACAACGGCTACCAGCGTGGCACGACGCTGCGGCAGCCGCTGGTCGACGCGGGACTCTTGGAGCGCTACGACGGGACGAAGCACGCCGACGGCGCCTACCGCCGGCTGCGCGTCAACTGATTTAGGCGCGCCGACAGAATTGCCTCCACCGACCCCGCGTCGACCCTGCGTCGGTGGGGCAACGATTGGCAGCTACATCGCCCGCCCCTTTTGGGGGCTTGCGGCGGTGCGCGGGCTTTTGGGGCGCGAGCCGGCAGCGTGCGGCAGAGCGCGCGCGGAGTTTCCAATCAAAGGTCCCGCAGAAGGAAGGCCGATAGTGACCGGAGTGCTTTGGTGCGCCGCGTTAGCGGCCAGTCGTCGCCCCACCGACGCAGGGTCGACGCAGGGTCGACGCAGGGTCGGTGGAGGCGATCCACCGATGCCAGGTCGGCACGATCGGCTGCGGCCTCGCCCTACCGGCCGGCGCGCTTGCGCGATTTTCCGGCCAGGGCGCGGCGCGATGATCTCTTAGTGCTGCCGCGCACGCGGCCGCGCGAGTTGCCGCTGTGACGGGACGATTTTGCCGACGCGTTCGCGACGCGCCGTTTTGTCGCGAGGCGCCGTGGGCGGCCGCGCTCCATCGCCCGCTTTACGGCCGTGCCCATGTCGGCGGGGCTCTCGGCCACGACGATCCCGGCCGATTCCAGGGCGGCGATCTTTTCGGCCGCCGTCCCCTTCCCGCCTGAAATGATCGCCCCCGCGTGCCCCATCCGCTTCCCCGGCGGGGCCGTGCGGCCGGCGATGAACGCCGCGACGGGCTTCGTCATGTTCGCCTTCACAAACGCCGCCGCCTCCTCCTCGGCCGTCCCGCCGATCTCGCCCATCATCAGCACCGCCTCTGTCCCCGGGTCCGCCTCGAACCGCGCCAAAAGATCGACGAAGCTCGTCCCAACGATCGGGTCGCCGCCGATGCCGATGCAGGTCGATTGCCCCAGGCCCAGGTTCGTAAGCTGCCACACAGCCTCGTAAGTCAGCGTGCCGGAGCGGCTGATCACCCCCACTTTCCCGCGCTTGTGGATGTAGCCCGGCATGATGCCGATCTTGCACTCCTCGGGCGTGATGACGCCCGGGCAGTTGGGACCGATCAGCACCGACTGGCTGGCGCGGACGCGGCCGTAGATGCGGGCCATGTCGAGGGCAGGGACGCCCTCGGTCACGGCCACGATCACCTTGATGCCCGCGTCCACCGCCTCCAGGATCGCGTCGGCAGTGAAAGCGGCTGGGACGAAGATCATGGTGGCGTCGGCGCGGGTTTCCTGGACGGCCTCGGCCACGGTGTCGAAGACGGGTAGCCCCTCGACCTTTTCGCCCCCTTTGCCGGGCGTGACGCCGCCGACCATCTTGGTGCCGTAGTCGAGGCAGCCGCGAGTATGGAACTGGCCGACCCTGCCGGTGATGCCCTGGCAGAGGACGCGGGTGTTTTTGTTGACGAGGATGGACATCGGGAAGGAGTTTGAATGAACGAGTCAGGGAGACTGCGGAGTCGAGACGCTAACGAATCGGATTTTGTCGGGGCGTTGAAGGACGCCGCGATGCCAGCTTCCGCGACGCCCAAAAGCACGCCACACAGCCAATCAAGCAGACTGCTCCCAGCGCAACGAGTACGTACGCAAAATCTGCAAAGAGGGGTTGGACCGCGCGTTCTCGATGTACGAGGTAGGCCGCCACGACACATGCGGCGGCCATGATTCCGAGAACGACCGCCAGCGTTCGGTACATGCGCGATTCAACATTCTGTTTCTGCTCTTCCTGTTCAAAAAGGCGCTCATGACGTTGGACCAAATCCTCGCACGTCCCGCGACATGAGAGTGAGTTTCCAACAGCCACGAGACACGACTCGCAGAGCCCTCTTCCACAGCATTTACAGATGCCCACGGCCTCGATCGTCGAATGACGGAAGCATCGCATGGCGAACGTCTCCCGGCTGCGTTTGGACCCAGCGCCCCTCGCCCGCAACCCCGCCACCCTAACCCTCTGAGCGCAAGGGGGGAGGAAACTATGCGGCCGCGGCCGCGACGACCTTTTTCGCCGCGTCGGTCAGCCCGTCGGCGGCGATGATGTTGACGCCGCTGTCGGCGATGATCTTGCGGCCCTCCTTCACCTCCGTCCCTTCCAGTCGCACCACGAGCGGCACGGAGAAGCCGACCGTCTTGTACGCCGTCACGAGCGCACTGGCGATCGTCGTGCAGCGCATGATGCCGCCAAAGATGTTGACAAGCACCGCCTGCACATTCTTGTCGGACAGCAGAATGCGGAAGGCCTCGGTCACCTGATCGACGTTCGCCCCGCCGCCCACGTCCAGAAAATTCGCCGGCTCGCCGCCGTGCAGCTTGATGAGGTCCATTGTGCTCATGGCCAGGCCCGCCCCGTTCACCAAGCAGCCGATGTTGCCGTCGAGCTTGACGTAGCTCAGGCCGGCGCCCGCCGCGCGGACCTCGGCCGGCTCCTCCTCTGACAGGTCGCGCAGGGCCGCGTAATCCTTGTGCCGGAACAGGGCGTTATCGTCGAAATTGATCTTCGCGTCCAGCGCCACCAGCTCGCCCGCGCCGGTCAGCACGAGCGGGTTGACCTCCAGCAAGCTGCAATCGGCGTCGAGAAACACCCGGCACACGCCGCGCAGGAACGACTCGGCGCTGCGCAGGCTGGCGGCGGGAAGCTCCAGCCGCCAGGCCATCTTGCGGGCCTGAAAAGCGGCCAGCCCCCCCGTCGCGCAAAAATGCTCCTTGAAGATGAGGTGCGGCGTTTTGGCGGCGACCGCTTCGATGTCCATGCCGCCCTGGCTGGAGGCCATCAGCACCGGCTTCGATGCCGCCCGGTCCAGCACGATGCCCACGTACAACTCGCGGGCGATGTCGCAGCCCTCTTCGACGAGCACGTGCCGCACGACCCGCCCGGCCGGGCCGGTCTGGATCGTGACGAGCGGCTTTCCGAGGAGGCTGCGGGCGGCATCGGCCGCCTGCTCGGCGCTTTGCACGAGCTGTACGCCGCGGAACGAAGTGCCCTGGATCGTGCCCTTGCCGCGTCCGCCGGCGTGGATCTGCGCCTTGACGACAGCGACGGGGGACCCGAGCTGCCGGAACGCCTCGGCCGCTTCTTCGGGCGTGGCGGCGACGGCGCTTCTAGGCACAGGAACGCCGGCCGCCTTGAGGATTTGCTTGGCCTGGTATTCGTGGATTTTCACGCTGGAGTCCCGCCTTCAGACGGCGGCTTTCTGGGGGACGATGGAAAGTGGGGATTATAGCCAGCGGGGAAGCGCGGTACGAGGGAGTCTCACTTTCGGTCCCCTCGCGATTTCAGCGATTCGTCGTACTCGTACTTATAGCAGTCTCTCCGTTCCCCTCAGGTCCCAGCAAGCGGCTGCTGCCGGGCCCTGCGCGCGCCAAGGGCATCGGCCGCTTGCGGCTGGGACCTGCGCGCGAACGCGAACTGCTTGGCAGCAGCCGGGGAAGGTGGTAAAGCAGGTGCAAGAACACGCATCGCCTCGTGACGAATCCCTCGTACCATCGCTTGACGATTTGACGAGACTCTC
>JACOUI010000326.1 GCA_016177915.1 Planctomycetia bacterium
AGCTACGCCGGAATGTCGCCTGCGCTGAGCACGGAAGAAGAGATCATTGTCGCCCTCCGGCGGATCACGCGGGCCGTCGATCTCTGGTCGCACGGGCTTTGGCAAGAGTTCGGCCTGACGTCGCCCCAACTGGCCGTGCTGCGGGAAGTGCGTGCACAGCACAATGTTACGCCCACGTCCATCGCTGAATCGCTCCACCTCAGCCAGCCGACGGTGACCGGCATCCTGCAGCGGCTCCAGCGTGCGGGACTCATCCGTCGCCAGCGCTCGCAAAACGATCGCCGCAGCGTCGTCGCCTGCGTCACGCCCAAGGGGGAGTTGCTGGCCCGGAAGTCTCCCCCCTTGTTCCGCGACCGCGTGCGTCAGCGGCTCGCCGATTTGTCACAACCTCGCCGGGCGGCGCTGTTGGCCGACGTGCAGCTTCTGGCGGAGATCATGGGCGCGCCCAAGAACGGTGAGGGGCCGTTTCTTTACAACCCACCGCTTTCCACCGCTCGTGCGTCGCGCCAGGGCCGTAAGCGCCCCCGGGCCGCCAATGTCCGCCGTCGGACCGCTTGAACGCGGTCACGGCCGCTGCTTCTTGAGCGGCACCGCCGCCAGATAGACGTTCGTCGTCCCTTCGTGCGACGAATAGAAGCTGACCAGCATTTCGTCGCCCACGGGCACGGCCGCGGGATAGGAGCAGTCGCCGCCCGAGGGCAGGTCGCAGTAGGGGACGAGCTTCCCGCCCTCGTAGAGGTAGACGCGCGTGCCGGTTTTCTTGTCCGGCCCTTCGATCGTGCGCGAGAAGAGATAGGTGACGCCGCCGAAAGTGTAAACGCTGTGGCCCGAAAGGTGCACGCCCGCCTCGCGCTGCTTCCAATCGGCGAAGGGGGCCTTCGCTTCCAGGATGAACGCGCCGGGGAGAGAGTATTTCTCGCGCAGGAAAGCGACGATGTGATCGTCGGCCGAGAAATGGATCGTCGTTTCGCTCTCCCAGTTGCCCGAGCGGATCGTCGAGACCTTCGTCCACGAAAGGCCATCGTCGGACGAGATCAAGTGTACGTCGCGGCCCTTGCCGCCTTCGTTCCCCTCGGCCTTCTTATGGGCCGTGGCGAAGAACTGGATGCGCCCGGCGGCGTCCTGGTGGGCGATCGGCTTCCAGAAAATGTACTGCGGCTCATAGACCTGCTGGGCCGTGCTCCAGGCCCGGCCGTCGTCGGTGTAGGTCGCATAGCTCGTAAGCTCCGCGCCGCGCATCGAGGGCGTGTACAGAAACAGGCGCTTTTCGGTGGCCAGGAACTCGGGATCCCGGTCGTCGGGCAGGACGTCGAGCCGCAGGGCCTGAGTCCAAGTTTCGGCGTCGCGCGAACGCAGCACGATCACGTCGCCGTCGCCGGAGTTGTGGGCCGCGCCCTTGCGGAAAGCGAGCCAGAACTCGCCGCGCCACTGGACCATGGCGGTGAAGGCGTTGTGCTTGCCGTCGGCGACGACCGTTCGCACGAACCGCGGCTTCACGGTCTCGCCGGCCGGCGGTTCGGCGAAGACATTTCCCGCGGCGGCCATTAGCACCAGGAGCAAAGAGATTCGGGTGAGCATTGCGCGGTATCTCCCTAGCGCGCGTCTTCCTACCGTCGAGCACTCGCCCGCCAGCGTGGTCTTGTCAGACGCGCGTTGTCAAGGAACAATTTTGCGCTTGCCGTGTAGGACGGACTTCAGTCCGTCCCGAATCGACGTCCATTGCGGATCGAAGGACGGACTAAAGTCCGTCCTACGATGCGTTTCAAGAGCGGTATTTACCCCGCGCGGTCCAAAGCGTAGGCTTACCAGCGCGACACGATCGAATGAAAAACGAGGTGATTTCATGCGCTCCGCAGGGTGGGTTGCCGCTCTTTCCCTTGGTGGGTTGCCGCTCTTTCCCTTCTCATCTGCACCTTCGCCGCGGCGCCCGCCCGCGCCGATGACGACCCCGGCCAGGAGTCGCTCGACAAGGCGATTGAAGCCAAGCTCAACGCGGGCGAAGGCGTCCTTGGCCTGGGCGAGGTCATCAAGCACTGCCAGAAGGCGCTCAAGGACGGGCTCACCGGGCAGAACGATCGCCTGGCCAAGCAGCTTCTGGCCACGGCGCTCTTCGAGCGGGGTTCAAAGTTCGCCGACGCCGTCCTTTCCGCCAGCCCCGAGAGTGCCGAGGAGCTGCGCCAGCTTGCGCGAATTCGCGGCACGGCCGTCACCGACCTGGAGCAGGCCATCGAGCTGGAGCCGAAGTCCGCCGCGTCGCACCTGTACCTCGGCCGGCTGCTGGCCCTGGGCGGCGACGACGAAAAACGCGCCGAAGAAACGCTGACGCAGGCCATCGACCTGGCCGGCGGCGACGCGGAAACGAAGGCAAAGGCCCTGCTCGCGCGGGCCGAGCTGCCGCGCAGCGCCGAAAAACGCCTGGCCGACTACAACGACGCCGTCAAGCTCTCGCCGCGCGATCCCGACGCCCGCCGCGCCCGAGCGCTGTTCCATTTCAATCAGGGAAAGTCCGACGAGGGCCTGGCCGACGTCGACGCCGCCATCAAGATCAACCCGAAGGACGCCAAGAGCCACATGCTCCGCGGGCTGGCGCTGGCCGCGGCCAGGAAGTTCGAGGATTCGCTGGCGAGCCTGACCAAGGCCGTCGAGCTGGAGCCGCAGTCTCCCCTGCCCTACGAGCAGCGGGCGCGCGTCTATCTCTTGCAGTCCAAGGGGAAGGAGGCGCTGGACGACGTGAACAAGGCCCTCAGCGTCGGCCAGCCGACGGCCGCGCTGCTTCTGCTGCGGGCCGGCGCGCACCAGGCCCTGGGCGACGACGACGAAAAGGCCCTCGAGGACATCGACACGATCCTCAAGTTCCAGCCCGGACTGCCGCAGGCCGTCCGCGCCCGCGCGGCGCTCCTGGCCGGCACGGGCAAGATCACAGAGGCGATCACGGACCTGGAATCGCTGCTCAAGGGCGGGCAGAACGACACGGCCGTGATGCTCCAGATCGGCATGCTCTATTTGGCCGACAAGAAGGCCGACAAGGCGATCGAGACCTTTAGCGGCGTGCTCAAGCGGGAGCCGAAGAATCCCGCGGCCTTGACGGCCCGCGCCGACGCGTACCTGCAAGCGGGCAAGCACGCCGAGGCCGTGGCCGATTACACCGCCGCCCACGAACTGTTCGACAAGAGCGACCACGTTCTGAACAACCTGGCCTGGGTGCTGTGCACGTCGCCCGACGACAAGGTCCGCGACGGCAAGCGGGCGATCGAGCTGGCCAAGAAGGCCTGCGAGCTGACGGAGTACAAGGAGGCCCACATCTTAAGCACGCTGGCGGCGGCCTATGCCGAGACGGGCGACTTCGAGACGGCCGTCGATTGGTCGACGAAGGCCGTCGAGGCCAGCAAAGTGGACGAAGCGGCGACGGGCGACATCGCCGAGCAGCTCAAGAAGGAATTGCAGAGCTACAAGGACAAGAAGCCCTGGCGCGAGAAGCTGAGCCCAGAAGAAAAGAAGCAGGAGGAGCAGAAGGAGGACGAGAAGAAGCCGGAGGAGAAGAAGCCCGCGGAGAAGAACGCCGAGGACAAGGCCGGCGAGAAGCAGGAGAAGTAGCCGCTAAGGAGCGGCCGAAAAATAACTTCCGGAATTGTCGCCTTTCGCTCCGCGAAAGGACGCTCTTTCGCTCCGCGAAAGACGACACTTATTTTTCGTTCGACGCTAACCGCGCGGCGAGCGGGGGGCGTCAGCCCCCCAGGCGCCTCACAGCGGGTCGCCGGGGCCGGTTGACGACGGCCGGTCGTCGCCCGACGACGATTCGCGCCGTGACCAACGCCCAGATCGCCGCCGCGTTCGACGAGATCGCCGACATCCTGGAGTTTCAGGGTGCCAACCCCTTCCGCGTGCGCGCCTATCGCAACGCCTCGCGCACCTTGGGCGACTTCGGCGAATCCATCGAAGCCCTCGTCCATGAGGGCCGCGACCTGACGGAAATCCAGGGCATCGGCGAGGACCTGGCCGGCAAAATCGAGACGCTCGTCAAGACCGGCTCGCTGCCGCAGCTTGTCGACCTCCGCGCGCAAGTGCCCAAGACCGTCCTGGCGTTGATGCGCATCCCCGGCCTGGGTCCCAAAAAGGCGGCCGCGCTCTATCGCGAGCTGTCCATCAAGGACCTCGACATGCTCAAGGCCGCTTGCGAGGCCCACAAGGTCCGCGAGCTGAAAGGCTTCGGCGAGAAGACCGAAGAGACGATCCTCAAGGGGCTTTCGCTGGCCGCGGAATCGCAAAAGCGCATCTACTGGGCCGCGGCCGACGAATATGCGCAAGCCCTCCTTAAACACATGCGGCAGTGCAAGGGAATCGAGCAAATGGAGGTGGGCGGAAGCTACCGCCGCGGAAAGGACACCGTCGGCGACCTCGACCTGCTCGTCGTCTCGTCCGACGTGGCGGCGGTGATGGACCGCTTCGGGGCCTTCTCCGGCGTGGCCGAGGTCCTGGCCCGCGGCGAAACGAAGATGGTCGTCCGTCTGGACACGGGTCTGCAAGTGGACCTGCGCGTCGTGCCGGCCGAGTCGTTCGGCGCGGCGCTGCAGTATTTCACCGGCTCCAAGCAGCATAACATCGTGCTCCGCGGCCGGGCGAAGGACCGCGGCCTCAAGGTGAGCGAGTGGGGCGTCTTCCGCGGCGAAAAGTACATCGGCGGCCGGACCGAGGAGGAGGTCTACAAGCTGCTCGACCTGCCCTGGATTCCCCCGGAGCTGCGCGAGGCGCGGCAGGAGTTCGAGTGGGCCGAATCGGGCCAGATTCCCGAGCTGATCGAGGTCGCCGACATCCAGGGCGATCTGCACATGCACACCAACCAGACCGACGGTGCCGCCACGCTCGAGGAAATGGTCGAGGCGGCCAAAAAACGCGGCCTCAAGTACATCGCCATCACCGACCACTCCAAGCGCGTGACGATGGCCAATGGCCTCGATGGCGCGCGGCTCCGCCGGCAATGGGCCGAAATCGACAAGCTCAACGACCGCGTCAAAGGGATCAAGGTGCTCAAGGGCGTCGAGGTCGACATCCTCGAAAAGGGCGGCCTGGACCTGGCCGACGACGTCCTGGCCGAGGCCGACTGGGTCGTGGCCAGTTTGCACTACGGCCAGAACCAGCCGCGGGAGAAAATCACGAAGCGCCTCCTCGGGGCGCTGGAGAACCCGCACGTTTCGGCCATCGGCCATCCGACGGGCCGGCTCTTGGAGCGGCGGAGCGGTTACGACGTGGACCTGGACGCGGTCTTCGCGGCGGCCAAGGAGCACAAGAAGATCCTGGAGCTCAATGCCAATCCCGCGCGGCTCGATCTGGACGATGTGGCCTGCGCCGCCGCCAAAGAGCACGGCATCCCGATCGTCATCAGCACGGACGCCCACAGCACCCAAGGACTGGAGACGATCCGTTACGGGGTGCTGCAGGCGCGGCGGGCCGGCTTGACGAAGGAGGACGTGGTCAACACGCGGCCCTGGTCCGGCGTGATGCGGCTAATCGGGCGGAAGTAATTGAGTACGTGACCCCAGGCACGCCTTTCTTGCTGGCATTCCGCAAGAAAACAGGGAACTTCGACGTTGCCGAAGGCATCTTAGCCTCGGTGCGGCGGACCGTTGGCCCGATCGAGCTGCAGTTAGCGCCGGCGGTCGGTCGATACGTAAACCAAGAACAGAAATGGAGTTGAGGTGCTTATCGCGATGGGACTCAAGCGCGATTCCTATCGCGGCAACGGCCTGAAGATTAGAATTCATGATGCCCGGCGCTGGTTTTGATCGGCACCGGCAAACGATAACATCGGCGCCCAACGAGTTTGGGCGGATGCGGACATGAAACCCATCTGGCACGACGAACTGCTCAGCGCCTATCTGGACGGCGAATTGACGC
>JACOUI010000327.1 GCA_016177915.1 Planctomycetia bacterium
CTCTCGCGTTTTCCATGGCACCGGCCGGCTCACGCCGGCCGTTCGCCGTGAGAGGGGAGCGCGGTCGGCGGTGGGAAGAAAGCCCCCTATGCCGCGAGGGGCGCTAGCGGTAAACTCAAAGGCCCCCAAAAAACTCCCGATTCACCGGATGCGATCATGGCCTTCCAGAAAAAACGCAAGCCCATCATGCGGGCGAAGAAGAAAGACCCGGTCTTCATCGAGGGCAAGCGGCCGCGGCCGATGTACGTCGATTACAAGGACCTGGACCTCCTGACGAAGCTCGTCAGCCGGCAGGGGAAGATCATCAGCCGCCGCAAGAGCGGCTGCGGGGCGGCCAGCCAGCACGCCGTGACAAAGGCGATCAAGCGGGCCCGCTTCCTGGCCCTGATGCCCTTCGTGGGCGAGTAGCGGCTTCTGCGAATTCGCCCTTGGCAGAACGCATTGGGAAATGCGTCGCGCGGGCGAGTGAGAATCCGACCGGCCGGCGGACGTCGGCCCACGCCTCGCGCGTTTCTGGCGGATCGACCTCGATGCATTTCCAATGCGTCCGACCGTTGGCGGCCGGCGCGTTTCCCAGTGCGTCCTACGGCGCATGCTATGCTTTCCTGCCGGCCCCCGTTGCCATTTTGCCGGGAGCGCGTGTTGACGCGCCATCGCCAACCGACCTCCCACCCCGATCCTCCCCCGCAAAGGGGGGAGGGAGTTCGCCATGACCACAGCCCTCGTCGATTCCGTCGATTCCCTCGCTCCGCTCGCGTCGCTTCCGCCCGGCGCATCGGGGCACGATCTGGCCGACGTCTGGCGGAAATTCTTTCAGCACTGGCCCAAGGGGCTCTCGCACGCCGGCGTCCTCGTCACGGAGCAAGAACAGATTCCGTTTGCCGGCTTTATGCACACGGACGCCATGCTGCTCATCGAGCGCCGCACGCCCGACACGCAAGGCGCCCGCAAAGTGCTCGTCCCCTACGGCACGATCGTGGCCTTGAAGATCGTGGACGTGGTGACGGACAAGCCGTTCCGCGAGGCGGGATTCCAGGGGACGCTGCCGGGGAGGTAAGTCCGGCGGCATTCCTGGGCGAACGCTTCTTAGGACGCCGCGAAGCGAGAACCAGAACGACGACGAGCACGAAAAAGCTACCTTCCGAACACGCCCAGCCGGAAGATGACCCACAGCGCCTCGCGCGCCTCGCGCGAATTGATCTTCGACGTGCCGCGCGTGCGGTCGGCAAAAATAATCGGCACCTCGCGCATCCGCGCGCCGGCCCGCCGCGCCCGCCACAAGATCTCCTCCTGGAACGAATAGCCGCGCGAGCGCACCGCATCCAGGTCGATCTTCTTCAAAAGCGACGTGCGGTAGCAGCGATAGGCCCCGCTGCAATCGCGGGCCGAGAGCCACAGCAGCCACCGTGCGTAGCAGTTGACGGCCCGGCTCATGAGCTGCCGCTTGAGCGGCCAGCCCTCGACGCCCCCGCCGGCCACGTACCGCGAGCCGATGGCCACGTCGGCCGCCGGCTGCTTCTCCATCGCCTCGAGGATCGCCGGCAGGTAGCGCGGGTGGTGGCTGAAATCGGCGTCCATGTTCAGGACGTAGTCGTAGCCGTGCTCCAGGGCGTGCTTCATGCCGGCGAGGATCGCCGTCCCCAGGCCCAGCTTGCCCGTGCGGTGCCGGCACTTAAGCCGCGGCTCGCGCGTGGCGGCCTCGTCGCACCACGCGCCCGTGCCGTCCGGCGAGTTGTCATCGATCACCAACAGGTCCACGTCCGGCGCGTGGCGAAAAATCTCCTCGACCAAGAGCGGCAGATTCTCGCGCTCGTTGTACGTGGCCACGGTGACGAGCGTCCGGGCGGACTTCTTCGCTGCGGGCTTTGGAGCAGGCGAGGTCATCGTGCGAGTTTCTTTCGGCGGCACCGGCGAGTCACAAAGGTCGGCCATAGTGTTCACGTCGAGGGCCACCTCGGCGCGCGAAGTCAACGGCGGCTCGACGCAAAGTTCCGGCGCAAGGACCGTTTCTTCCGGCAGGAGCGACCATTGTGAAGGGCTAAACGCGCCTGGCAAGGCCATCGTGTTTCTCCATGGCGAATGTTCGCCCATAGCGGGACGACTCTGCCGCCCACTTCAAGCATAGGCCGTACCGAGCGCTGCGGGCTGCGCCTGCCGCGCCGACACGCCCTTCGCAAAACTCGCTGGCTGCGGGGTGTGCGACACGGCGCGCTTCGCTAAACTCAGGCCCAATGCACACCACGACTGCGTTTTGGGGGTTCCACTCAGGGTGTGCCACTCCCATCGGGTCGAACGACGCCCATGCCCGAGCACGTTATCTTGCTGTCCGTCCCCGGCCTGCGCGGGAAGGATCTTGCGGCCATGCCGAACCTCCGCGCGCTGGCCGCGGACCAGATGACGCTCGTCCCCAGCTTCCCGTGCGTGACCTGCCCCGTGCAGGCGAACATGACGACGGGCAAGCTGCCGTCGGGGCACGGCGTCGTGGCCAACGGCTTTTTCTGGCGCGACAAGCGACAGGTGGAAATGTGGACCGCCTGGAACGAAACGATCGCCGGGCCGCAAATCTGGGACGTGCTGCACCAGAAACGGCCGGGCGCGACCAGCGCCGTCTGGTTTCCGCTGCTGAGCAAAGGCTGCGGGGCCGACTCCATCTGCACGCCCGCCCCCATCCACAATCCCGACGGCAGCGAGTCGCTGTGGTGCTACACGCGGCCGACGGAGATGTACGGCCAGCTTCGCGACCAGCTTGGTCATTTTCCGCTGATGCACTTCTGGGGTCCGCTGGCGAACATCAAGTCGACGGCCTGGATCGCCGACTCGGCCGTGGCAGGGGCGCGCCGCTTCCGCCCGAACTTTTTCTACGTCTACCTGCCGCACCTGGATTACGCGGCCCAAAGGGCCGGCCCGGACAGCCCGGCGGCGCAGGCATCGCTCGGCGAGCTCGATGAAGTGCTCGGCCGGCTGATTGCGGGCATGCGGCAGGCCTTTGCACCAGCGGAGCCATTGTGGCTGGTGGCGAGCGAGTACACGATCCTGCCGGTGCGGCACGTGACGCATCCTAATCGCCTGCTGCGCGAGGCGGGACTCCTGGCGGTGCGGGAAGACTCAGGCGGCGAAGTCATCGACTTTGCCGCCTCGGCCGCCTGGGCGCTCGTCGATCATCAGTTTTCGCACGTTTTTGTCCGCGACGGCGACACGCAGGTTGCCGAGCGCGTGCGAACGCTATTTGCCGGCCGCGAGGGAATTGCGGAAGTGCTGGTCGGCGACGAGCGCCGCAAGTACGACCTCGATCATGCGCGTAGCGGCGAGGTCGTGCTCATCTCCGAGCCGTGGAGCTGGCAGGCGTATTACTATTGGCTCGACGACGGGCGTGCCCCGTCGTTCGCGCGGACCGTCGACATCCACCGCAAGCCGGGCTACGACCCGGTCGAACTGTTCTTCGACCCGGCGACGAAGGGCATTCCGCTCAGCGCGTCGCTGGTGAAGGGTTCGCACGGCGCTCCCGCCGTCACGGACGAGCAGCGCGGTGTGATTCTGGCCTCGCAGCGCGGGATCCTGGTCGGCAACGCGATGGCCGACTTCGATGTGGCGGCCCTGGTGCTGCGGGAATTTGGACTCTAGTCGGAGTCCTCGCCTTTGGGCGGCTGTTCGTAGTGGCCGGATTCAGTGCGCCGTGAAAAGGCGCTGGTCTTCCAGTGGGTGCAAGCCCCACCCGGCAACGGTCGCTCCAGCCGGAAGCAGTCGGAGCGGCAGTGGAGGTGACGATACTGTCGAAGCCTTCGATGTCAAAGGGTCGC
>JACOUI010000304.1 GCA_016177915.1 Planctomycetia bacterium
CGACGGTGTCGGCGTACCGCACGAGGTCGAGCCAGTAAATCGCCATCCGCTCGCCGTAGTGCGGCGACATTAACAGGCGATCGACCAGCTCGTCGTAGGCCTCCGGCCGCGGGTCGGCCACGAAAGCCTCGACTTCGTCGGCCGTCGGCGGCAGCCCGGTCAGGTCGAAGTACAAGCGCCGGACGAGCGTCCGCTTGTCGGCCTCGGGCGCGGGCGAAATGCCCGCGGCTTCCTGGCGCGCCAGGATGAACCGGTCGATGGGCCCCCGCGCCCAGGCGATGTTCTTGACCTCCGGCACGGCCGGCCGCCGTGGCGGAATGAACGACCAATGCGGCTCGTACTTAGCGCCCTGGGCGATCCATTGGCGCAAGAGTGTGATTTCGCCGCTGGTCAGCCGCTCGCCGGTTTCGGCCGGCGGCATGCGCTCTTCGTCGTCGACGTGCGTGACGCGGCGGATCAGCTCGCTCTCGTCCGGCTTGCCCGGCACGATCGCTTGCCTTCCACCCAGGTCGGCCTTGAAACCTTCGGCCTTATCGAGCCGCAGCTCGGCCTGCCGCTGGCCTGAATCCGGACCGTGGCAGCGAAAGCAGCGGTCGGCCAGGAGGGGTCGGATGTCGCGGTTGAATTGAACGGTCGGCGGCGCATCGTCGGCGCGAATCGCTGGCAGGGCGATGAACACCAACGCGGCCAGTGGGGGGGCCACAAAGAAGTAAACGACGCTCGTCTTTCGCACGGCCATCGGCTACGGCGGCAAGGTGGCAAAATCAGTCGCGCCGACCTTGTCCGCCCCTTACGAAGGGGGGCAGGGGGGCCTTGCAGCACACCGCTGGCCCATTGTAACCGATGGACGAGGCCGCTGGCACGCTTTCAGCCGCGCAGGCCGACATATTCCAGCCGCGCTCTGCGTTTTCCGCCGACGGCCGCGAAATCCACTTCTTGAGCCGAGAGAAAGGGGGCGAATGGCCGACCGCCATCCGCCAGTGGCGGCCGAAGCTGCCGTGAGGCGATGCGGCGATGTGGTGAAGCTGCGTGGGCCGAGCCGAGCGGGCTGGGGGTGGAGTACCGACCCCAGCCACGCCAGCCACGCCCGCCCAATGGCAGGCGGGCCGCCTACCCTACGGGCGCCTCGAACTTCAGCGGCTGGCCGCCGCGGTCGACGCACTCCAGGCGCAGGTGCTCCGGAAAAACGTCCTCGTGCCCCTCGACGAGCACCGTCACGCGGCCGTCCTCCTCCAGCTTCGAGAGTTCCTTCCGCTTCTTGTTGTTGAGGTAGTTGGCCACGTCGGCCGCCACGCTGACGGTCATCCGCGCCACGCCGGGCGTGTGCGCCGCCAACAGCAGCTTGCGGATCACCTCCAGCGCCATGCTCTCGGCCGTCTTCACGATGCCCGTCCCGTTGCAGCCGGGGCAGTCGCGGTAGACGCTTGTCTTCAAGCTGGGACGGATCCGCTGGCGCGTCATCTCGATGAGGCCGAACGGGCTGGTGCGGAGGATTTTCGTGCGGGCGCGGTCGCGGCGGACGGCGTCGCGCAGGGCGCGTTCGACGCCGCGGCGGTGCCGCTCCTTGCGCATGTCGATGAAGTCGTTCACGATGACGCCGCCCATGTCCCGGAGCCGGAGCTGACGGGCGATTTCGCGGGCGGCCATGATGTTCGTCTGGTAGGCGGTTTCCTCGGCGCTCTCGTCGGAGGCGCGGAAGCTGCCGCTGTTGACGTCGATGGCCACCAGGGCCTCGGTCTCGTCGATGACGATCGAGCCGCCGTGACGCAGCGGGACCTTGCGCTGATGGATCTTGAGGATTTCCTCCTCCAGGCTGTACTTGTGGAAAAGCGGCTCCTTGCCGGCGTAGAGCTGGAGGCGGTTCACGTACCGCGGCATGACGATCTGCAAGAATTCCTTGGCCCGCTCGTAGGCCTTCGCCTCGTCGATGTAGATCGTGTCGACTTCGGTGGTGAAGATGTCGCGGATCGTGCGGATGATCATGTCGCTTTCTTCGTAGATCGCGACAGGCGTGTGGTTCTTGCGAATGCGGCGGACGATGACCTTCCACAGGCGCAGCAGGTAGGCCAGGTCGCGGGAGAGGTCCTTCTTCGTCCGGTCCGAGCCGGCGGTGCGGACGATGAAGCCCAGGCCCTTGGGCGGGTTGAGCTCCAACATCGCGTCGCGCAGCACGCGGCGGACTTCGTCGTCCTCGATCTTCCGCGAGACGCCGACGCGGCCCAGGGCGGGCATGAGGACCAGATATCGGCCCGGGATGCTGATGTAGGTCGAAAGGGTCGGGCCCTTGGTGCCGTAGCCCTCCTTGATCACCTGGACGAGGACTTCGTCGCCGCGGCGGAAGATGTCCTGGATGGGCGGTTTAACGCGCGGGCGTCCGCCGGGAAAGTGCCGCCGGCGTCCACGTCGCTGCGGGCCTCCTCCGCCTCCTCCACTCCCGCCGCCCCCGCCGCCCCCGTTGGCGCCGCCCCCGTTGGCGCCGCCGCCGTTCCCTCCGCCGCCGCCATCCTCGCGCTCTTCGCCGTCACCGTTTCCCGCCGCGATCTTGGCAGGGTCGAATCCGCCCTGGCGGAAGTACTGCGGCTCGACGTCGCTGATGTGCAAAAAGCCGTTGCGGCCGACGCCGAAATCGACGAAGGCCGCCTGGATGCTGGGCTCCATGTTGACGATCGTGCCCTTGTAGATGTTCCCGACGAAGCCTTCCTGGCTCGCCCGCTCAACGTACAGCTCCTCCAGGACGCCGTCCTCGACGACGGCGATGCGGCATTCCTCCTCCTGGGCCACGTTGATCAACATTTCCTGCTTCATGATGGTTCCTCGTTGTGCGTGGGGGCAGCGGCGCCTGCCGGCGCGGCTGCGCGTGGCGCGGGACGGCGGCCGAGCATAATAGATCGCCCGATCCACGATCGCGCGGGTCTGCGGCGGCGAGCGAAGCGGCCGGACGCGCCGCCGGGGCAAATGGGACCCCCTGGCGGCGCGAGCACCGGCCCATTTGCAACCCTCGCGGGTCGCGCGCAGCTCGGCGCGCGCTCGTGCCAAGTGAAATGAAACTGGCGCGGGGCGCCGCGCGGAGAGCCGGCCGGGACGCAAACGCCCGATCGGGCATTGCGGCTGACAAGCTCCAGCGCTGTGCGGCTGTTCCCGCCAAAAACGGCATGTTCTCGTTCCACGCCGGCGCCAGTGCGGCGCCGGGTGCTGGTGCTACGTTCGTCGCTCGCCCCGCGGCCCCTTCGGGCCTGGCGAGACAGGCTCCCTTCTTCTGCGAACCGCCCCGTTGTCTTTTCGTCGTGTCTCCTTCTCGCCCGACTCGCTTCAGCGTTCCTCATCGGGCGTCGGATGGTCGTTGCGTTGCGTGTCGCGCTGGGCGGCCTCTTGCTCCTGGCGTTCCAAGTCCGGGACTTCACGCTCCAGCAGGTTCACGAGCGCCTCGATTGCCTCGTCGGCATCGGGCCCTTCCGCCTGCACGACGATCCGCGATCCCTTGGCCGCCCCGAGCCCCAACAAGTTGATGATGCTCTTGCCGTCGACCTGATCGTTGTTGCGGATGAGCACGATTTTGGATTGAAATCCGCCGGCGCGGGCGGCAATCAACTGGGCCAGGCGCAAGTGCAACCCCTGGGAATTGCTCAAGACGACCTCGCGGACAGCCCGAATCTCGCTCATCTCGCACCGCTGAACTTTTCCGGCGCGGCCGCAGCCGCGCTGCGCCTGTGCGGAACATGCCCGTGCGCGCCGGCCGTCAAAAGCCCGGCGCACGGGAAGGCGCGCCGCCTCACGCCACAAACTGGTTCTGGTCGGCTTCGTCGAGCAATTGCAGGATGTCGTCCTTGTTCCTGGCCTGTTTGAGGAAGCGGCAGAACGTCTCGTCGCGAAGCTGGCGCGAAATGTTCTCCAGCGCCCTCAAGTGATCTCCGGGCCGGTCGGGCGGCGAGATCAACAGAAAGAGAAGCTGCACCTTTTCGCCGTCCAGGCTGTTGAAGTCGACGCCTTGCGAGCTGACGGCCACCGTGCCCACCAGGCGATCCACGCTGGGATGCTTGGTGTGGGGCACGGCCACGCCGCGCCCGATCCCGGTGCTCCCCAGCTCCTCCCGCTTCAAAACGGCCTTGATGATGTTCTCGAACTCATCGTCCATGACCTGGCCGGCGTCGACGAGGGCGCGGGCCATTTCCCGCAGCGCATCCTCCTTCTTCATCGCCGCAAGCTCGGCGATCACGGAGTCGCGCACCACGAAGTCACGAAACTTCATGCCAACGATCCCTTTCCCGTCCGAAACCCCGGAAAGCACGACTCGCAGGCCGCGCGGCCGGGGGTTCGTTTCTTGAGTGGCGATCAGTCCGGCTCCTCGTCCGCAGACGCGGCGCCCGGCGCCTTTTGGGGCGCGACGAACCCGGCGCCGGGCCGGCGGTGGTCCTGGAGCCTGTCTTTGTATTTCCGAAGCTGCTGTTCCATCCTCTGCACGACGGTTTCCACCGAGGTCAGCAAGCTCTCCGAGCGCTCGGCCGCCACGAAATCGTGCTTGTGCTCCGCCGAGACGAGCAACTCGACGGCCGGCGCCGTCTCGTCCGTCAGGTCGACCGTCAGTCCAATGGAGGTCAGGCGCTCGAAATAGCGGGGCAACTTTTCCACCTTTTCCAAAATGCGCTGTCTCGTCGTGTCGCTGAGGTGGCCGTGCCGCGCCGAGATGGTGATCTGCACCGCCTGCTCCTTTCGCTAACTACCATCCAGCATTGCTGTTGAATCACAATCGAAGCGAAGTATTCTACCTTCCGCTGCGGGCCGCGACAATCCGGCCCTGGCAGGGCAAAAAGGCAATCGGGAGAAACCCCCGGCCGCGGTTTGGCTTTTGCGCATGGCGCGGGATTTGAGGGGGGCGGCGGGCAATTCCCTGCCCATCGGGCCGGAATGCGACGGCTCCTCAGCCTGACTGCCCTCGCAGCCGCTTGCGAATCTCCGCCAGCCGCTGGGCCAGCTCCGCCTCGAAGCCGCGGTCGACCGGGCGGTAGTAGATGCGGTCCACGCCCAGGTAGTCCTGCTCGGCAATGCCGCCCGCTTCGTCGTGGGCATACTTGTAGCCCTCGCCGTGGCCCAGGCGCTTCGCGCCCTGGTAACTGGCGTCGCGAAGCTGGACCGGAACGGGGAGCGTGCGGCCCTGGGTTACGTCGTCCCGCGCCTCGCTAATCGCCGTTGTCGAGGCGTTCGACTTGGGGGCGCACGCCAGGTACGTCACCGCCTGCGCCAGGTTCAACTGGCATTCCGGCAAGCCCACGAACTCGCAGGCCTGCATGGCCGCCACGGCCAGCGGCAGGGCGTGCGGGTCGGCGTTGCCCACGTCCTCGCTGGCCAGGATCACGAGCCGCCGCGCCAAGAAGCGCACGTCCTCACCCGCCTCCAGCATCCGCGCCAGCCAGTAAATGCCCGCGTCCGGGTCGCTGCCGCGGATGCTCTTGATCAGCGCGCTGGCGCAATCGTAGTGCTCGTCGCCCGTGCGGTCGTACTGGATCGCCTTGCGCTGCACCGACTCGCGGGCCAGCGCGAGCGTGAACTCGACCGGCCGCTCCGCGGTCGAGAGCACCCCCACCTCCAGCGCCGAGAGTGCCCGCCGGGCGTCGCCGTCGCTCGCCTCCGCCAGAAAATCGAGGGCGTCGTCGTGCAGATGGATCGGAATCGACCCCAGCCCGCGCTCCTTGTCCTCGATCGCGCGCTTCACAAGCAGCTTGACGTCGTCGCTGGAAAGCGCCTCAAACTGAAACACGCGGCTGCGGCTGACCAGCGGGCTGGTGAGGGCGAAGAACGGGTTGTGCGTGGTCGCGCCGACGAGGATCACGGCGCCCTCTTCGACGTCCGGCAAGAGCACGTCCTGCTGCGCCTTGTTGAAGCGATGGATCTCGTCGATGAACAGCAGCGTCCGCTGGCCCGACGCCGCCAGGCGGTCGCGGGCCTGCTCGATGACCTCGCGCAGCTCCTTGACGCCGCTGGTGACGGCGTTGAGTTGCTGGAAATGGCTGCGGCTTTCGCTGGCCAGCAGCCTCGCTAGCGTGGTCTTGCCGGTGCCGGGCGGACCGTAGAACAGCACGGAACCCAGCCGGTCGGCCGCCAGCAGCCGCTCTAGGAGCTTGCCCTCGCCCAGGAAATGCCGCTGGCCGGCGAACTCGTCGAGGTTGCGCGGGCGCATCCGGGCCGCCAGCGGCTGCGCGCTTTTGCGATGGCTCTCCTCGGTGGCGGTAAACAAAGACATGTCGATGACGCTGCAAGAACGCCCCAAAAGCTAGCGGCGATTCTTTTGCCATCGTATCCCGCCGACATGGCCGGGGCGAGTGCCGCGTCGGCAGGCGCGAGCCGCAACCGGGCGTGCTGTCGCCGCCGCGCAACCGCTCTTGACCAGCCCCCATGAGCGACGTATCGTCCGCCGCTCTTTGCCTTTCCCGCTCTTCAAATTGCAACCGCTCTCGTGGCGGACGGAGCCGCACGATGCGCTCGCTTGTCTTCTCGGCACTCTGCCTGGCCCTCCTGGCCGGCTGCTCGACGCTCGACAACATGCGCTCGCAAAGCCCCGAGGAGCCGGACGCGACGGCCGGCGTGCAGCTCGTGGGCAACGTGGCCATCCCCTACGGCCGCGACGAGATCGAGGTCGAGGGCGTGGGCCTCGTGGTCGGCCTGCCCGGCACCGGCAGCGATCCGCCGCCCTCGATCTATCGCAGCATGCTGCTGGATGAAATGCACAAGTACAACGTGCCCCGCGCCGAGGAGCTGCTGGCCAGCAAGGACACGGCGCTGGTGCTGGTTTCCGGCAAGCTGCGGATGGGAATGCAAAGCGGCGACAAGTTCGACGTCGAGCTGACGATTCCCGCCCGCGGCGAAACGAAGAGCCTCCGCAGCGGCTGGCTGATGGAAGTGCGCTTGACCGAAAAGGCCGTGCTGGGCGGCGAAGTGCGGTCCGGCCGGCTGCTGGCCAAGGCCCAAGGGCCGGTCCTGGTCGACGGCGTGGGCTCCGAGGAGGGAGACGACCCCGCGGCCAACGTCCGCGGCCGCGTTTTGGGCGGCGGTGTTTCGCTGTCCGACCATGCCGCCGGCTTGATCCTGGCCACCTCGTACCAGCAGGTCGTTTACTCGGCGCTCGTCGGCAACGCAGTCAACCAGCGATTCCACACCTACCGCAACGGCGTGCGGCAAAACCTGGCCAACCCCAAGAACAACGAATACGTCGACCTCAGGATCCACCCGCGCTATAAGCACAACGTGCCGCGGTACCTGCGCGTGGTGCGGGCGCTGCCGCTGCGCGAAACGACGACGCAGCGCGTGGCGCGGCTGGAGGTCTTGCAGCGGCAGTTGCTCGACCCGCTCACTTCGTCCACGGCCGCCCTGCGCTTGGAGGCCGTCGGCCACGAGGGCGTGCCGGCGTTGCTCAAGGGCCTCGAGTCGCCCGACCCGGAGGCCCGCTTCCACGCCGCCGAGGCCCTGGCCTACCTCGACCATGACCAGTCGATCGCGGCTGCGCCGATCCTGGGCAGCATCGCCCGCAACGAGTCCGCCTTCCGCGTCTTTGCGCTGACGGCGCTGTCGGCCATGAACAGTTTCGAGTCGCGGGAGCAGTTGCGCGAGCTGCTCAACGTCAAGAGCGCCGAGACGCGATACGGCGCCTTCCGGGCGTTGTGGGCCATGGACAACGGCGACCCGCTCGTCAAGGGCGAGATGCTGGGGGGCAAGTTCAGCTACCACACCATCGGCGCCGAAGGCCCGCCGATGATCCACGTCACCAACTCGTTCCGGCCGGAGATCGTCCTCTTCGGCAACAACCAGCAGCTCCTGACGCCCCTGACGCTCGAGGCGGGGAAGAGCATTCTGATCACGGCGCCTGCCGGCGGCCCCCTTACGGTCAGCCGGTTCGCCGTCGGCGAGCCGGACCAGAAGCGGCAGGTCTCGCCGAAGCTGGACGACGTGATCCGCGCGGCCGTGGAGCTGGAAGGGACCTATCCCGACGTCGTGCAGATGCTGCAGCAGGCCTCGCAGAAAAACCTGCTGGCCGACGGCAGCCGCCTCGTGGCCGACGCGATCCCACAGGCCGACCGCGTCTATCGCCGGCCGGGATCGCCGGAAGCGACGGCGGAAGCGCCGACGGTCTCGCTGGGCCCGCTGCCCAATTTGTTCCCCTCACTGGCGCGGCGATCAACGGAGACGGAGGACGAATCGCACGCGACGGGGACGGACGTCGAAGCGCCGCCGAAGTCGTTCTGGCAGCGGTTCGTGAACTTCATCCGGCCGTTCAATTGAAACGGGTCGAATACGCCGACTGCTTTTGAACTCGCGCGGCGTCGCAAGATCGCCGGGCCGGCGGCTTTTCCGGAGCGGCCCGTCGGACTTATCCCCGCAGCGGCGTCGAGCTCGCCTCCGCCACGTCCAGCATCCGCCCGCCGCTCATGTACCAGCCCTCGCCGCAGTCCTGGCACCACTCGATCCGCACGCGCAGCTCATACGCCTTCCGAAACCGCGACGGAATCCGCACGATCACCTCGCCGCACGCGAGCGGCATAATGTGCAACAGGCCGATGCCGTCCGCCGAAATATCCCGCGAAAAAGCCGAAATGCGCGGGCCCGGGCTGTTCACGGGGCGGATTTCCAAAGGCTTGAAAAACGGCACGCGGTTTGTATCGCGCCGGTCCAGGTTCGAGCCGTCGCGCGCCTCGGCCAGGATCCGCGTCACGACTTCGTGAACGCGCTGGAAGGCGTTTGGAAAGAGCGCATTGGTTGACAGCGTCATGCGATTCCCCTCATTGGTCGTTGATCGAGGTGACGGCGGACGTGAGCGCGATGTGGGCTCTAGCGCGGCCGGCGGCCATTCGCCAAGCCGACGATCTACTCCACGATGGCTCATCGTGCCCGGAGCGCCGTGACGGTGGCGCCGCGGGCGGTGCGTATTCGAATCGCCGTCGAGGACGGCGATGACCCTCCCCGTATCGCACGGAATGCTCGCGCGACATCCGCGCGCAACGTGCGACATACGCTACTTGAAACATAGCTCATGGGCGGGGGACAGGTGGGCGGAAATGGGCATCTGTACTGCCGTCCATTTCCCGTCACCACATCGACACTTCCAGCTCCCGCCGCTCCTTCCCGCGCAGGATCGTCAGTCGCACCTTGTCTCCCGGCGGGTGGTCCAATCGCACGAAGGTAAAAAAGTCCGTCTCGCCGTTGAACGCCGCTTTGCCGTCCACGGCGACGATCACGTCGCCGACCTTCAGGCCCGCCTTCGCCAGCGGCTCGGCCCGCGGCAGGAAAAGGTTCTTCACGGAGATGGCCATTTCATCTTCCGCCAGGCCGCGCTGCTTCTTCTCCGAGGCCGCCAGCGGCTCCGTCCACAGGCCGTAGCGCAGGCCCGGCCCGGACGAGGCCCGCCACATCAGGTCCGTCTTTTTCCAGTCGCCCGCAAGCGAGATCGTCTTCGTCATCGTCTTGCCGCCGCGCGTGAGCGTGGCGGTAAGCTTCGTCTCCGTCGGCGCGTTGTGCAGGACCCACTGGATGTCGGCCTGCGACAAGAGCCGCTGACCGTTGAGCGTGGCCAGCACGTCGCCCGCTTCGACGCCCGCCGCGGCCGCGGGCGAACCCTTTTCCACGCTCTCGACGCGCAGGCCGTCGTCCACGTCGATCGAAAGGCCGATGTTCTCCGGCAGCGGGTAGCACCACAGGTCGTCGGCGGCGAGCTTTTTCTCCTGCCACTTCGTGCGCAGGATCGTCTCCCGCACCTGGTGGCAGTGGATGCAGTCGTGCCGCTGCATGCCGGGGATTTTCTCGGCCAACAAGTGCTCCGGCTTCTCGCCTCGCTTGGCGGCGAGCTCGCTCTTATTCCGCGGGTAGCCGCGGTGGGCCTTCAAGGCCCGCTCCAGCGCCTTCTTGAACGAATCGATGGAGATGTGGCTCGTCGATTCGGCGGCGCGGCCGGCGCGGGTGCCGTAACGGCCGTAGACCGTGCCGTCGGCGTTGAGGAAGAAAACGCACCAGGTCTGATCGTAGTCGAACTGGAATTGCGAAAGGTCCACGCCCTCCATCTTCACGGCGCGCACGCAGACGAACTTCTTTTCCAGCGCTTCGAGGTCCTTGTCCTGACGAACAACCTGTTCGTCGATGCCTTTGCAGGCCGCTCAAGGCACTCAGCGGAAGAGGACGAGCAGCGGTTTGCCGCTGGCCTTCGACTCGGCGAAGCCCTGTGAAATGTCGTCGTAGATCCAGTGCTTGCCGACGCCGGTGTCCTTGAGCCGGCTTTGCAGATCGCCTTGGGCCAACAGGGCAGGGCAGGGGAGCAGCGCGAGGGACAGGACGAGCGGCAGGGCGGACGAACGCATGGGCGGCCTCCTCGTGAACGGCTCGGTTTCAGTCTGCCCAAGTATAACGCAGCGGACGAGCGCCGGAGCAGAACAATTCGTAGGACGACCGCTCCCGGCCCGCTCAAAAATCCGCCCGGCCGTTGTTCCGCGCTTCGCGCTCGGCCGGCGGCATCGGCACGGGCGCGTCGTCGCCGCGCGGCGGCAGGGGCTTGGGGTCGTCCGGGGCGTCCAAAAGCGGCGGCTTCTGGCCGCTTAGCTTTGCATACCGCTCGAGAAACGGCTTGGCCCGGTCCGCCTGGCCGTCGAAGTGAAGCTGCAAGCCCAAGAGCAGCGTCAAATCGGCGTTGTCGGGCTTCTCGGCCAGGGCCGCGGCGAGGCCGTCCAAGTGGACGGCCTTGGCGGCGACGTTGTCTTTGTAGATTTCCGCCAGCCGGAACCGGCCCCACTCCGCCGCCGGGCCAATGTCCATCGCTCGGCGGAACGCCTTCAGCCCTTGCTCGTACTGCCGCACGGCCACGAGCGCCTGGGCATAGCGCATTTGCGCGGCGACCATGTCCGGCGCGGCGGCAATCGCTTGCTTGTAGCGCTCGAGCGCCGAACGGAACGCCTGCTTGGCAAAGTGCGCGTCGCCGAACTCGACGAACTTCTCCGCCCGCTCGACGGCCTGCGCATTGGCCACGCGGACCTTCGGTTTCGGGTCGTCGATCTCGACCCGCACGACGTTGGGAATGGCCGCCGGCCGCCGGAATTGATCGACCCCCATCATCCGCAACACAGGCTTGAGGCCGAAAATCTCGTCGGCCGGGACGAAGAGCGGCCCCGGCCGGTAGTAGCCGTAGCCGTAATAGCCGAAGTCGTCCAGGTAGAGCGGCTGACGGTAGCCGTAGTACGGCCAGTAGCCGTAGTAGCCGGGATAGCCCAGCGAAAACGAGCCGCCAATGATCACGTGATTGTGATGATGGTGATGACCGTCGTGGTGATTATCGAAGTGCTGGCGCACCGACCCGCCCGGCCGCATGTCGGCATACCGCGGCGAAAAGGGATTGTGCCGGTCGGCCTGGCGGTATCCCGGCGGAACGGGCAGGTCCGCGCCGCGCAAAAGGTCCGCCGCACCGATCGTGGTCAGGCTGCCGACGAACAACGCCGCCGCCAGTGGAGTGGCTCCGCGCATGGTAACTCTTTCTCCTTGCGCCCACGACGACAGGAATGGAAGATGCCGCAGAGAATTATCGGCATTCTCCACGGATTCGGCAAGCGCGAAGCGCTCGTAGTGACCGGATTCAGTGCGCCGTGAAAAGGCGCTGGTCTTCCAGTGGGTGCAAGCCCCACCCGGCAACGGTCGCTCCAGCCGGAAGCAGTCGGAGCGGCAGTGGAGGTGACGATACTGTCGAAGCCTTCGATGTCA
>JACOUI010000305.1 GCA_016177915.1 Planctomycetia bacterium
CTTGTCCAAAAACCCGCGCGTGCCGGCGAAGATCGAAAGCGTGTGGTCGAAGACGTCCATCGGGTTGTACTGGCCCTGCTTTAGCAACTCGACCATGCGGTAGCCGCGGTCGAGCCGGGCCTGCGTGGCCGCGTCGAGCTCTGTGCCAAGCTGCGCGAAGGCCGCCAGCTCGCGAAACGCCGCCAAGACGAGCCGCAGACCGCCGGCGACTTTCTTCATGGCCTTGTTCTGGGCGTTGCCGCCCACGCGCGACACCGAAATCCCCACGTTCATCGCCGGCCGGATGCCCGCGAAGAACAAGTCGGGCTGCAAGTAAATCTGCCCGTCCGTGATCGAGATCACGTTGGTGGGGATGTAGGCCGAGACTTCGCCCTCCAGGGTCTCGATGATCGGCAGGGCGGTGAGCGAACCGCCGCCTTTCTCGTCGCTGAGCTTGGCGGCGCGCTCCAGGAGCCGGCTGTGGCAATAGAAGACGTCGCCGGGATAGGCCTCGCGGCCGGGCGGGCGCCGCATCAACAGCGAAAGCTGCCGGTAGGCCTGGGCCTGCCGCGTCAGGTCGTCGTAGACGCAGAGCGTGTGCCCGCCCTTGTACGTGAAGAACTCCGCCATCGCGCAGCCGGCGTAGGGGGCGATGTACTGGACGGGCGCCGGGGCGCTGGCGCCGGCCACGACGACCGTCGTGTAGTCCATCGCGCCTTTCTGCCGGAGCACCTCGATCACGTTGGCGACGTTGCCTTCCTTCTGGCCGATCGCCACGTAAAAGCACTTCACGCCCGATTCGCGCTGGTTGATGATCGTGTCGATGGCGACGGTGCTCTTGCCGGTCTTGCGGTCGCCGATGATCAGCTCGCGCTGGCCGCGGCCGATGGGCGTCATGCTGTCGATGGCCTTGATGCCCGTCTGCAAAGGCTGGTGAACGCCGCGCCGCTCGGCGATGCCCGGCGCGATGAACTCCACCGGCCGCCGCTCGGACGTGACGATCGGACCCTTGCCGTCGAGCGGGTTGCCCAGCGGATCGACCACGCGGCCGATGACGGCGTCGCCGACGGGGACGGAGAGCAGCCGCCCAGTGCTCTTGACCTCGTCGCCTTCCTTGATCGCCAGGTAATCGCCCAGGATGATCACGCCGACGGAGTTTTCTTCCAGGTTGAAGGCCAGGCCGTTTGTGCCGCTGGGGAACTCGACCATTTCGCCGGCCATGACGCCGGAGAGGCCGTAGACGCGCGCAATGCCGTCGCCCACCTCGAGGACGCGGCCGACCTCGCGGACGTCGATCTGCGACGCGTAGTTTTCAATCTCCGCTTCCAGTACCGAAGCGATCTCGTCGGCTTTGAATTTCATACACGCTCCGATCGATCATACGGGTCCGCAGCCGCGCGAGCTGCGCGGAAACGGAGCCGTCGTAAACGGTGTCGCCGACCTGCAGGACCAGGCCGCCGATGAGGTCGGGGTCAATTCGCCGCTCCAGCAGCGGCTCGCCGCCGGTGAATCCTTTGACGGCCGCGGTGATCTGCTCCGCCAGGGCCTCGTCGAGCGGTGAGGCGGTCGATACGCGCACCCGCACGAGGCCCCGCAGCTCCGTCACCAGCTCGTGCATCGCCTTGTGAACGTAACGCAAAACACCCAGCCGCTCGTGGCGGGAGAGGACCTTGAGAAAGTTGAGCAAAAGCGGCGAGGCCTGCTTTCCCAAGGTGTGGTCCAGGAGTTGTTCCTTGTCCTCGTGCGCGATGATGGCGGAGGAAAGGACCGCCTCGAATCGCGGGAAACGGTCCAGCACGTCGGCCACAAACGAGTCCAGTTCGGCCAGCACCTGCGTTACCTGGCCGGCCTTCTGCGCCGCGGCCAAAAGCGCGCGGGCATAGACGGCGGCGACGCGCTGGGCGCCGACGTCGAGGGTCGTTTCCTGTTTTGCCGCGTCTGTCGACATTTCAGTCCCCTCCCCCCTTCGCGGGGGAGGGTTAGGGTGGGGCGAGGGCGAATCACGCTGCCCGAGCCCGCCGAGGTTCAAAACACTCAATTCTGGCTCGGCGATCCTTTTGCCAATCGCCCGACGGCCTCCTGGATCAGCTCCTTGTGGTCGGTCGGGCTGAGCTTGGCGCGAATGATCCGCCCGGCCAGGTCGATCGCCATGTCGGTGCTCTTCTCGGCAATGTCCTTGAGCGCCTGCTGGCGGGCCGTGTCGATCTCGACCAGCGTGCGGTTCTTCTCGGTCTGGGCTTCGGCGCGGGCCCGGGCAATGATCTCCTGCTGCGTGTGCTCGGCGTCGCGCCTTGCCTCCTCCATGATCTCGCGGACCTGCGACGCCGCCCCGGACAGCTTCCGCTCGTACTGCTCCAGCAGCCGTTTGGCCTCGTCGTGCTGCCGCTGCGCCGCGGCGATGTTCTCGGCGATCTGGTCCTCGCGCTTCTTGAGTCCGGCCAGGATCGGTTTCCAGGCGGTGGCACGCAGGATCGCCAAAACCGCCAGGAACACGACGAACGTCCAGATGGCCAGGTCGGCGCGGAATTCCAAGGGGCTTTTCTTTTGCGGGTCGAGATTCTCTTCCAGCACGTGCTTATGCTCGTGATCGCCTCCCCCGGTTTCCGCCGTTTCGCCGGGACCACGCGACGACGTTTGGGATTGCTCGCGATTCCCACCACTGGGCGCGGTATGCGCGCCTTGTTCGGCTGGGCGCGCCGCCGCGGCCTCGGCTCCCGAAGTGCCGGGGGCGATGGCAGCCAACAACGTGACAGCCGCGGCGACGGCCGCGAAACGAACGGAAGTCATCCTGCAAACGCTCACGAATGCACCCTTCTTCGTCTGCGGCGCGAATCGACTAAGCCCAGGGGTTCTGCAGATAGCAAATCACCAGCGCGAAGAACGTGAACCCTTCGATGAGTGCCGCGGAGATGATCATGCTGGTGAAAATGCGGCCGCCGGCTTCCGGCTGACGCGCCATGCTCTCCATGGCCGCCGCGGCGAGCCTGCCGATGCCATAGGCGCCGCCGATGGCCACCAGTCCGGCGCCCCACGCGCCGGCGCCGTCGCCCGGCGAGCCCTTGGCTGTCACCTGAGCAAACGCAGGCGTCGCAACAAGAACGATCAGAAGCACAAGTGCAGCGATCCTGGCAAATCGAAACACGGGTTGATTCTCCTTCAGCAAGAGTATGTAACGTTTGTGGGCAGTGTCAGAGCGCGATCGTCCGTCAGTGATGATGCACGGCCGCGCCGATGAACAGCGCGGATAGGAACGTGAAGATGTACGCCTGGAGGAGCGCCACGAACAATTCCAGCAACGTCAACACCGCCGAGCCAGTCACGGCGGCAAAAGCGATCCCGCCGAATTGCGCTTGCGGTAGGTTCTGCGCTGCCACGATCAAACCGAGGATGGCAAGCAACACCAAATGTCCGGCCAGCATGTTGGCCAGCAAGCGCACGCTAAGCACCGTGTGCTTGATCAGCAGGCCCACCACTTCCACGATCCAAATGGCGGCCTTGAGTGGGGAAAGGAGGAGTGGCAGGTCCATGCGCGGAATCTGGTTCTTCAGGAACCCCATCGGCCCCAAGTGCTTCACTCCGCCGATGACCACGGCCCCGAACGTCATCACTGCGAGCGCGGCCGTCACGGCCCAGGCGCTCGTCGGAGTTCCCATCCATGGCAGGATGCCGCACAAATTGCAGCCAAGGATGAAGAAGAAGAGCGTCCACAGCAGGGGCACGAACTCGTCGACGTCGTGCTCGCCAATGGCAGGCTTGGCGACTTGCTCGCGAATGAAAACCACCATCGCCTCGAACAAGTTCCACCACCCGCCGGTTGGTGCCGCGCCGGTCCCGACCCTCTTCGCCACGCGCCAAAAGACGGCGACCAGGACGACGGCCACGACCACCTCAATCAGCATGAACTTCGAGATGCAGAAGCCGGAAGCGGGCTCGTACAGATTGGCAATCGTGCCAAGCGGCTGCGGGTAGATGATCTTCCCGGACAGCTCATGGTTCAATTCCGACAGCGAGACGCGATCCTGGTATTGACCGAGGAATTGGTGGGCCGCGGTTGCGTCCCCCCACGAATTGTAGTCGTACCGCCAGAGCGCCTTCGGCACCTCGAAGTAGTACGAGTCCTTGATGTGCAGGATCGGGTCGGCCATGATCCGGTCGGGACTTCTCTGGAGCTAATCTCAGGCGGACACTTTCACGTGGAGCGGCGCAGCGAATTTGGCGGCGCCGGGTTCGCAGACAACGCCCCACCCCCACCCCCACCC
>JACOUI010000039.1 GCA_016177915.1 Planctomycetia bacterium
GACCCGGTGCGCATTGCGCGGCAGCGAACCTGGCGATTGCAGCGGAACCAGCTTGCCAGGCTGTACCACTGGAACCTACGTAAGCGCTTGGCGCCATTGAACAACAGGAAACGGCAGATTTAGAACAGTAGAACTACGAACGGCTAGCCGATATGGAAAATGCTGCTCACCGTCCTCCCGCGCCGCACCACCACCTTTCGCCAGGAGCTCTTGTCGTTCAGCGACACCCAGCGACGCTCCTCCTTGCGGTAGTGCCAGTCCTTGTCGGACTGGTAGTAAATCTGCACGCCCCGCCCCTCGATGATGTTGAGGATGCTGTTGTCGTGGTAGTTGTGCTCGTCGAAGTCCGTCAGCGCCCGCTGGCCCATTTCGGAATAGAGTGCGTTCAGCTCGAACAAGAGCTCGTTGATTCCGCCGTCGAGCGGCTGGGCGTTGAGCCCGATCCGCCGCGCCTCGCGGAGCGTGATCGGGTAGGAGTGCGACGGGTAGCCGGCGTTCAGGCCGTCGCTGATGGCCTTGGCCTTCCGCCGGTCCTTGAGGTGGTACGACAGAATCTCGATGCACAGCTTCGTCGACAGCGAGCTGGCCCGATGGACGGCGCCGATGACGAGCGGGTGAACGTGCTGAAACAGGGCCTGGTAGGGGTTCGTGGCATTGTCGCCGACTTCCTGTTGCCAGAGGGCGATCACGCGGTGCAATTCGTCCTGGCTGACGCTTACGCGGTGGTTGTCGCGGTCGATCGGCGACAGATCGTGCGTGAGCGACGTATCGACGGCCGAAAGATGCGCCAAGGGGCCCATGTGGATTTCATCGGCGCCCAGGGCCAGCATCGTCGCGGCCGACTGGCATTCCAGCGGCACGAGGGCCACAAGGCGGCGGGTGAACTGCCGCAGCAGGTTGACCATCCGCAGCGAGGCCTCGCCGGAGCCTCCGTCCGACTTGATGAACAGCGTAATCCGCTTGGCCTCGCCGACCGCCCGCAAGACGCCATACAGCCCCACCACGTCGTTGCCGCAGATATTGCCGCTGGGCGAGTTCCAATAGGCCATGAACGTGCCCTGCACCTTCTCTTGCAGGCGGCGGATGAGGGCCTGCGTGCGGGCAAAGAGCAGCGGCGGCTTCTTCAGGGCGCGCCGGCGGCCGCGGGTAGTGGCGGGAGATGCGTCGTTCATTGAGCGGGCGATTAAGGAGCGGTAGGGTGGGCGGAGCAAGCCACACTCGGCAGATCTTCGCTCGGCGACCCAGGTGCGTGTCCACGCCGGATGTCGAATTGCGCGACAAGGGCTTGCGACGCCCACCAGCGCTTCTTGAGAATGAACCGACCTACGCGCGGCGTCAACCGCCCGCGTAGGGTAGGCGGCCCGCCTGCCCTTCGCCGTTCGAGATGGCCCTCCGCGAGCCCGCTGGCGGCGGTCGTGGCGAGCCATACGGTCGGCGCGCAAGTCCAAGCGGCGATGGCGGTTCAATTCATCGTAAAATCCCCCAAGTTTTCAGAAACAAAGGCGAATTACTGCGGGTTGAAAAGATGCGTTGGCCTGCGGCGACTGCCGTCGGGCCGCGCCTGTGCGACAGCCGCGTTTCGAGCGAGCCAAAGTATCGTGAGCGTCGCGCGTTCGCCAATGATTCTTGCCACTTTGTGACGCGCCTTGAATAAATAATGTGGCGGCCCTTTCGATGACGTTTCCAGCGGCCAAGCGTGCCGCATTCCACTTCCGACGCCGCGGTTCAAAGCGCGACTGCCTGCCAGGTTTGAAAGGCAGGCCGCCGCGCGCCGCCGCCCATTGACTGAGGAGAACTTCGATGCTTCGCCGATTCGCGCTGGCCGCGTTGTTGGTGCTCGTTGCCGCGCCCTGTTTCGGGCAGGTCAAGCTGGAGCGGCAACACAAGGAAGGGAGCACGCACGTCACTGAGAACACGATCGTCATCGAGCAGGAGCTGTCCATCGCCGGCACGGACCAGAAGACGGTCGTCGACGTGCGCACCACGACGAAGTCCGAGTCCGGGCAGCGCGACGCCCTCGGCCGGCTGAAGGTCAAGGACACGATCCAGAAAATGCAGGTTTCGATCAGCGCCGGCGGCAGCGACTACATGTTCGACTCCGCCAACCCCGATCAGACCGGGACCTCGGCCATCGAATTCGTGCGCGACGTCCATAAGGCCATGATGACCAACGCGACGACCCGCACTTTCGACAAGGACGGCAAGATCTCGGCCGTCGAGCACGAAAAGGACCTCCTCGGCTCGCTGTCGGACAACGTGAAAGCGCTCGTCAAGGGCCAGTTCGATCCCGAGGCCCTCAAGAAGGCCGTCAACCAGGAGCGGGACCGCTTGACGACCGACCCCGTCAAGCCGGGCGACTCGTGGCAGCGGACGGAGACGACGGACGTGGGGGCCGGCCAGTTGCTGACCTTCGACACGCGCTACACCTACGAGGGGACCGTGCAGCACAACGGCAAGCCGGTCGAGAAGGTCGCCTCCAAGACGCTGTCCGTCAAATTCGAGCTGGCCCCCGACTCGCCGCTGCTGGCGCAGCTCAAAGTGAAGTCCAGCGACCTCAAGACCGAGGAATCCGAAGGCGCGATTCTCTTCGATCGGGCGCTGGGCGCCGTCGTCGAGGAGACGTCGTCGCTGCGCATCACGGGCGAAATCAAGTTTGAAGTCAATAACAACGAGTTGCCGGCCAAGCTCGACCTGAAGATGCGGACGGGCAACGTCGTGAAGCAGTAGGCCGGGCGAGGCCGTAGCCGCAGGCGGAATTTCTGCTTGCGGCCTTTGGCGGCCGACGGGCATAATGACGGTTCCCCGAAGGACTCTCGGGTTTTCTTCGCCGGGACCCCGCCCATGCCCTGCCCCGCAGACCCCGCCGACGCCCGACGCGCCGATACTTGCCGCGCCGACGGCTCGCTCTTTAATCTCGCCACCCGCCGCGACCTGTTGCGCTTGGGTTCGCTGACGCTGGCCGCCAGCGTCGTGCCGCGGCTGCCGTTTGCGTTGGGGCGGGCGGCCGAAACGCCTGAGGCGACCAAGGCCACGGCCAAAAGCGTGATTTTTTTGTGGATGGGCGGCGGCGTCACGCACATCGACTCGTTTGACCCCAAGCCCAGCGCCCCGGCAGAAATCCGCGGCACGCTCACCGACATCGCCACCTGCCTGCCCGGCGTGCGGTTCTGCGAGACGTTGCCGAACCTGGCGAAGATCGCCGACCTCCTGGCCGTCGTCCGCAGCTTCTCGCACGACAGCAACGACCACCTCTTGAGCCAGGTCTACACCCTCTCCGGCCGCAAGGTCACGCAGGCGCAGCTCTTCAGCGAGCCGAACATCGGCTCGATCGTCGAGTATCTCCTGGGCCCGCGCGGCGGGCTGCCGGGCTATATCGCCGTGCCGGGGATCACGCGCCCAGGCCCGCCGCCGTACGCGATTTTCGTCGGCGGCTGGCTCGGCCCGCGGTACGCGCCGTTCTGCGTGGGCGGCGAGCCGGCCGAGCCGGACTTCACGAAAAGCTCGTTGCCGGAAATCCGCACGCCCGACCACGTCGTCGATGAAGACCTGCGTCCCAAGGCGCTGGAGCTACTCACCGACCCGGCCGGCCGGCGGCTGATGGACCGCTCGCAGCTTCGTGGAAAACTCGATGGCCTCTTGACCGCGGCCGACCGCGCCGGCGCTCTCGAAGCCGCCGACTCGCAATATCAAAGCGCCCTGAACCTGCTCCTCTCGCCCAAGGTCCGCGAGGCGTTCGATCTGATGAAAGAGCCTGAAGCGGTGCGCGTGAACTACGGCCGCACGAAAATCGGCGCACGCTGCCTGCTCGCCAGGCGGCTCGTCGAGCTGGGGGCGCGGTTCGTGATGGTGGACTACGGCTACGATCCGCAGTACGGCAACCTCTGGGACAACCATCGCGTGGCCGTGCAGAAGCAGCCCCACATCTGCGAGATGGTCAAGTACAGTTACCACCTGGGCGGGACGGAAAAGGCCGTGGCCGCGCTGCTTTTGGACCTCAAGGAGCGCGGCCTGTTGGATTCGACGCTCGTCGTGTTCCTCACGGAGTTCGGCCGCACGCCGAAGATCAACAAGGACGGCGGGCGCGACCACTGGGGGGCGGCGGGGTCGATGTTCTTCGCCGGCGGCGGCACGCGCGGCGGACAGGTCATCGGCGCAACGGACAAGGAGGCCGCCTATCCCACCGGGCCCGGCTACACGCCGGCCGACATCGCCGCCACGATCTACCGCGCGATCGGCATCGACGCCGAGACGCGCGTCTACGACCGCCAGAACCGCCCAGCGCCCGTGCTGCCGGAGGGGCAGGCGATTCCGGGCGTGCTGGCGTAGACAGCGGCACACCGAGAGCGTGCGACAGGGCCGGTCGCCGCGTAGAATCCAATCGTGCGGTCATACTCGAGATGAGGAGGATGCAATGGAGACTTCCACCATGGGCCGCGTCGTCGTGTCGGCTACCATTGACAACCTCCAAGACCTGTTTGACGCCGATCGCAAGCTCCTGGCCAACGACAAGGTCCGGCGCGTCACGGTAGACAACGCGCTGGTCGATACCGGCGCCACGATGCTCTCGCTGCCCACGCGCCTGATCCAACAATTGGGCCTGAGGCCCCTTCGCAAACGACAGGCTCGAACGAGCGGGGGCGCGATCACGGTCCAACTTTACGGTTCCGTGCGTCTCACGATTCAGGGCCGAGATTGCATTTCCGACGTCACAGAAGTTCCGGACGACTGCCCCGCGCTCATCGGGCAGATTCCCCTGGAGCTGCTGGACTTCGTCGTCGACCCGGCCAACCAGCGGCTCATCGGCAACCCCGCGCACGGCGGGGAGCACGTGGTTGAGCTTTATTGACGGGTCGCTCGAACAAAGGCCGTCCGCGCATCACGGACCCGCGGAAGGTACAGCGCTCGGGCCGCCCAAACCCGCCGAGTTCACTCAACGTTGGAGTTGCTGAATTGGCGTTAGGGGCTGCCTTTGGCCGGCGCGGTGCCGGCCGCCGGCTGGGAGCCGCCGCCGAAACCGCCCAATCCCATTGCCCACGGCATCGTCGCGTCCCAGACTTCGAACTTCCCCAGCAGATCGAGGGCGGCCTCGTGCCCCTTCCGCGTGTGCCGGATCAAGAGCGCGCCCGGCAGAGCGCGAATCTCGCCCAAACCGCCGGCACCGTTTTCCTTCCAGCCCGCCGGATCGACGAACTCGAGCAGCAGCTTTTTGAGATCTTCGGAACTGGGCCGCGCTTCGCCCGGTGCGGCGGCGGGGAGGCGGTAGACGCGCAGGTGGGGTCGGGCGGGCCGTCGTTCGGGCGGGACGAGCGCCCGGGATTTCCGGAGCGTCGTCAGCAGGTCGGCGACCTGCTCGTGGACGTTGTGCGTGTTTGAAAACACGAGGCACTTCGTCGGCTCGAACTCCATAATCGACCCGGGGGCGCGCTCGTCCCAACTTTGCGGCGCGACGGTCATCTGAATCGCATTCGAGAGTGTCTCGTAATCGTCGTCGTCTTCGCCCAGGAGGTCCCCGACGGGATAGACGCGCGTGAGAAGCTTCTCGCTCGATACGGTCTTCGATGTGATGATGAGCGCCTCGTCCTCAATCACCCAGGACAGCTCAAACTCGGCCAGAATGTAGTTTAGCGCCGTGCGGACCGTCACGCCCGAGAACGAACCCGTGATGGGAGTGGCCTCGCTGACGCCCACGTCATCGAGCGCCTTCTGGTCAAAAACGATCGGGACGCCCAGCCGCTTGGAGAGCGACTCAGCGAACTTCGACAGCGGCTCGTTGTCCACGTCCAGGTCGATGCGCTCCTTGAGCTTCTCCAGGATCCTCGCCTCCGCCGGGCTCATGCCAATGATCGGCGCGTAGCGGGCGTCGCCTTTTTCGGTTTCCATTTGCTTACGCGCGGCGCGCAGGTCGCTCAAAAGCCCGCCGACCTGCTCGTGGACATCGTCCGTGGCGGCGACAACCAAGCGGTCCAGCAGTGGGGCCATCGAACCCGGGCCCCCGTTCCCCCAGAATCCCGGCGCGATTGTCCATTGAATCAGCTCAATCAGGCTGTCGTAATCCGGCTCGTCGGCGCCTTCGACGTAGAGCAGGTCGCCCACGTCGTAGACGGCCGTGTGCAAGATGGTGTCGGCCACGGACTTGCTCGTGATCGTCAGCAATCCGTCGTCGAAAACGTAGCTCAGCTCGTGCTGACTCAGGATCAGGTTCAGTGCCGACCGGAGCGAAACCCCCTCCAGCGAAATGGTGATCGGCGTGCCGAGCGTGATGCCGAGGCCGTCGAGCGCTTTGCGGTCGACGACGACGCCGATCTTGTGGTGCTCGCGGATGTGCGCCACCAGGGTCGCCAGCGACGCCCCCACGAAGTGCAGCTTCACCGGCCCGGCCAGCGCCCGCTCCACGCGCGCCCGGCCCTCCGGATCGGCGGCGCAGCGCAGGACGCGCGGCGGCTCGGCGGCAGTCGGCGGCTTGGGCGCCTCCTGGGCGGCGGAACCCTGCGCCTTCGGGCGGCTGGGCGCGTCAACCTGGCCGCTGGCCGCGCCGAAGACGAGCGCAGTAAAAACAACGGCAATCGCCGTCGTGAATCCGAAGGTCCGTTTCGATCGCAATGTGGGCATGGCTCGACTCCCCAACGGAATGTGATGTCGACGAGGCCCTCGGTGCGAGGGAGCGGTTGTTGAATTCGGAAACTCCATTCTATCCACCTCGCCGCGCTCCCCGCGACGGATAAGGACGGACGGAAGTCCGTCCTACGGCCGGCGGACCGCCTGCCCCACGGCGTTCTCCCCCACCACCGGAATCACGCTGTTGCAGAAGCCGCCGGTCCCCTGGAATTGCACGCGCGGCGGCGCGAATTCGAAGACGCTGAATTCCTGCAAAAACTCCGCGACCGCCCGGTGCGCGCTGGGCGTGTGGCGGATCAAAAGCCCGCCGCCTGTGGTCCGAATCTCGCCCTCGCCGCCCTGTCCCATCCAGTTGCGCGGGCCGACGTAGGTCAGCAGCAGCTCGCGCAGCTCGCTGGTCGTCGGCCGCTCCTCGCCCTGCACGACCAGCGGCAGGCGATAGAACCGGAGCTGCGGCCCGTCGTCCGAGGGCGCCTCGTGCCCGGGCGGCTGCGTCGAGCGGAGCGCCGTCAGCAGCCGCTCGACCTCCGCCTGGACTTCGCGCGTGTTCTCGACCACGAGGCACCGGGCCTGCTCGAACTCCCTGATCGCGCCCGGCCCGCCGGCTTCGTCCCAGCTCGCGGGCGCGATGGCGGACGTGACGGACTCGATCAGCGAGTCGTAATCGTCGCCGTCTTTTCCCAAGAGGTCGGCGACGGGGTAGACGCGCGCAAAGAGCTTGCACTCCGCGACGGTCTGCGAGGTGATGACGAGCGCCTCGTTTTCCACGGCCCAGGCCAGCTCGTGCTGGGCCAGCGCGTACTTGAGCGCCACGCGGGCCGAAACGCCCGGCAGCCGCAGCGTGACCGGCTCGTCGATCGTGACGGCGACGTCCTCCAGGGCCTTGAAATCGAACACGACGGGAATCTGCAGGTCCGAGGCGAGCGTGGCCGCTAGCGCCGAAAGCGGCGCTCCCGGCAAGTCCAGCTCGACTCTTTCCTCGAGCCGCCGCGCGATTCGCTCCTCGGCGGAGCCGCCGTCCGGGCGGATCGTCGCAAAGCGGGCGTCGCCCTTTTCCGTCGCCATCTGCCGGTGCGCCGTGCGGAGGGCGGCCAGCATGGCGGCCGTCTTGTCGTGCACTTCGTCCGTGCTCGAGATGACGAGCGTTTCCAGGAGGCAGGCGAGCGAGCCTGCGCCGCCGGCCTCTTCCCACGACTGCGGCTCGACCGTGCTCGTGATCACCTCGACGAGCGAGTCGGCGTCCGCCACGTCGAAACCCTCCTCATAGAGCAGGTCCGGGACTTCGTAGATGACGGTGTGGAGCATCGACTCGGCTTCGGTCTTGCTCGTGACGACCAGCAGCCCCTCGTCGATGACGTAGGCCAGCTCGTGCTCTTCCAGGATCAGCCGCAGGGCGGAGCGCAGCGTGACGCCCTCCAGCGACTTCGTGATCGGCGTGTGGACGCTGACCCTCACGTCGTCGAGGGCCTTCTCGTCGAACAGGACGGGAATCTTGTGCCGCGCTTCGATCTCGTCGCCGACCGCTCGCAGGGAGTCGTTGTCGAAGCGCAGCTTCGTCCTCTCCCCCAGGGCCCGCTCGATCCGCGCCCGCGATTCCGGGTCGGCCGTCAGGCGCAGGTTGCGCGGGGGCGGCTGGTCGGCGGAGCGGACGGGCCGGGCGTAGGTGGAGCGGTTCCGCGACGGTTTGGGTTCCGGCCAGCCGATTTGCGCTTGCGCGGCGGCGCTGGACGCGAGAAGCGCTAAAACCGCGCCGCAAACGGCAAGACGCGGCGTACACGCGGAGAAAACTCGGAACATGGTATGACTCCTCGCTCTCACGTCGTCGATCAAAAGAACCCGCCGCAGCAGAACCCGTTGTTCACGTTGTTTCCCGACAGGCCGCCGGTCAGCGCCGGGGCGTCGCGCCGCGGCTCGACTCCGAACTGTTTCAGGAGCGCGGCGCTGGCCATCTGCGCCTTGGGCGAGTTGCGCACGACCAGCGACCCGGTCATGACGTAGATCGTGCCCTGTCCGCCCCGGCCCTGCCACGATTCCGGCTCGACCAGGTTCATCACCAGCTCCTTCAACTCCTGGCAGGTCGGCTGCGGCTTGCCGGCGACGGCCGGGGGAAGGTGGTACACGCCCAGGACCAGCTCCGCTTTGCGCAGCAGCGGCTCGCGGCCGGCCATCGCCCGCCGCAGCGCCGAGAGCAGCCGCTCGACGCGCTGGTGCCCTTCGTCGTCGTGCGCCACGACCAGGCAGCCGCCCAGGCGGAATTCCTTGACCTCCGGTTTGGCCCGGCCCCGCTCGGCGGCGACCGTGCCGGCCACCGCCTTCACCATTTCCTCGTATTCGAAGGCGCCGTCCGTGTCGGCGAAATCGCGGACGGGATAGACCCGCAGCTCCAGGGACGCGCAGTACCGCGGCGACGTCACAACGACCGCGCCGCGGCGCACCGTCCACGCCAGCTCCATCCGCCGCAGCAGCCGGGTCAGCGCGGCCTTGGCCGTCACCCTGGCGAAACTTGCGGTGACCGGCTCGGCCGGCGAAATGCCCGCGTCGTCCAGCGCCTGCGCGTCGGCCACGATCGGGACGCCCAACTGGCGGCTGAGCGAGTCGAGCACTTCCTTCAGCGGCTGCTCGACGAGCGCCAGGTCGACCGGCTCCGCGAGGGCCGTCCGCACGTGCGCATCGCCGGGGCCGGCGTCGCCCGACACGGGCAAATACCGCGTGTCTCCCAAGGCCGTCGCCTGCTGCATGCGGGCGGCCCGCAGGGCGCGCAGCAGCCGCCGCACCTGCTCGTGGATCACCGGCTCCGCCGTGACGACGAGCGTGCGAAGCATCGGCTGGATGACGCCGTCGCCGCCGCGGGCGTCTCTCCACGAATCCGGCTCGACGACCGCCTGGATGAGCGCCGTCAGCTCCGAAAAGTCCGGGCCGCCGCGATCCGAGGGCGGCGTGAGGTCGTCCGCCTCGTAGATCACCGTCGAGAGCATCCGCCGCGCCCGGTCGCGCGGGACGATGATCAGAAAGCCGTTTTCGATGACGGCCTCGAGCTTGAGGGGATCGAGCACGTTGTGCAGGGCCGCTTGCAGCGAGACGCGGCCCAGGCGGGCCGTGACGGGCGCGTCGGGGTCGATGCCCGCCTCGGCCAGCGCCGTGCGGTCCACTTCCACGGAGATACGGTGCAGCTTTTCCCAATGTTCGGCCACGAGCGAAAGCGGCATCGCGCTGCAGTCGAGGCGCGTCGGCTCCTCCAGAACGCGGACGATCCGGGCGCAGTTGGCCGGGTCTTCCGTGCAGTACAGGATGCGCGTGCCGATTTCGCGGCCGTCGCGCCATGGGGCGGCCGCGGGGGCCGGCGGCGAAGCAGGTGGGGCCACAAGCACCGGCCGCTCGACGACCGGCAAGCTCGGCTCCGCCCGCTGCGCGACGGGCTGCCGCACGGCCGGGCGCTCAGCGGCGCCTTGAACAAAATCCGCCGCTTGCGCCGGCGGCGGTTCGTCCTGCCGCGGCTGGTGCGCGGCCCAGATGAGCATCGCCCCGGGCAGCGCCGCCATCACCAGCGCACCGCCGCCGAGCCAAAGACCCTGCCTCCGCGAAAGAATTGCGGACATGGTCGCGCCTCCTCTCTGTTCTTCAAGCAGCGCCCACGGCGCTTGAGCAGGAAGAGGCCGCGCAGCCGCAACGGCGGCTGGAATTGACCGGCAGCCTCTTTCTGTCAGACCGCTGCGACGTGGGTGCGGCGAGTTCCGGGTCGCCACACCGCAATCAACCTACGCCTTTCCCGGCCGGATTGCAACACAAAAAGGCACACCGGAGGGGCCGCTGGGCCGCGGCTCATTGAATCCGCTCTGCCAACGAATACAATGCACGCCATCTTCCGCCCAAAGCGAGCGTGGCCACGCCCCTTCCAAAAACGAGCGCGGCCCGGCCGCGACGAAAAATCACTTCCCTTGGCAACCCAGGAGAGCCGCCATGTCGCAAGAGACTGCAGAGACGTTCAAAAACAAGAAGCTCGCCGCCGGGATCTGCGCGATCCTGATCGGGCATCTCGGCATTCACAAGTTCATTCTCGGACTGACCACGCCTGGAATCATCATGCTGGTGGTTTCGCTGCTCACCTGCGGCGTCGGCGCGCTGGTTATGTGGGTCATCGGGATCATTGAAGGCATCATGTACCTGACGAAGTCCGACGAGGAGTTCTACCAGCTCTACTATGTGCAGAAGAAGGGCTGGTTCTAGGCGCCGGGTTTAGACTGACGCAGAAGGCAAGAATGCCCCAACGAAAAGGGAGCGGCGTCGCTAGCCGACAATCGTGGTCCCACCGACGCGGGGTCGGTGGAGACCGTTTGTGTCAGGCTATTTCCTGGTCTCCGCTCGCCGGTGCTCCGCGGCCCCGGCCTGCCGGATGAACTTCTGCGCCCGCTTGCCGATAATGTCGCCCACGTAGAGACTTCCCTGGCTGTCGAGCGCCAGGCAGTGGACCCAGTTGAGTTCGCCGGGCTTCTCCTGGCCGTCGTGCGCCTTGGGGAAGCTCGCCAGCTCCAGGACCTTGCCCTCGGGCGAGAACCTGGCAATGAGCTGGTCTTTGGGGGGGCAGCCGACCGGCTCGCCCTTGTCGCTCATCTCCCAGACCATCGGCGACGAGCCGCAGACCCAGATTTCATCTTTCGCCGTGATCCAGAATCCCCAGGGCGTGACGATGTTCTGCCACACGTCGAGCAACTTGCCCGTCTGGTCGAAGACCTGCACGCGGACGTTGTTCCGGTCGGCGACGTAAAGCCGGCCCTTGCTGTCGAGCGCGATCGCGTGCGGCAGGCTGAACTCGCCGGGCTTCACTCCCATCCGCCCCCAGCTCTTCACGAACTTGCCCCTTTTGTCGAAGTGCACGATGCGGTTGTTGCCGTAGCCGTCGGAGACGAAAACGTCGCCGGCCGGCGCGATCGCCACGTCGGTGGGCATGTTCAGGTGCTTTTCGTCGTCGCCCTTTTCGCCGCGCGTGCCCAGCTCCAACAGCAGCTTCCCCTCCGGCGAAAACTTCATCACCAGGTGGTTGCCGATGTCGGCCACCCAGACGTTTCCTTTGCCGTCGATCTTGAGGTGGTGCGCCGTGCGGATCTGCTCGTCGCCCCAGGCCCGGAGGAACTTGCCCGCGGCGTCATAGACCTGCACCGGCGGGTTGGCGCGCGTGTAGACCCAGACGTGGTCGTCCTGGTCCACGAAAATGCCGGGCACCGCGGCCCAGTTCACGCCCGCGGGCCGCTTGGGCCAGGCGGCATCGACCTGGTAGGACGGCGCAAGGTTGACGCGCGGGAAATCGGGCAGCTCCTGGGCGGCGGCGGGCGGCGGGATGAAAACCGCAATCGCGGACATGAGCGGCAGCAGGGTGAGAGACGATCGACGACGCGAGGATAGCAGCGTGCGCATGCGAAGTCACCTTCGAATTCAAGCGAAGCGTGGCGCTTTGGACCGTAACAGCGTTCTGTCATACCCAGCCCATGCGCCACGGTCAAAGCGCCGGCTGCCAAACGCCTTCGCGGCGCCCGCCGAGCGGAATTGTGCGGAAAGCTACGTTGTTGGCCCGCGCCCCGGCCGATACTTTAGGCGGCCCTTCTTTTTCCACGTCGAGGAACGACCCCATGACGCGACGACTCGCGCCGGCAGGGCTGGCGCTGGCGCTGCTGACGGTGCTGCCCGGCTGCGCCTGGACGCTGCCCCAAAACCTGGCCTTCTGGCGCGGCAATGCCGACGCGACCGCGACGGGCACTGACGCGGAGGCCGAGGCCCAGGCCGTCAGCCCGATCGAGGATGCCGTGTCGCCAGCCGCTCCGGGCGGCTATGGCGTTCAGCCGGTGGGATACTCGGCGCCTTACGGCGCGGCCGCCGTGCCGGGCGCATCGCCAAACGCTCCCGGCGCGCAGTCCGGCGTGTCGCTCTATGACGTCCCCGGCTCGGGCCGCTCGGCTTCCGCATCTACGGCAACGACAAGCTGCGCCTTTGGCTGACGGCACTAACAGCACGTGCATGGTGCATGCACGCCGTAGGACGGCCCTTCCGGGCCGTCATGCCCTTCCGGGCCGTCATTCCTTGCTCGGTGCGGCCGGCGCTTTCACGGCCCGCTCCAGCGAGTCGATCTTCTCGGTCAGCTTCTTGACCAGTTCCGTCAGTTCGGCAAGCTGCTGGTTCACATCCTTGGGTGCCTGGTTCTCAATCTTCAGCTCCCCAAGCAAGGGCACACCGACGACGTCGAAGCGGATTGAGTCGTGAACTTCCCGCAGCTCCACGATCGAGTTGAAACGCAGGCTACGGGCGGCCGGCGTAATCTCAATCGTCATCGTCTCGCCGCCGCGTAGCAGCTTCATGTTCGCCGGCTTCTCGCCGACCTCGTTGACTTGCGACTGCAAGTCCTCCACCGTCGCCAGCGGCTTGCCGCCGAACTCAAGCAGCAGGTCGTGCGGCTTGATGCCCGCTTTGCCCGCCGGGCTGTCCGGCTCGACCGCCGTCACCACGAGTCCGCACTTCTCCTTCAGCCGCAATTGCGCCCGCAGCGTCTCGTCGGCCTCGGCCGCGGTGACGCCGATCCAGAACTTGCCGCCGTGGAATACTTCGACCTCCCACTCCCGCGCGCGCTTCGGCGTGACTTCGATGGTGATCCGCTTCCCGCCGCGCAGCACGACCACCGGCACCGCCTTGTCGGCTTTGTCGGCGATTTGCTGACGCAGCGCCTCGGGTGTAGCCACCGGCTCGCCGCCGACCGTGAGGATCACGTCGTGCGGCTCCAGGCCGGCCTTCTCGGCGGGGCTGCCGACCTCGACCGAGCGGACGACCAGCCCTTGCCCTCCGGGCAGTGCAAGCTGCGAGCGCAGCGCGTCGTCGGCCGGCGCGGTCTCGGCGCCCAGCCAGGGCGAGGCATCGATGAAGCCGGTGTCGAGCACGACCGTGCTGAACTCAGGCTGTTTCTCGAACCGCACATCGACTTTTGGCTGCGGCGGCTCCTGCGCGCCGGCCGGCGCCGTCAGCAGACAAAACGCCAGCCAGCCCATCCAGGGCAACAGGTCAACGGGGCGAATCGCGGTCATGGCCAAACTCCTCTCTCTGGAAAGCGACGTTCAAAGCGAAGGCCGGCCGACGTAGTTCAGCGTCACGCGGCTGACCGACATCACGACGTTGCGGCCGTCGGCGAGCTTGAGCGGCATCAGGCGGCGGTCCTCAACAACCCGATAACCCTGCCGCTCCCATTGGGCGCGCACGTACGGCGGGACCACCTCCGGCCCGGCGCCCGCGAAATCTTGCAGCGCTGGTTTCTCGGCCACAGGTAGAAAGATCTCGCGGGCGCCCGGCCCCTCGCCCGCGCGGATGCGCACGACCGGCGTGC
>JACOUI010000306.1 GCA_016177915.1 Planctomycetia bacterium
AAGGACGTCGAAGCCGAGTGCCTGGCGTATGAGCGGAAGATCCAGGGCGCGGGAGGCATCGACTTGCAGGTGCTGGGGATCGGCGCCGACGGCCACATCGCTTTCTGCGAACCGGGTTCCTCGCTGGCCGGCCGCACGGGGAGTGAAAAGGGGGAGTGAAAAGGGGTCATTCTGATTTATTCTTGGACGGCCGGGAATTTTTGAGTACGATGCGGCCAGTAACCTCACCCGCCGCACCGACCGCAACGGCCGGGTGATCGAGTACGACTACGACAACCTCTACCGGCTCATCGCCGGGGACGGAAAGCGGGACAGGTCGCACAGGTCCATTTTCCAGGCATACGTTGCCGCGTGCCACTCCCGTTTCGCCCCTGCTCTTGCGGCGAAGCGCTACAGCGCTAAAATGAGTCGCAAGGTCGAGGCGTCCCCTTGAGCGCTCTTTGGCAATTTGGTTTCTCGCAAAGGTCGCGCCGTCACGCGAGCCGCCGACGGCAGGCCCGGCGGGGCGACGATCAACGCCTATACCTGGCAGTTCGACGCCGCCAGCCGCGATAGGCGACCTTTTCGGTGAAGTTCTCCAGGCGCGTCGTCTCCAGCCGTAGCGGGTGAAACACCGGGCTGCCCAGCGATTTGTCGTCGGCGACGGCGGAGTATTGCCAGTCGTCATCGGCCGGCGGACCGGCGACGGCGGCTTGCGCCGGCAGAATCGCCGCCACGAGCACGATCGGACAGAGCTTGTGAATGTCCATCGAGCCAGCCCCTTCGCATGCCGGGCGTAAGAATTCCCCGTTGCACGTTGCCCGCCACAATTCTCAATCGCCGGCGATTGCGATGCAATAGATCGCAGAATATCGGGGCTGGGCCGGCACCAGTCCACTGCCGTTCGCCCCGCATTTGACAACCTCCGCGCGCCCGCCAATCATTGGCGTTTGATGCCGGGGCGCCCCAAAAACCAAGTCGTGGGGGAAGGAGATCGTCCGATGCGCGCTTGTTTGCGGACCCAGGGTCGAGTGAATTCTTTCGTCGTGGCCGGGTTGGCCGGCGCGGCGGTCCTCGCGGCCGGAGCTCTTGTGGCACAGCAACGGCCGCAGCAACCGCAGCGGCAACAGCCGAGGCTGGGGCCGGAGATCGCCGAGGAGATCGCCGTCGAGCGGGACGTCGAGTACGGCAAGGCCGGCGACGTCAGCCTCAAGCTCGACGTCTATCGCCCCAAGGCCGAGTCGAAGGCGCCCCGCCCCGTCGTCGTCTGGATTCATGGCGGCGGCTGGCGCGGGGGCAACAAATCGAGCGGCCTGGTGCGGCTCGCGCCGATGGTCGCCTCGGGCGAATACGTCGGCGTCTCCGTCGCATATCGCCTGAGCGACGTGGCGAAATGGCCCGCGCAGATTCACGACTGTAAGGCCGCCATCCGCTGGATTCGCGCGAGCGCGACAACCCTGAAGATCGACCCGGACCGCATCGGCGTCTGGGGCAGCTCGGCGGGCGGGCATCTCGTGAGCCTCTTGGGCACGTCGGGCGACGTGAAGGAATTGGAGGGCGAAAACGGCTCGGCGGGCTACTCGTCGCGCGTCGCCTGCGTGGTCGATTTCTGCGGCCCGTCCGATTTTCTGGCGTTCGCGAAAGACAGCCAGCGGATGCGCCAGCCCGATTCGCCCGTAGCGCTGCTCTTCGGCGGCCCCGTGAGCGAGAAGCAGGATGCCGCGAGGCAGGCCTCGCCGGCGACGCACGTCAGCCAGGACGATCCGCCGTTTTTCATCGTCCACGGCACGGCCGATAACACCGTCCCTCTCGCCCAGGCCGAGCTGTTTTATGCAGCGCTGCAAAAGGCGAAGGTTGAAAGCAAGCTGCGCAAGATCGAGGGGGGCGGGCACGGGATCGGCGGCGACGAGATCCACGCGGAAGTGCGGAAGTTCTTTGACACCCAGTTGCTGAAGAAATCCGGCTAGAGTTCGCGCAAAGACCAAACGCTTCTGGCCCGCCGCCAGGGCGCGGAGAGAGCATGACGGCGAACCTGCCCGAGCCGGACTTGCGCCGCCAGAATCTGGCGATCTGGCGCCGCGTGGTCGAGTGGGCGTTGATCGCGGACGCGGTGCTGGTCTGCGGGCGGTTGGTCTTGACGGGCCGGCCGCTGCGCGTCGCCTTTGCGGTGGCGCTGGGCGGGGCCGTCTACCTGTTGTGCCGCCGCATCTTCCGGCCGGCCGCCGACGCGCTGGGCCCGCTGGCGGCGCTGTGCCTGATCGCCCTCTTTTTCGCCGCCGGCGAGTTCTTCGTGAACTGGCGCAGCGACGGGCGCGGATTCTGGGAATTCGCGCGCACGTTTGAAAGCCGCTTCTGGTCGCCGCTCAACGGCCGGACGATCCTGGTTCAATCCTCGACCGTCGCCGTCGCGGCGCTGGGCATGACGCTCGTCATCATCGCCGGGGGCATCGACCTGTCGGTGGGAAACGCCATGGCGCTGGCGGCGGCCGTCCTCGCCTGGCGGCTCAACGTGGGCGACGGGCCGACGAAGGCCATCCTGGCGGCGCTCGTCACCGGCTGCTTCACCGGCCTTGTCAACGGACTCCTGATAAGCCGCCTCAAAGTCGTGCCGTTCATCGTCACCTTGGGGACGATGATGCTCTACCTGGGCCTGGCCAAGATCGTGACCGGCGAATCGACGCTCCGCCCGCCGCTGGACTCGATCCCGAACTGGATTCCGCAGCTCGTCAGCCCGCAGGCGCCTTCGCCGCGGTGGATTTTGCTGCCGACGGGCGCGTGGGTCGCGCTTGTGCTGTCGTTGATCCTGGCCGTTGTGCTGCGGTTTACCGTTTTTGGCCGTCACGTTTTTGCCGTCGGCTCCAACGAATCGACGGCACGGCTCTGCGGCATCAACGTGCCGCTGGTGAAGGTCATCGTCTACACGCTGGCCGGCCTCTTCGCCGGCATCGGCGGATTGTACCTTTTCGCCCGCGCCTCGACGGCCAACCCGACGGCCGGCGCCGGGATCGAGCTGAAGGTGATCGCGGCCGTCGTGATCGGCGGCGGGAGCCTCAGCGGCGGGCGCGGGTCCGTGCTCGGGACGCTCGCCGGCGCAGGCATCACCTGGGTCATCGCCAACGGCTGCACGTTTCTCGGCCTGGCCAATCCGATCCAGGACATCGTCATCGGCGTGATTATCGTGGCGGCCGTGGCGATCGACCGGCTGCGCAAAACACAGTCCACCGCCGGCGAAGCGGCAGAGTAGCCTGTTGTAGCCATCACGCTCCGCGTGATGCAGCGCTTTGGCGAGGGATCGGTTGCGTTCATTTTTATGGCTCCGGGAGAGCGCATCGCTCATAACCACCGCGCGTGATGCGACCCCGTCTCGCAGAGCGAGACGGCTACTTTGGCCGCGTCTCGCGGAGCGAGACGGCTACGACAAAAACGTAACCCTGCCCTCGCCGCCGGCAGTTACATCTAGCCGGCGCAACGGCGACTTGTTTGCAGAATCACCGCCGTCCGAGTACCTTCAAAGATGAGCCGGACGCACGCCGGCGGCCCCCCGGACAAACTCCCGCCTTCCCCGAAATCGCCCCGCCACTCCCGCCCCTGGGGTCATGCGATGTCGGACGACGCAGCCTTGATGCGACGGGCCCAGCGCGGCGACCGCGGCGCCTTCGAATCCGTCGTCCGCGCGCACCAAGGCGCCGTCTACGGCTACCTCCGCGCCCGCGTGGCGCATCCCGCCGACGCCGAGGACCTCACGCAGGAAGTATTCCTCCGCTCCTTCCGCGCGCGAAAGCACTACGACCCGCAGCAGCCGCTGCGGCCGTGGCTCCTGGGAATCGCGCGAAACTCGCTCCGCGAATACGTGCGGCTGAACCACCGCCGCAAGGAAGTCGGCTACACGGAAATGTGCCTGGAACTGGAGGAAACGCACTGCCCGGCGACCGGCCCGTTGGACGACGCGGCCGAGCAGTTGCCCGTCTGCCTGGAGTCGCTGGGCCGCAGCGCACGGGAGGCGCTGGCCCTGCGGTACAGCCGGAACTTGCGTCTGGCCCAGATCGGCGAGAAGCTCCATCGCAGCGAAGGGGCGATCAAGCTCCTCATTTTCCGCGCGCGTCAGGCCCTCAAACTTTGCCTCAACGGACGGAGCGGCGGCGGCCAGCATGACTGACCAGGAGCTGATCGAGCTGGTCGAGACGCGGCCGCCGGAGGAATGGACCGGCGAGGAGCTTCGCCTCTTGCGCGAGCGGCTGGCGCAGTCGCCCGAGCTGCGGGCGGCGGTCTGGGAGCACGTGCAGTTGGACGCGGCCCTGGGCGAAGCGCTGGGGGAAGTGCAAGTCTCCGTCGAGCGGCTCGTGGCGCTGTCGCGCGCGCAGACCTGGCGGCCGCTCAAATATGGCCTGGCGATCTCCCTCCTGGCGGCGGCGCTCGGCGTGGGCGCGTTTGGGATCTGGAAGCTGACCAGGGCACCTGGGCCGGGCGCGGCGGGTGCGGGAGGCGCAGGCGTTGCCCAAGTGCCCCCGCAGGGCGGCCGGCCGGGAAAGTCGGCCGACGGTTTGCAAAGCTCGGAGACGCCGCCGGGCGGCAATGCCAATCCGCGCACGCCTTCGCAAACTCAAGGCGAGACAGCACCGGGAGCGGGGCAGGCCGTCGAGCTGGCGCAGGAGCCGTGGGTGATCGCGGCGATGGGCGCGCCGGCGCCGCCGTTTGCGGAAGCGGCGTTCGACGATTTCGCGCCGGAGAAGACCGGCATCGACGAGCTGGCGCGGTGGTTCGCGCCAATCCAACCGGGGAGCCTCCAGCTTGAACGACGCCGCGGTTCGTCGCCGCTGCTCAGCGGAGTCGTCAAGCTCCGCGCCCCGTGGCGCGAGGACACCGCGCTGCAAATTGCCGTCGCCGAAGACGACGGATTTCAAATCCACGTGTTTTCCGGGCGCGAGGGCGTGACGCTGTCGCACTTCCGCGGGCGCGATCCGGCCTGGTGCGCCTACACGACGACCCGCGAGGCCGGCCAGAACACGCCGCGCACGTTGGCCCTCGCCGGCGGCGACGACGGCCGCTATCGCCGCGTCGGCGAGGGGAGCGTATCGCTCCACTGGCACGCCGGGCAACTCGCGCTGGCGCGCGGCGATTTGCTGCTGGCGTCGGCCCCGCTTGCCGCGTTCCCGGAGGAAGTTTTCATCCAGGGCCGCGCCCGCTGGCTCGGCATCGGCGTGTTCCGCTCGCACGGCCTGCCGCCCGATCCACCGCCGCGGCCGGTTGTCGTCGGCGCAGATCAGCCGGCGCAGTTGTCGTGGAGCGAAGCCCTTCCCAAAGGCGCACGCTGGCAGAAACTCGCCGACGCCACTGTCCAGCTTTCGGCCGACAGAACAAATGCTGTCGCTTCGGCCGCGATCCGTCTGCCGCAGGACGGTCTTTATGAAATGATCGTGCAAGTCGAAGGAGCGGAGGCCGGGACCGGCGTGTTTCTGGGCGACGGCCAGGGTCCGATCGCCCGCGTCGGCTTCTTCCGCGACGAGCGCAGCGGGCGTGTGACGTTCGGCTATCTTTCGCCCGACGACGCGCGGGAAACGGCCAACTTCGACCAAAGCGGCCAGCCCGTTCCCTTTGCCGCCCCAAAACAGTGGCTGCGCCTGGTGCTGGGTCTGGGGGTCTTCAAGGCCTGGACGAGCGGCGACGGGACGCACTGGTCGTATTTGCCGGAGTCGTTTCCACCCGTGCGGCAGCTCGGCTCCACACACGTCGGGCTTTACTGTCTGCCGGCCCGCTCGCCTCGCAAGATCGCGATGCGCAACCTCCAGGTTCGCGAGCTTTCCACGCTCACCGCGCTGGCGCCGGCGGAGCTGTGCGAGCGCGCCGAGGCCCTTGATGACCTGCCGGACCTTGGCGCCTGGCTCAAGGCCGTGTGCGAGTGCGAGCCGGAGGGCGTCGATCCGGCCGACTGGCGCCGGGCCTGCGCCCTGCGAACGATGGCGGCGTCGCCCTCGCCGGAGCTGGGGCAGCGGCTTCTCCTGGCGCTCACTTCGGACGGGCTGCGGCGGCCGCTGGCCGTCGAGACCAAGCTGCGGCTCCTGGAGGAAGCGATCCTGCTGGGCGATTTGGGGCAGCGCGAGACGGCCGTGCGCCTGGCCGCCATGTACGAGGAGCTGGCGCGGATTGCCGACGACCAAATCGCCGCGCAGACCGGCGTCGAACCAACCGACGAGAACCAGTCCCTGCCCAGTCCGCAAGCGTTCTCACAAATCGCCGCGGCGCTGCGCAGCGCGCCGACGGCGCCCGGCGTGGCGATCGAAGCGTTTCCCGACGCGCTCGTGCGGCGGCAGTTCTTGCGGCTCGTGCAAGCGCAGCAATGGGAACAAACCGCGCTGGCGCTGCGGCAATGGCGGTTTTGGGACGGCACGCCGGCAGGTCGGGAGCGCGAGCGACGGCAAACACTCACGACGCGGATGATCGACTGGGCGCTGGCCGCCGTCGGCCGCGACGCGCCGCGGCTTTCGCCGCCGGCCGACTGGGGCAACCCCGCCGCCTGGCGGCATCCGCTCATCGAGGAGTTGAGCAAGGAGGGCTACAACATCCTGGCCGAGTTCGACGCGGCGCTTGAGGGAGGGGCTTATCAGGACGCCTGCCAGATCATCTCCACCGCCGATACCGCCGGCGCGCTGGGGCTCCTTCCCGATTCACGCGAAAACGAGCTGCTCGTCTCGCTGGCCGAGTCCGTGGCACTGGCCCTGCGCGACCATCCGCCGTTGCAGACCGCGATGCAGGAGGCGTTTGCGCCCGCGGGAAGGCTGCGCGTCCGCGAGGCCATGGCCGACGGCGATGCGCGACGGCTCCAAGCCGCCACGGTGCAATTCATGGGCACGGACGCCGCGGCGCTGGCCCACGCCTGGCTCGGCGACCGCGCCGCCTCGCTGGGCGATTTTTCGCGGGCGATCACGCACTACGAATCGGCGCTGGCATCGTGCGGCGCTGCCGATCGGCCGGCAATCGCCGCCCGGCTGCGGCTGGCGGCGGCGATGCTGGGACGCGACCTCGGCGAGCCGGTCCAGGTCGACGTCGAGTACGGCGGCGTGCGGCTCACGGCGGCCGAGTTCGAGCGGCTCGTCGCCGAATCGCGCGCGGCGCACCGATTCAGCACGGCAGGCGTCGCGGCGGCGGCCGAATCGCTTCCGCTCCCGCCTCCTGGTGCGTACGCGCTTCAGCCGCTGTGGGAATTCCCCGGCACGCGCGGCCCGGACCTCGCGCAGGCGCCTGCCGACACCGACTGGGCGGCGCGGCAGCTTTCGCTGACGCCCGCCGGCGACCGCATCTACCTGAGCGATTCCTTTCAGCTTGTGGCCCTCGATGCCTCGTCCGGCCAGCCGAAATGGACCGTGCCACCCGCGGGCGAGGTCTCCGTTCACCTCTGGTCGGGCGTCAGCACGCGCCCGCTGATTGCCGGCGACCGGCTTTTCTGGCGGCGGCTGACGCGCGACCGACCGCAACTGACGTGCATCAGCGCGGCCGACGGCAAGCTGCTGTGGACCGCCTCGCTGGCCTCCTGGATCGTTGTCTCCGAACCGCTTTGGCTCCAGGAAGCCCTTTACGTCCTGGCCGTGCAAAAGCGGCAAGACCGCACGTTGCAGCTTGCGCTCTTGTCGCTCGACGAAGCCACTGGCCAGATGAAGTCATCGGTGCCGCTCGTCGAGATCCGCGATTATTGGGACGGCCGCTGCCCCTCCGACGCGGTCGTCTCCGGTGATCGGATCATCGCCACCGTGGCGGGCTGCGTGCTGGCTTGCGATTCGGCGGGGCACGTGCGCTGGCTGCGGCGGCAGACCTGGCTCGCCCCGCCGCTGGAGCAGCAGCCGCGCGAGCAGCCCCTCTCGCCACCCATCGTGGCCGGCCAGCGCGTCTACGTCTCGCAGCGCGGGGCGCGGCTCGTGCAGTGCCTGGATACCGACACGGGCAGGCAAATCTGGCAGTTCGCCTCGCCCGACGTGTGGCGCGTGGCGGCCTTGGCGGGCGAAGTCGCCGTCGTGGAAATGCGCACCGGCCTCTGCGGCCTCGATGCGGAAACCGGCCGGCTCCTGTGGCGCCGCGAGGGCGACCGACGGTTCGAGGGCGCCGTGGGCGATGCTTCCGGGCGAGTGCTTTGCCTCGACCGCGTCGGCCAGTCGCCGGAGCGGCAGTGGCCCGAATTGGCCTGGCTCGACGGCGCGACCGGCGCGGAAACCGCGCGCTGGCCGCTCATGTCGCTCGCCGGCAAGGAAAGGCGCGTCGGTCCGCTCGCGATTCACCCCGGCGGCGCATGGCTCTTGGCCGGCGAGGGCAAGCACGAACCCAAGCGCACGATCTATTCCGTGCAGCCTGCGGCCGGGCCGGCCCTGGCGGGGCGAACGCGCGACGACGGCTTCGGCACGTGGATCGACGACCTGCCCCGCAAGGTCGGCGATGAGCTGGCGACGGCCCTGCCTGGCTGGCGGCTCGTCGCGTGCCAACCCTCGCCTCGTCTCGGGCTTTACCCGTGGCAAAATGAGACCAATGTCGCGGTCACGGCGGCCACGCACTCTGCCCCGGCCTGTTTTGTGCGCCGCGTCGAGCTTCCCCAGGACGCCGCGGCCCGCCTCGTGCTGCGCGTCGGCCGCGAAGGCGATCAGAGCTGGACGCTGGAGGTCCGGGCCGCGGGCAGGACGCTATTGAGCGAGGAAGTCTCAAGGAAGACGGCCCCCTCCGGCTGGCTGGAGCGCGAAGTGGACCTGAACGAGCTGGCCGGCCGAGCCGTCTGGATTTCGCTTTCCCAACAAACCGCGGCCGACGGCCAGCCGGCGCCGGCGTTCTGGAAAGGAGCGCAGATCGTGCTGGCCGACGGCAAGCTGCTCGTCGGCGCACTCCAGCGTCGTGCGCAGCGGTGACGTAACTTCGCCCCCGGCCCGATCAATCCCTCGCAGACTGCGCCGCGGGACGATATGGTTGGTGAGCATCCGCCATCCGACACAATCTGCTGGACATGCCATGAAGCTCGTTCTGCCGCTGCTGGTCGCCGCGTTGCTGCTGCCGCGGGCCGCCCTTGCCGAGGGCGACTGGGAGGTCACGCCGCAGAGCGAAGAGGCCCTGGCCAAGGGACTCGACTGGCTCGCCAAGACCCAAGGTCCCAATGGCAACTGGGACTCCAACGACCTGGGACTCGTCGGCATGGGGGCCTTGGCCTTTCTGTCGGCGGGGCACACGCCGGGCAAGGGAAAGTACGGCGTCAACGTCGATCGCGCCCTGGACTACGTGCTCAAGAATGCCAAAGAGAGCGGACTCCTCAACGTCGCCGACGGCCAGCGCGACATGTACAACCACGGCCTGGCGGCGTTCGTGCTGGGGCAGGCGCACGGCATGACCGACGACCCCCGCATCAGCCCCGTCCTCGACCGCTCGCTCAAGCTCATCGCCAGCACGCAATGCCGCGACGGCGGCTGGGACTATCACGCCCGGCCGCAGGAAAACGGCCACGACCTGAGCCTGGCCGTGATGCAGGCCAAGGCGCTGCGCAGCGCGGTCGACAGCGGCCTGGAGGTCCCGCCCGAGGTCGTGCAGCTTGCGCTCAAGAGCGTGCGAAATTATTACCGCTGCAAGGGGGGCCGCGGCGACCTGACCGAGGCCGAGCAGATGAAGCTTCCCGGGCAGTTCACCTACAACGGCGGCCGCGGCACGCTGGCCATGGCCGCGGCCGGCGTCGTCTGCCTGCAGGAGTTCGGCCAGTACGACGACTGGCGGATTCCCAAGAACATGGAAGTCATCTCGGGCGCGATCAAGCAGCTTCGGGCGCAGAAGAAGAGCGGGCAGGTGCCGTTCGACGCCTACACGCTCTATTACGTCGGCCAGGCGCTCTATCAGGTGGGCGGAAAGGACTGGGAGCAGTGCTACCCGATCCTTCGCGACACGGTCGTGGCCAACCAGGTCCGCGAGCCGCGCGACGCGGCCCGCGACGGCCAGTGGCGCGACACGGGCCACGTGGGCGGCCGGCCGGGCGAACTCTACGGCACAGCCGTGGCCTGCTTCATCCTGGCCATGCCCAATCGCTACCTGCCGATCCTCCAAGAGGGAAAGATCCAAAAGTTCCAACAGCAATAATCTCCCTTTCCCCATCGTACTCGTCCTCGTAATCGTGCTCGTACTCGACTTTCTTCTTCCTCTTTCTCCTCGTGCTCGTCCTCGTCGTCGTCCTCGTTCTCGTATTTTCCGCCCCGAGCGGCTCAACGCTCGTCGCGTTCAACGAACTCTTCCTGTCCCTCGCTGCCGCGCCCTCACTCCGGCCCCCGCCCTCATGCTCTCCTTCCTCGCTGGCGGCTTTGCTCTCGCCGGGCTGATTGCGGCCGCCGGCCCGATCGCGATCCATCTGCTGAACCGGCGGCGGTTTCGCGTGGTGCCGTGGGGGGCGATGGATTTTCTGCGCGAGGCCTTGCGGCGCAGCCGCCGCGTGCTTCAGCTTCGCGACCTCGTGCTTCTGGCGCTGCGCGTGCTGTGCGTTTTGCTGTTCGGGCTGGCGCTGGCGCGGCCCTATTCTTCGCACGTGCGCGACGCCGACGCCTGGCTCTATGCCGCCGCGGCGCTGGGCATCGTCGCGGCGCTGGCGGCCGGCTTGTGGGCGGCGGTGACAAGCCGCAGCGGAGCGCGAAAGATCGCGCTGGCTGTCGCGCTGGTCGTTGGTTTGGTTTCCGCGTGGGGCCTTTATCGCCTGACAACGCGCCCGGCCGACGGGGCTGCGAGCGCCGGCATCCGCGAGCCGATCCACGCCATCCTGATCGTGGACAACAGCCTGAGCATGGGCTACACGTCGCTGCACGCCTCGCTGCTCGATCAGGCCCGGTCGCTCGCGGCGCGATTCGTCGACGAATTGCCCCGCGGCAGCCGAGTTTCCGTGCTGCCCTTATGCGGGCCGCCGTCGGCCTACAGCACGGAGCCGTACCGCACGCGCGAGGACGCCCTCGACGCGCTCCAAGCGATCCGCCTGGTCGATCGCCAGGGGAGCCTCGAGGCCGCCGCGGGACTGGCCCAGGAGGCCCTGGCCAAGGCGCCCGAGCTGGCCGTCAAACGGATCGTGCTCGTCAGCGACCAGCAGCGGCGGCACTGGTCGGCTGCGGCGATCGAGTCGCTCCGCAAGCTGCCGGAGCTGCAAGTGGTGCAGGTCGCCCCACCGGAGGAGGTGGAGAACACTTTCGTCGCGGGCCTGTCGCTGCGCGACGGCCTGGCCGACGTCGAAACCGACGCCACGCTCGTGGCCACGGTCCAGCATCTCGGCCCGGCGCCGCGGTCGGGCGTGCAGGTCGCGCTCGAGGTCGATGGCGTGCAAGTGGCCAGCAAGGTCGTCGATTTGCAGCCCGACCAGGCGCTGGACGTCGAGTTTCAGCACAAGTTCGACGTGCCGACCGAGCCGGGCAGGCCGGCGGCGTCGCTGGTGCGCGTCTTCATTCCCGCCGACCGGCTGCCGGAGGACAACGAGCGGGCCCTCGTCGTGCCGGTGCTGTCGTCCGTGCCGGTGGTGTTCGTCGATCAATACGGCGCGAAGGACGAAGACCCCTCCAAGGGGCGCTACGGCGAGACGTTTCAGCTTCGGCGATTGCTCGCGCCGGTGACGAGCCGCGTCAACCCGGAGCGGCAGCTTGTCCGCGTGCGGCACACGACCATCGACAACCTGCTGCGCAGCGCCCCGCAGGTCGTCGGCGGCGATGAACCGGATGCACGCCCCACGCGCGGGCAGCCCGCGATCGTCGTCCCCGGCCCGGCGCCTCTGCCGCCGGCCGACGAGCCGGCGGCCCTCGACGACGCGCGCCTCGTCGTCGTGGCCGGCGTCGCCCGGCCCGACGAAACCGCCGTGCAGTTGCTGCGGGAGTACGTTTTGCAGGGAGGTCAGTTGCTGATCGCCGCGGGCGGCGAATTCGATCCGGCCGCGTGGAACGAGACGGCCTGGCGCGACGGGGCGGGAATTCTGCCGCTGCCGCTGGCGCCTGCCGCCGTGGGACAGACCCCCGCGGAAAGCTCCGGCGCCCTCGCGCCGTTCTTTCTCGATTTCAAGAGCGCCAGCGAAAACGCGCTCTTCAAGCTCGAAGGCGAGCACGCCGAGGCCCTGGCCGATCTCTTCGGGGCGCCGCTCTTCTTCAAGGCCGTCGCCGCCGACGCCGCGCCCGAGACGCGCAAGCAGCTTGCCGAAAAAGAGCAGGCGCGGATCCAGGCCGACGACGATTTCCTGCGCGATTTCTTCCAGCGCCGCCAGAACGGCCCGCGCAGCCCGGCCCAGGAGGCCGCCGACCTGAAACGCTTGCAGGAATTGCGTCCGCAATGGCTCCTCTGGGGCCAGGAGGCGCAGCAGCGCTCGCTCCTGGAAACCGCCGACCGGCAGGACCGCCTGCAAGCAACCAACGGTGCGAGACCTCCCGCGCCGTCTGCCCCTGGTTCATCCGATGTGCCGGCCGAAAACCGCGCCGCAGTCCCATCGTCGCCCGACGCCCTCCTCCCTCGCGTCCATGCCCGGTTTACGAACGGCCTCCCCTTCCTCGTCGAGCGGCGGATCGGCCAGGGCCGCGTGATGCTCGTGTCCACGGGCGTCTTCGCCAGCCCCGACGCCACCGGCTGGAACACGCTCCCGCTTACCGACGCCATGCTCCTCTTCGACCGCGTCCTGCGGCTGATGCTGGAAAGCACGCTCCCCCAAACGAACTTCGCCACGGTCGATGCCGTGACCATTTCCACCGCGCCGGCGCTGCGGCTTAGCCGCTTTGCACTCCAGCGCCCTGGCCGGCCGGACGAGCCGCTCGCCGTCGAAACTCTCGGTTCCGACCGCTACGGCGTCGTCGTCCGCGACCCGACGGAGCGCGGGCACTACGTCGTCACGGCCCGGCGTTCGGAGGGCGCGCAGTTCGAGGGCCTGGATGCGCCCATCTGGCAACAGGCGCTGGCGGTCAACGGCCCCGCCGAAGAATCCGACCTGCGCGCCCTCGACGCGGCCCAGTTCACGAAGCTTTTCGCCGCCGCCGACCCGGCGCTGGCCGCCAAAGTCCGCTGGGTCGGTCCCGGCGAGCCGATCCGCATCGAAGGGGCGCAGGCCAGGGGGCAGAACGTGTGGTGGAAGGTGCTGATTGCGTGCGTGGTCGCCTGCCTGATCCTGGAAATGTCCGTGCTCGGTTGGCAGGGGCGGCGAGGCTCGCTCCCGCGGCCCGCGTGAGAGAACGATGACGCAGCTTCTCGGCAAACTGCTCGGGCTCGACAACGTCCAATCGATCGAGGACGTGCGGCTGTCGCTCTCGGCCGCCTGGGCCCAGGCGGCGGCCGCGCCCTGGCTCCTGGCCTTAGTGTGCCTCCTGGTCGCCGGCCTTTCGTTCGCCTTCTACTTGCGTCTGCAGCACCGCGGCGGCGCGCTACGCATCGCCCTGGCGGCGGCGCGGGCAGCGGTCCTTTGTCTGCTGCTCTTCCTGCTGGCCGAGCCGGTGCTGGTGTTTCGCTCGACGAGCACCCCCCGTCCCTACCTGTGGCTTCTCTGGGACGGCACGGACAGCATGGGCATCGAGGACGACCTTTCCGAAACGGAGCGGCGCGAACTGGAGGCGGCGATTGGCCAGCCCGCCGCAACGTCGTCGGCCCAATCGCCGCCGCGCTCACGCATGCAATACGTCCAGGCCCTGCTGGAAAAGCGCGAGGGAAACGTGCTCGCCTCGCTGAACGAGAGATTCCGCCTCAAGGGCTTCCAGTTCGACGAGACCGTCCGCGAGCTTCCCGGCGCGGAAACGTGGCCCACGCAACCCGGCGCTCTGTCGAAACAGTTGACGACGAAGGGCCAGTACACGGCCCTCGGTTCCGCCTTCGAGGAGCTTTCCCGTCGCCAGGCGACGAGCAACCTGGCCGGCGTCGTCGTCTTCAGCGACTTCGACCAGAACTCCGGCCCGCCGGCCGAGCCAGCCGCGCGGCGGCTGGGCGTGCCGGTCTACACCGTCGGCGTGGGTCCGGAAGTCGCCCGCGACCTGCGACTGCGCCTGGAAGCGCCGCTGTGGATGACCAAGTCGGAGGCGTCGGAAGTGACGGTGTTCGTCGAGCAGGAAGGGATCGACGAGGCGGCGGTCGACGTGCGGCTCTTCGCCGAGCGCATCGCCGCCGACGAACCCCGCGAGGGCGATCGCATCGCCGTCGGCACGAAGCGCGTCGCCCTGCAAGGGTCGCTGACGGCCGCCGTCTTCCCCTACACGCCCGACACGACCGGCCAGTATCGCTTCGTGGCAAAGGTCGATCCGCTGGAGGGCGAAGCGCTCCACCAGAACAACCGCGCCGAGCGCGAAGTTAGCATCCGCGACGACTTTTTGCGGCTGCTCTTCGTCGAGTACGAGCCGACCTGGGAATGGCGGTTCGTCAAGGAAGTCTTTCATCGCGATAAGCTCGTCGGCATGCGCGGCTTCCGCACTTTCTTGCGCTCGGCCGACCCGAAGGTGCGCCGGGAGAACGAGCTTTTTGTGACGACGCTCACGCCCAAGCGCAGCGATTTCTTCGCCAACGACGTGATCTTCCTGGGCGATATGCCGTCCGCCGCCCTCGGCGCGCGTTTCGCCGAGCAGGTCCGCGAGTTCGTAGGCAAGTTCGGCGGCGGCCTCGTCGTCATCGCCGGCCCGCGTTTCGGGCCGGGCCAGCTCGCCGGCACGCCCCTGGTCGATATGCTGCCGGTCGTCGTCGATCCGGGCCTCAAGCTCAAGGACGATCGGCCGTTCGGCGTTCAGCTTACGCCCCAGGCCGAGATGCACGGCTTCATGCGCTTGGGCGCCACGGCCGAGGAGAGCGCCAAGGCCTGGAAAAACCTGGGCGAGGTGCCGTGGTATCAGCCGGTGGCCCGCGCCAGCGACCGCGCGACCGTGCTGGCCGTCCATCCGACCGACCGCTGCCCGAACAACCAGCCGCAGCCCTTGATCGCCGTGCGGCAATACGGCTCGGGCGTGGTGGTTTACGTCGGCATGAACGAAATGTGGCGGCTGCGGCGGCGGTACGGCGAAAAATATTATCGGCAGTTCTGGGGCCAGATGATCCACCAGCTCGCCTCGCGGCGGGCGTTGGGAACGCAAAAGCGGTTCGTCGTCGCCACCGACCGGCCGCAGTACAAGGTCGACGAGCAGGTTTCGCTCTCCGTCGAGGCCTACGACGCCGACTATCAGCCGCTGCCCGACGAGCGCCTGCCGGAGGGGAAGCTCACCGCGGAGGTCGTCATGCCCGGCCGCACGGCCGAAGGGGCGCGGCGCATCGAGACCTTCTCCGTCACGCGGAAGCGCGAGGCGACGCTGGAGACGCGATTCGCCGTCGACACGACCGGCGAGTATCACGTCCGCGTGAAGGACCCGGTGACGGGCCAGTTTGTCGAGACGCGCTTCACGGTGAGCGACGTTTCGCCGGAGCGGCGGAGCGCGGTGCGGAACGCGGCCCTCCAGCGCGACATTGCGGCCGCCACAGGCGGCAAGGCCCTCTCGCTTGCGGAGATGGGCGATCTGCCGTCGGTCATTTCGCTGCCGCAGAAGACAGAGACGACGGTGCAGGTCGTCACTCTCTTCGGCGCCTGGCCGAGCATCGTCGTTTTTTCGCTGGTGCTTTTGCTCTTGTTCGGCGAATGGCTGCTGCGGAAGGCCGTGACGCTGCCGTAGAGTGAGTTGACGCAGCGTGGGACGCCCTGAGCACCCTGCCGCCGTGTCGAGCAGGACGCGCATTAGCTGAACTTCCGCAGCCGTTCCTCATCGAGGATGCGCTTGACGTCTTCATCGGTCGGCGGAGGTCCATTCGTCGCCAGCAGGCCCAGCAAGCCAGCAAGTGACTTTCGTCCGGACTGGGGCGCCTGGCGCTCCTTGGGGAGTGAACGAAGAATTCTCGAAGCCAGCTCGCGGCGCTGCTCGACAGGCAGTTCCATCGCCTGTTGCCAAAGGCTTTCCACGAGGCTGTTGTCGGTGATTTGCGGCATAGATTGCACGGACCTCGAAAACCCAACTTAAGGTCGACCACGTCTACTCCATTGTACGCTCTTGGCACACCGGTCGCACGTCCCTTCTGGCCCACGTTGGCCGCTGCTGCGTCTGTCGCCAAGGGATTTCCCAGTCCCCTCTCCCTTCTCCGGCCGGCGCGGTATCGTACAGTGCATGACCGCGGCCTTCGTCGTCACCGAGAAGCTCACCAAGTCCTACGGGTCCGTCGTCGCATTGCGCGATTGCTCGTTGGAGGTGCACCGCGGCGAGGTTTTCGGCCTTTTGGGTCCGAACGGGGCCGGCAAGACGACGCTGCTCCGCGTCCTCATGGGCTTTTTGAAGCCGACGGCCGGCCGGGCCACGATCGACGGGCTCGATTGTCACGAAGAGAGCGTGGCCGTCCACCACCGCGTTTCGTATCTGCCCGGCGACGCGCGGTTGTTCCGCCGGATGCGCGGCCGCGACGTGCTGAAGTTTTTCAGCCGCGTCCGGCCGGAAGGGAACCTCGACCGGGCAGTGGACCTGGCGCGGCGGTTCGACCTGGACCTTTCGCGCGTGGTGGCGAACTCGTCGACCGGCATGCGGCAGAAGCTGGCGCTGTGCGCGGTCCTGTCGGTCGACGTGCCGCTGTGGATCATCGACGAGCCGACGAGCCACCTGGACCCCACGGCCCGGCACACGGTGGTGAGCCTCGTCAAGGAAGCGAAGGCCGCCGGCCGGACGGTCGTCTTTTCGTCGCACGTGCTGTCGGAGGTGGAGGAGGCCTGCGACCGCGTGGCCGTGCTGCGGAGCGGCGAATTGGTCCACACGCAAATCATGTCGCAGCTTCGGCGGCGGCACCGAATCCGCGCGCGGCTGAATGACGGAGCGCCCGTCGGGCCGCTGCCGCCGGCGCTAGCGGGCGCGGAAGTCCAATCGCACGACGGAGGGCTCGTCGTGGAGACGCCGGGCGACCTGGCGCCTCTCCTTGGCTGGCTCGCCAGCCTCTCCGTGGCGGAAATCCAGATCGAGCCGCTGGGCTTGCGGGCCGTCTATGAGCGGTTCCACGCGCCGGCGGTGGAAGAGCCGTAGAGTCGCTCACCGTAGCCATCACGCTACCGCGTGATGTGGCGCAGTTTCGAGCGCGACGTGCAGAAGGAACTCCGCGTGTCGCCGACCGAGCCGCCCACGCAACGCTTCGTCTCGCGGAGCGAGACGGCTACAGGGACGGCTAAGCTGCCGCCGGCCGCACGCGGCGCTTCCTCCTGCGCCGCGGCAATTTCGATCCCACTGCCGCGGACACCGACTTGCGGCTCGTCCAGCCGTAGAGCAGCGCCACGGCCGCCAGCAGCCCGGCCATCGTCAGAAACATCGTCGGATACCGCGGCCATCCAAGCTGCTCGGCCGAGTACAAAATGCTCCCCGCCAGCGGCATCCCCAGAAGGCTCCCCAGGTCGAACATTGCCAAGATCAGCGTCACGCCGATCCCGCGGTATCGCGCCGGAAACGAGATGCTCCCGCCGCCGGTGACCGAGGGGAAGAGCGACGCGTGCGCGATGCCCGCCACGATCGCCGGCAGCATCAGGTGCCAATTCGTCCGCACGGGCAGATACAAAACGAGGCTGAAGGCCAGCGTCGAAAGGCCCATCAAGATCATCGGCCGCACGCCGACCGTCCGCGGGGCCTGGCGCGTCAGGTAGCGCGTGATGAAGGCCGTGACGCAGTAGACCCAGAAAAACGTGGCGATGCCGGGAATGCCCAGCGACTGCGCGAAGGGCCGCAGATACGTGTTGGCCAAGCTGATGCCCGTCCCCACGGCGACGGCCACCAGGAGGAGCATGCCGGGATG
>JACOUI010000307.1 GCA_016177915.1 Planctomycetia bacterium
GCGCAAGGGGCGCTTCGCAAGCGGCTCACCGAGTCGCTGGGCGGGACGGCGGGCTTGGCGTCGGTGCAGGCGACGGTCCTGTCGCGCGAAGAAACGGACGGCTACGTGCGCGAGGACGTGGAATTGGACCTTGGCCGCGGGTTGGAAGCCGGGGCGAACCTGCTGTCGCCCGCAGATCGCGCCGGGCGCGGGCCGGCGATCGTCGTCTACGCGGGCGAGCCGGACGGCGACCGCCCGAATCCGTCGGCGGCGCTGGCCGAGGACCTCGTGCGGTACGGCTACGTCGTTTTGGAAGTGCCTGTAGCTTCCGACGCTGAGAAGAAAGCAGGCGCGGACGGCCGGCAGCAGCAATTGCGGAGCGACCTGGCGGCGTTCGCGTATCTGCGCGGCCGGCGCGACGTCGACCCGGAGCGCGTGGGCGTGTGCGGCGTTTCGAGCGGCGCGTGGCGTGCGCTGTGGGTTGCGGCGGTTGAACCGCGTGCGTGCGTGCTCGTGCAGTTCGTTCCCTCCAAAGAGCCCGAGGGAACCGGTTCTGGCTCCGGCGACCGCGATCTGGCGGCGGCCCTCGTGGCCCCGCGGGGCTGGCTGACGATCGACGCGGGCAAATTGGAGTGGAACGGCGGCCCGACCGCCCGCAGCATTTACGCGGCCCACGACGTCGGCGAGCTGAAGCAGAAGTCGATCGTCAGCGAAACCGCGGCCCAGGACGGCGCGAAGCTGGCGCAGCTCGCCCGCGACTGGCTGAAGGACGAACTGTAAGAAATCAAGCTGCGGCCGCCGGTTCCTATCGCGACCCTGCACGCAAGCGTAGGAAGGTGAGCGGAACGGCGTGCCGCACGCAAGACGCGGAATAGAGAAGCCCGCGAGTCTGCGCTGGGAGGCGCGGCTCGTGGGCTTTCGATTGACGGCGGCGTGCAACGCTACGAGCGGTAATCCCACTCGCGGATGTCGACGAAATGCCCGGCGATCGCGGCGGCGGCGGCCATGGCGGGCGAGACGAGGTGCGTGCGGCCGCCCTTGCCCTGCCGGCCCTCGAAGTTCCGGTTGCTCGTCGACGCGCACCGCTGGCCGGGCAGCAGAATGTCCGGGTTCATGCCCAGGCACATGCTGCAGCCGGCGTCGCGCCACTCGAAGCCCGCCGCGGTGAAGACGCGATCGAGCGACTCCGACTCGGCCTGTTTCTTGACCTGCCCGCTGCCGGGGACGACCATCGCCTGCACGTGGCGGGCGACTTTGTGGCCGCGGACCACCTTGGCCGCCGCCCGCAGGTCCTCGATCCGCGAGTTGGTGCAGGAGCCGATGAAGACGCGGTCGAGCTGGATCGCCGTGATCGGCGTGCCGGGCCGCAGGTCCATGTACTCTAGCGCCCGGACCGCCGTCTTGCGGTCGTTTTCGTTGGCGAAATCGGCCGGGGCGGGGACCTTGCCGGTGACGGGCACGACCTGGCCGGGGTTCGTGCCCCAGGTAACCTGCGGCTGCACGTCCGCGGCGCGATAGGTTTCGTCGCGGTCGAACTTCGCGCCGGGGTCGCTCTTGAGCTGTTTCCAGCGCGTGACGGCGGCCTCGAAGTCGCGCGGGGCAAACTCGCGGCCGCGGACATAGTCGAGGGTTTTTTCGTCCGGCGCGATCATGCCGGCCCGGGCGCCGGCCTCGATCGTCATGTTGCAGACCGTCATCCGCTCTTCCATGCTCAGGGCCCGGATGGTGCTGCCCATGTATTCGACGCAATAGCCCGTGCCGCCGTCGGTGCCAATGCGGCCGATGAGATACAGGATCAGGTCCTTGGCCGTCACGCCGGGGGCGAGATGGCCTTCGACGCGGAGGGCGAACGTCTTGGGCTTGTATTGGAGCAGCGTCTGCGTGGCCAGGACGTGCTCGACTTCGCTGGTGCCGATGCCGAAGGCCAAGGCGCCCAGGGCGCCGTGCGTGGCGGTGTGGCTGTCGCCGCAGACGATCGTCTTGCCCGGCTGCGTGAGACCCAGCTCGGGACCCAGGACGTGGACAATTCCCTGGTGCGGGTCGTTGAGGTCATAGAGGCGGATGCCGAACTGACGGCAGTTTTCGCGCAGCACGTCCACCTGCTTGCGCGAGATCGGGTCGGCGATGGGGAGCGCGCGGTCGGTGGTGGGGACGTTGTGGTCGGGCGTGGCGACGGTCAATTCGGGGCGGCGGACCTTGCGTCCGGCGAGGCGCAGGCCCTCGAAGGCCTGGGGGCTGGTCACTTCGTGCACGAGGTGCAGGTCGATGTAGAGAATGGTCTGCTTCCCCTCGTCGGCGCGGACGACGTGGGCGTCCCAGATCTTCTCGAACATCGTCCGCGGGGCAGACACGCTTTGCTCCTTGGGAGTGCGGCGACTTGTCGCCGCTTTGTCTTCTCTTCCGATGATTGGGCAGGGCAAGAATTGTGTCCCCACAAAGTTACTATATCGGGACGAGCAGCGCCGAGACAGGGGCGATGCGGACGCCGAGGGTCCCGTCGACCCGACCGCATGAATGCGGTCACTACGAACGGCGCTCACTACGATCGCGGGATTCCGGCCTAACGGATCTTCTCCGGCGCCTTCTGCCCCTCCGGGATGAAGCTGAAGTACTTCTTGTCCTTCATCCGCTCCTTCCAGTCGGCCTTCGCCGCCGCGACAAGCTCCGGCTCTTCCAGAAGGTCCAGGGCCGTGACGGCCAGCGCCTTCGCGGCGCAGAGCGTCCCCTTTTCGCCGATTGACGAGCCGATCGTGGCCACGTTCTGCCAACTGTGGCCGGGGCCGGTATAGATGAAGCAGGCCACGTGCAGGCCGCCCGTGGGGACCCGCCAGCTCACGTCGCCCACGTCCGTCGAGCCTTTGCTGGGCGGCGGCTCGGCCGGCAGGCGGTGCACCTCGTCATCGAGGGGCTTGTCGAATTTCGTGCCGAACTCGGCCGTGAGCGGCTCCTGCAATCGCCGGGCGAAAACCAGCTCCTCCTCGCTGAACTTGGGCGGGCCGACCTTCTTCAGGTTGTCCACGATCCGCTGCGCCAGCGGCAGGTTGAGGATGATCTCGTGGCAGTCGGTGTCGATCTGCACGGAGACCTTGGTGCGGGTCATCAGCGCGGCCCCCTGGGCGATGTCCTGGAGCCAGCGGAATTGCCGTTCCATGTCCTCGTGTTTGTCGGCGCGGAC
>JACOUI010000308.1 GCA_016177915.1 Planctomycetia bacterium
CTTCCGCTGGATCGGCGACCCGGACCGCGGCAACGGACCCAAGCAGCCCGGCGGATGGATCTATCAGATCACGCCGCACCTGGAACGGGCCGACGTTGCCGAGCTGGGGCGCGGGTCGGACCCCGCGCAGAAGCGGGCGTTTCTCGGCCGGCTGACGCAGATTTCGCTGGCGATCCAGACGTGCCCTTCGCGCAGCCCGTGGGCCGGCCCGCCGCCAAACCCGATCTGGGCACCCTTCAACGCCGAATTCTTTCCGGCCGTCGGCCGCTGCGACTACGCCATCAACGAGGGCGACAGGTTCGTCGGCGGCAACGAGGGGCCGCTCACCCTCGCAGAAGGCGACGACCCGAACTACCGCTGGACCGACACCTCCCGCGCCACCGGCGTCTCGTTCCTGCGCAGCCAGATCACGGCCGCCAACATCCGCGACGGCCTGGGCAGCACCTATCTTGTCGGCGAGAAGTACCGCACGCTCGACGGCGGCGAGGACCCCGGCTACGACCAGAGCATGTTTTCCGGCGTGGACCTCGACATCAACCGCTGGACCTACGAACCGCCCACGCCGGACGGGACCGACCTGCGCGCCATCTATTTCAGTGGGGCGACGCGCTTCGGCAGCTCGCACCCCGCCGTGTGCTTCTTCGCCTTCTGCGACGCCAGCGTCCGGGGCGCGAGCTTCAAGATCGACCCGGAAATCCACCGCCGCCTGGGCACGCGCGCCGAAATGGCCTACGCCGACCCGAGCACGCTGCGGTAAGCGGTCGCCTTGCCGGCATCGGGCGGCGAAATATAATTGCCTGCGCGGAATCGGCATCCGCCGTCCCAAAACGCAACCGGCGCACCGCCCCAAGGGGAGTTTCGATGGGCAACTTGATCGAGTTCACCGACGCCAATTTCGAGTCCGAGGTCCTCAAGTCGAGCCAGCCCGTGCTGGTCGATTTCTGGGCCCCCTGGTGCGGGCCGTGCCGGCAGCTTACGCCGGTCATCGAGGAGCTAGCGGGGGAATACGCGGGCACGGTCAAGGTCGGCAAGCTGAACATCGACGACAGCCCCAGCACGGCCTCGACCTTCGATGTGATGAGCATCCCCACGGTCATCGTCTTCAAGGGTGGCGAGGCGGTGAGCCGGATCGTCGGGCCGGGATATCAGGCCAAGAAAAAGCTGCAAGCCATGATCGATGAAGCGGTTGCGTAAGACGGATCGCCGCCGACCCGTTGCGCCTGATTTGGGGCTGCGCGACGGGCGACGGACACCCCCCTCGCTGGCGCGTCGGGTTAGTGTGCGACAGCGGCGCCAGCAGCGACCCTGCTGCGCCGTCGGGCAATGGCTCGCCTGGACCGAACCGGTTGGTAAGCCCTTCGGGCCAAACCTGTTCTGACGGCCCGGATTCCGCCATTTTGGCGCTCCGGCCGATTTTCTGCCATTTTCTGTAGGCGATTGATCGGCGACTCGTTATACTTCCACGTTGGTCGGGTCCGTCGAGCATGAGCGCGCGTCCGCTGTGGAATGGCCGCTGCTTGTTTCGTCCGTCCTGCCGTGGGCTCAAGTCGGGCCCCTTTCAATGGTCCGGAAAGAGTTAGCGGGCCAGGCTGCCCTTCCCCAGGAGAGTTGGCACGTGGGCAAGAAGTTGTACGTCGGTAATCTGAAGTACAGTGTTTCCAGCGGCGATCTTCACCAGCTTTTCAGCCAGTTCGGCAATGTCCGCAGTGCTCAGGTGATCGAGGACCGCGAGTCGGGCCGCAGCAAGGGCTTCGGGTTCGTCGAGATGAACTCCGACGAAGAGGCCCAGGCGGCGATCAACGGGCTGCACGGCAAGGACTTCCAGGGCCGGCCGATCACGGTCAACGAGGCCCGGCCAAAGGAAGAACGTGGCGGCGGCGGTGGGGGTGGCCGGCGCGGAGGCTACGGCGGCCGCGGCGACATGTAGGTCGGCCGCACAACATTCCGGCCGCATGCAACGATGGGATCGTCGGTTTGCGGACTCGCACAAAAACAAGTGCCTCGTGGAAACTGCGCGCGGGACCGCCCGCGCGTTTATTGTTGGTGTCCTGGACTGTTGGAGTCCCGGCTTCAGCCGGCGCTCTTTCCGCCTAAAGGCGGTACTCCAACTACTGGTCCACAATCTTCGCCGTCAGCCGCACGCCAAGGCCCGGTCCTTGCGGCACCCGCACAAACCCGCCTTCCACAACCAGCGGCTCCACGAACAGCTCCTCGTAAACTGCCGTCCCGGTCGTGTCGAATTCCAGCCACTCTGCCTCGGGAAGCGCCGCCATGAGGTGCAGCGTCGCCGCCAGGCCGACGCCGCTCGAATAATTGTGCGGGCTGGCGACGATGCCCGCCGCCCGCGCCGCTTCGCAAATCCGCCGGGCTTGCTCGATGCCGCCGCAACGCAAGATATCCGGCATGACGAAGTCGCACCCGCGACAGGCCAAGAGCGGCTCAAAGCCCTCGGCTGCATAGAGGTTTTCGCCCGTGGCGATTTTCAGCGGCAGTTCGCGACGCAGCCAGGCGTGGCCCTGCCAGTCGAGCGGCGAAAGCGGCTCTTCGTACCAGTACGGCGAAAACGAGGCGATTTCGCGTCCGAAGCGGAGCGCCGTCGGCCGGTCGAACGCCGTGTTGATATCGACCATGAATCCGACGTCCTTTCCGATCGCCTCACGAATGCGCCGCATCCGCTCGAGGTCCCGCTCGTGCTCTCCGGGCGCCCCGATGTGCGTCTTCACGCAGCGGAAGCCCGCTTCGACGTACTGCGCCGCCAGGTCGGCCATCCGCTCCGGCTCTTCCCAGTGCAGGTCGCTGGCGTAGGCCTCGATGCGGTCCCGCTTCCGCCCGCCCAAAAGCTCGCAGACCGGCACGCCCTCGGCCTGCCCGCGAATGTCCCAACAAGCGACCTCGATCGCGCTGATCCCGCACACGACCGATCCGCCCGTCTCCCAGAACGCGCGGGAGGCGAAGAGCTTGTGCCAGAGTTTTGCGACGTCGTACGGGTCCAAGCCGATCGCCATCGGCCGGAGGCGCCTGAGGACGATGGTCTCCATGAGGGCGTCGTCACCGAAGGCGTCGCCCAGGCCGGTGAGACCGGCATCGGTCTCGACGAGCACGAGATTGAACCGGCGCTCGTTGCGGCTGCCTTGGGCGTTGCGCTGCGGCCGATCGAGCGGCCGGACGAGCTGCACGAAACGGATGTCGGTGATTTTCATGTTGGAGTCCCGGCTTTAGCCGGCTTTAGCCGGTCGTTCGTTCCGCTTGAAAGTGGCGCAGTTGGAGTCCGGCCTTGAACCGGCCAACCAGCAATGCTATCAATGCCGAGCGCTGCACGCACGTGCAAAGTCCGCCGCAAGTCCGATTCGCCGCTGGGCTGGCGTTGCCGCTTTTGCGCGGCTGGGGCTACAATCCGCAGCCCCAGCTCGCCGGGCCGCGATGGCCCGCGCGCGAAATAGCTCTTTGCAGGGACGCATGAGCGCCAGCACGACACCGTCACGCCAGGAAACCCGCACCGCAGCGCGCGATCCAACGTGGCGCGCGGACGCCATCCCCGACGACAAGCCGCCGGTCTTCGGCTTCATCCTTCCCGGCGGCGGGATCACCGGGGCCCTGGTCCGCGACGTGCGGCTGGCCAACGAACTGGCCGACCGCGGCTACCGCGTCGTCGTCTGGTGGGCCTACGAGCGCGTGCATGCGTCCGGCCTGCGCCCGCAAATCCGCCAGCACTGGCTGTTCCACACGGCCCGCTGCGTGGCGCCGCTGCCGCGCGGCCTTTCGGACGCCTTCGGGCAGTGGCTCAATCGTTTCACGCACGACGGCAACCGCGAGCGGTTCCTGCAGGTCCGGCCGCGCCTGCTGGAGCACGTCATGCGGCGGCTGATCGATCATGCCTGCGAGGTAGAGGACCGCGATCGGAGGCTGGTGCGGCGCTTCGCGCGGCAGGTCGCCGCCGAACAAATCACGCACTTCCTGCCCACGCTGGAAATCCTCTGCCCCTACGTGGCGGCGATCAAGGACCGCGTCCCCCAATCGCTGCGCTACGTGGTGACCTTCCAGGGCTACGAGCTGTACGCGAACTACGCCCGGCCGGCGCGCGACGAAGGCCGGCTCTACGAGTGCCTGCGCAAGGCCGTCGCCCGAAGCGACTGGCGGCCGATCGTGGTCAGCGAGCCCTACGGCCGGCGCGTGGCGAGCGAAGTGGGCGTCTCGCCCGATTGGATGAGCGCGATTCCGCCGGGCGTCCCTGTGCGCCGCCCGATTCCGCGCGGCGAGGCGATGGCGCGCGTGCTGGCGGAATTCCCCACGCTCAAGCCCGAGGTGCCGCTCGTCACCTATTTGGGACGCCGCAGCGCGGAGAAGGGCATCGACCTCTTGCTCTATGCCGCGCAGCTTCTGCGGCGGCAGGGGCACGAGATGCAACTCGTCGTTTGCGGACCGGCGTCGTTCGGCAACCAGTACAGCACCGCCTGCAAGCAGATCGCCGACAATTTGCGATGCCACGTGCGCTGGCGCGACGTGGTCAGCGACGACCTGCGCGACGCCCTCTTCGCCGCCAGCCGCTGCGTCGTGTATCCCTCAATCCACGGCGAGCCGTTCGGCATGGTGCCCGTCGAGGCCCTCGCCCAGGGGACGCCCGCCGTCGTGCCCGATTACGGCGGCGTCGCCACCGCCATCGCCGCCGAGGGCCGCACGGGCGGGCTGAATTTCCGCGCTTGGGACTCCGGCGACCTGGCGGAGCAAATCCGCCGGCTGCTGGTCGACGAAGAGCTTTGGGAGCGGCTCTCGGCGGCCGGGCCGGACGTGGCGGAGCATTATTCCGTCGAGCGCATGGCGGACCGCGTGCTCGTGCACCTGGGTTTGCCGCGACGGCCCGATGCCACCTTGCCGCAGCTGGACGCCGCGCGCTTTGTCCCGCCGCCGGCCTCCACTCGGCCCGCCGCCGAAACGGAAGCCGGGCCGCACCGCCCCGTGCCCTTCCCCTGCTCTGCGCCTTGACGCCGGCACCCTGCCCGCGCTGGGCCGATGTTACGGACTCGTTACGGGGGTCCCCTTCGCGCGTGGGTATCCTATAGTCGGTTGGGTCATTGCGCGCGCGTTATGGTCCGCCGCAGGATAGCCGCTGGTTCGACTGACCACGCACATCGCGCAGAGCGCGATGGCTACAAGGAATCCCCCATGAAAAAACACCTCACCCCCGCCAAGATCGCCGCCGCCGTCTGTTCGCTGTTGCTGCTGTGCGGCTACGTTTATGTCCGGGCCGGCGGGACGATCTGGCCGGGCGCTGCAAAGCCCGCCACTTCGCCGCAGGCCCAAACGGCGCCGGCGCCGGAGCTTTTTCCTGGCTCCAAGTCGGCGCCCGTCGAGTTTGCCGTTCCGAGCGAGGGGCAGGAAGCAACTCCGCCGGGCGGCAGTTCCGCTGAACAGCCGCCCGCGCGCCCGGCCACCTCAGCACAGACCGACCGCCGCGTGATCATGGCCGGCTCGAAGTCGGCCGCGGTCTTCACGCCGCCGGCCGAGTCGTCGTCGGCCGCCGCACCGCAACAGCAGGGCGCTCAACGTCAGCCGGCCGCGCCGCAGGCCGCTCGCCAACAGCCCGCGTCCAAGCCATGACCCTCTACGCACTCGCGCTCACGACCGGCCTGAGCTTTCTGTTCCTGTGCCTTGTGTTCCGGCCGCTCGAGTGGGCCTTTCCGGCCAGGCCCGGCCAGCGGTTCTTTCGACCCGCCTGGTGGACGGACCTTTGCTTTCTGCTCGGGCAGTATTTGATCTGGAACGGGCTCGTTTTCTGGCCGCTCGCGCAGTTCGCCGGCTGGATCGACGGCGTGATGCCGACGGGATTTCGCGCGGGCGTGGCGTCGCAGCCGTGGTGGGCGCAGGCGATCGAGGTCGTGCTCTTGAGCGATCTCTGTGTCTATTGGGGGCACCGCTTGCAGCACAACGTCGGGTTCCTGTAGCGGTTTCACTCGATCCATCACAGCGCCCAGCACCTCGACTGGCTGGCCGCGCACCGCGAGCATCCCGTGGACACGGTCTACACCGTGGGACTCATCAACCTGCCGGCGTTCGTGCTGGGCTTTCCGCTGGAGACTTTGGCCGGCCTCATCGCGTTTCGCGGCATCTGGGCGATCTACATTCACTCGAATGTGCGGATTCCGCTGGGTCCGCTGCGGGCGATCATCGGCTCGCCGGAATTGCACCACTGGCACCACGACCGGGACCGCCGGGCGGGCAACTACGCGAACATCTCGCCGTTGATGGACCTCCTCTTCGGCACCTACCGCTGCCCGGACCACGAGCCGGCGGCGTTTGGCATCGAGGAGCCGATGGCGCGGGGGTACGTGGGGCAGATCATGCACCCATTCTTGCCGCAGAGGGGGCAATCGCGCTGC
>JACOUI010000309.1 GCA_016177915.1 Planctomycetia bacterium
TAGCGCGAGAAGTTCTGCTTGTCGCTCCGGTTGTAGGCGTTCGGCTCGGCCGAAAGCTGGTACACCTTCGAGGTGCAGATCGTCTTCACTAGGTTCTTCATGTCGAACTTGTTGTCGATGAAGTGCTTCGCCAGCGCGCCCAGCAGTTCCGGGTTCGACGCCGGGTTCGTCACCCGCATGTCGTCTTCCGGCTCCACGATGCCGCGGCCCATGAAGTGCTTCCAGTAGCGGTTCACCAGGGCCGGGGCGAAAAAGCGGTTCGTGGGGTCGGCCATCCAATCGACGAGCGCATGACGGGCGTCGTCGTCGGGCGTGAGCTTCGCGGGCTGCGCGTCCAACCCGGTTGCCGGCACGGCCTGCCCCGTCTTGGGGTTATTGGCCTGGGCGCTGCCGCGGCGGGCGTAAACGCGCTCCTCGAACTGCTCGTAGCCAGGCTTGCGGCTCACCTGCGAATAGAACGCCGACAGGCCGTAGTAGTCCTGCTGGCTCCATTTCTCGAACGGATGGTGATGGCAGCGGGCGCACTGAATGCGCAGGCCGAGGAACAACTGGGCCGTGTCTTCGGTCTGTTGCTCGGTCGTGCGGACTTCCTTGTACCAGTAGACGGTCGGGTTCTCGCCGACCTCGCCCGAGGCGGCCAGGATTTCGCGCACGAACTGGTCGTAGGGCTTGTTCTCGTGGAAGCTCTGGCGGACCCAGTCGTGGAAGGCGTAGTTCGCCCGCACCGACGTGTTGTTGGCCCGTTTGATCCGCAGGATCGCCGCCCACTTGTTGGCGAAGTAATCGGCGTAGTCGGTGCTCGCCAGCAGGCGATCGACCAGCTTCTCGCGCTTCTGCGCGTCCTGATCGGACAGGAAGGCCTGCGTTTCCTCGAGCGTCGGGATGCGTCCCGTGATGTCGATCGACGCGCGGCGGATGAACGTGGCGTCGTCGCACAGCGCCGACGGCGGCACGCCCAGCGCCTTCAGCTTGCCAAACACCGCCACGTCGACCGGATTCTGCGAGGCCGGCAGGTTCTCGACGGGCACGCCCAGCGGGATCGTCGCCCGGAACACGCTTACCTGCGACTGGAAGCGGGCCATGATGGCCACGTCGCCCGTCAGGTCGAGAGTTTTGACGAGACCCGTGGGCGTGACTTCGGCCATCTCCGGATCGTTGGCGTCGAACTGGGTCATGCGCGTCACGTCGCGCATCGAGTTGTCGGTGTAATGGGCGATGACCTTAATCTGCTGCGCGCCGCCGCGGACCATCGCCCGCTCGGCCGGAAGCACTTCAATGCCCGCGACCTTGGGGTCCTTGTCGCTGCCGTAGGGCATGCCCTGCTTGATCCACTGCCGGATCAGGCTGTACTCGTGCGAATCGGGATCGAGCCGCATTCCGCCGCCGTGCGGCATGCGATTGGAGCCTTTGGCCAACAGCAGGCTGCGCTCCGGCGCCGCCGGGAAAAGCCGCCGTCCGCGGGCCTCCTTCACCAGGTACTCGTAGTCTTCGCTCGGCTCAAAGCCCAATAGCGAAAGCTTGAAGCCGTTCTGGCCGCTGGCCTTGCCGTGGCAGCCGCCGCTGTTGCAGCCGAACTTGGTAAAGATCGGCGTGATTTCGTTGGGGAAATTGATCGGCTGCTCGCTGCCGATGTTCGTGACCTCGATTTCGGCCGAGCCGGCGACGCCCTCGAGCGACTTGGCCGTGATCGTCACCTTGCCGTTGGCAATGGGCGTGACGTGGCCGGTGGAGTCGATCCTCACGATGCCGTCCGGCGCGGCGGTGTACGTGGCGGTCCCGGTGAAATCGCGGTACTGGCCGCTGCTGTACTTGCCGGAGACGACAAGCTGCAGCCGGTCGGTCGAGCCCCGCAGAAACACGGGCGCGTGGCCTGCTAGCACCTCCAGCGCCGCGAGTTGGCCGGGGTCCCCCAGGCCGGGGGCCTGGACCTTGGCCGCGTCCGCGGCCGAAACCGGCGCAATCGAGGCGACGACCAGTGCTGTCAAACCCAGGGTGCAAAGAAGTCGCTTCATCGGCATCCTCCTGGACGCTGTGAGCAGGACCGCTAGGACGGGTTTGGGTGTCCGATCCGGAGCGGCGAACGTAACGGCGGGTAATCAGTGCGAGTCGATTGAATTCGGCGGGAGTCCATTTTCTGGACGGCTGCGATTATACCACAAAAGGCCGACTCCTTGGCAAGCGATTTATCCAGATTTCTTTATGCGTTATTCTGGACGCAAAGCCTTGCGGGGGCGGGTCCTTCGCGCGTTGGTAGCCGTCTCGCTCCGCGAGACGAAGCGCCGTGGCCGTCTCGCTCTGCGAGGCGGCCTTTTCCTTTTCCGTCATGGCTACCGCATCCGTCACCCTATAAATTGCGGCATTTGCCAGCTTGGTTTCAGCCTCTACCGACGGGAGTTCAAAGATGGGAAAGCTCGACGGAAAAGTCGCCCTCGTGACCGGTGCCAGCCAGGGGATCGGGAAGGCGATCGCCATGGCGCTGGCGGCCGAGGGGGCGAAGCTGGTGATTACCGCCCGGCGGATCGAGGCGCTCGAGCGGGTTGCCGATGAACTGCGGCCCCCCACCCCAACCCTCCCCCGCAAGGGGGGAGGGGGCACATCGCAGGTGCTGCCAGTCGCGGCCGACGTCACCGACGAGCGGCAGGTCGAGACGCTCTTTGCCCGCACAATGGAGACATTCGGCCGCCTCGATCTCCTCGTCAACAACGCCGGCGCCTTCGACGGCGGCCCGATCGAAGACCTCTCCGCCGCCACCTGGGACAAGGTGCTCGCCGTCAACCTCCGTGCCCCCTTCCTCTGCACGCGCGCGGCCTTTCGGATCATGAAGCCGCAGCGGTCCGGGCGGATCATCAACATCGGCTCGATCTCCGCCCAGCGGCCGCGGCTGAACTCCGCCCCCTACACGGCCTCGAAGTTCGGCCTCTGGGGCCTGACGCAATCGACGGCCCTCGAAGGCCGCGCCTTCGGCATCACCTGCGGCTGCCTGCACCCGGGCAACGTGGCGGTCGAGCGTCGCAACAGCGACAAGCCGGAGGACGCCGAGCCGATGATGACGCCGGCGGAGATCGCGGAAGTCGCCGTTCTCATGGCCGCCCTCCCGCCGCACGTGGAGATGCTGGAGGCGATCGTCCTGCCGCGGGAGCAGCTTTACGTGGGGCGGGGGTAGGGAAGGAGTGGCTAGTGGCTGGTGGGTAGTGGTTGGTACTGCATGCGAACGACAGCCGCGAAGCGGCGGCATGACGCCTCCAACAATCTTGTAAAAAACTGCCCCTAGCGGGGCCGTGGACAAAAGGGTCGGATTGCACCTTGTACACCACGCGAATCTCGTTTTCATCA
>JACOUI010000347.1 GCA_016177915.1 Planctomycetia bacterium
CCCCTTCGGAAGGGGGGGAGAAGACGAGTCGCCCGGCGGCACGATCCCCGGCGGGACGATCTCCGGCAGCGGCGCGCACAGGATGCCCGGGAAGGCCGGCGTCACCTTTTCGCCCCGGACGTGCGGGTTGCCGCGCACGAGGACGAACGTCTCGGGCACGTCCTTCTGCTCCTTGACGGCCAGGGCCATCTCGCGCTGCGGAAGGCTTTGCGACTTGACCTTCTCGAACTCCGCCTTCAAGTCGCCGTAGGTCTTCCAGTCCTCCTCGCCGAGAAAATCCTTGAGCTTTTCCCGGAGCACGCGTTCGCGCTGCCGCGTTTCGGTTTTGCGCTGGTCTTCGCCGGACATCTTGGCGATGCCGCGCTCTTCGATCTCGGTGAGCTTGTCGCGCAGCTCGCGCATCTGCGCGTCCCGCTTGGCGTGCTGCTCGGCCACTTCGGGCGGCGAGATATCGGCCTGGCTGAAGCTCGCCTGGTCGCCGCGATTGCCGTAGGAGTGTACGCCGTGGAAGAACGACAACAGGCGGTAGTAGTCTGCCTGTGGAATGGGGTCGATCTTGTGGTCGTGGCAGCGGGCGCAGCCGACGGTCATCCCCAGAAAGACCTGCCCGGTCGTGGAGACAATGTCGTCCAGCTCGTCGTAGCGGGCCTGCAGGGCGTCGGCCGGCTCGTCGTCCCAGAGGCCGAGTCGATAATAGCCCGTGGCGATGATCGTCTCGGGCGATACGTCCGACAGCTCGTCGCCGGCAAGCTGCTCAAGGATGAACCGGTCGTAGGGTTTGTCGTCGTTGAAGCTCCGGATGACGTAGTCGCGATAGCGCCAGGCGTTGGGCTTCACGCCGTCGCGCTCGAAGCTGTTGGTCTCGGCGAAGCGGACGGCGTCGAGCCAGTGCCGCGCCCAGCGCTCGCCGTAATGCGGGGAATCGAGCAGGCGATCCACGACCTTTTCAAACGCCGGGGGCGAATCGTCGGCCAGGAACGCCTCGACTTCGGAAAGCGACGGCGGCAGGCCGGTGAGGTCGTAGTAGGCACGGCGCAAAAGCGCGATCTTGTCAGCCGGCGGCGAGGGTTTCAGGCCGCGCTGTTCCAGCTTCGAGAGGATGAAGGCGTCGATCGGCGTGCGGACCCAACTCTTGTCGCGCACTTCCGGCACGGCCGGCTGGACGGGTTTCTGGAAAGCCCAGTGCGGTTTCCAAGTCGCTCCCTGCTCGATCCAGCGGCGGACGGCACCCGTCTGCTCGGCGGAAAGGGGCTTGCCCTCGGGCGGCATCCGCTCGTCGGGATCGGCCGACGAAATGCGTCGCAACAGCTCGCTCTTATCAGGCTGTTTCGGGACGATCGGCACTTTGCCGGAATCGACTTCGGCCAGGGCGACTTCCTGCTTGTCCAACCGCAGGCCGCCCTCCTGCTTGTTCGGTCCGTGGCAGCGGTAGCACTGCCGGGCGAAGAGGGGCTGGATTTCGCGGCCGAAATCGACGGGCGCCTTCTGTTGCGAAAAGGACGACGCGCTCGGCCACCAAAGCGCGACGGCCGCCACGACGAAAATCGACGTTCGGCACAGTCGCTCAGCGTTGGCAGCTTGTTTCATCGGCTCTTCCGGTTGCGCGGACTTCGTTCACAGGCGCCGCCTCCATTCTTACAAGAAACGGCCGATCTTTCTATGCGCTAACTGTGGCGAGCGATCGGCTGGCGGTGGTCGACCTGTTGGCGGTATCATGGCTCTGTGGGGAAGCGCGACCCGGTTTTGCCGCACGCCGAAGGCGTGCTCGGGGAGTTGCTCCTGAGCCGTTGAGCGGTATCTGACCGATGAAGGCCATCTATGCCCATCTATGCCCAACTGCGGGACTTCTGGACCGCCGGCGGCTTTGGAATCAACCCCGGAACAGACGCGTCCTCGATCGCGCGCTTTGAGCAAAAGCGGGCGGTCAGGCTTCCCCAAGCGTTTAAGGAATACCTGCAGACGGTCAATGGGATGAGCGACGGCCTGACAGACGAGGAGTTGCTTTCCTTCCATTCATTAGAATGCATCGACCGTGAATGGGAGTCGTATCCACGTCGCGCGCCTCAGTTCGTTGAAATCGTGTTTGCGGATTATTTGATTAATTCGCATTTGTATGTGCTTCGGACGGATGAATCCGCGTCCGATCTCGGAGTATGGACGACGGCTGATCCCGAGAATTATAAGACGCTTGCTCCATGCTTCGACGATTTCATTTTGGCCTATCTGTCGAATCCCGCGAAAATCGCTTATTGTTGGTAGGCAGATCGGGCGAAGAAAAGGCGCACGCGCTAAAACCAGCGGCGCTTGTCGGCGACGTTCAGCAGCTCTTCGCCGCGCACAAACCGCCGCACGTTTTCCAGGAGCGTGGCCAGGTGCCGCTCGGCGATCCGCGGCGAGGCGGCCGCCACGTGGGGCGTGAGAATCACGCTTTGCATTTTCCAAAGCGGGTGGTCCGGCGGCAGCGGCTCGATCTCGAAGACATCCAGGCCCGCGCCCGCGATCGCTTTGCTTTGCAGCGCCTCCACAAGCTCGCCCAGCTTCACGATCACCCCACGGCCGATGTTGATAAGAAACGCCGTGCGCTTCATCTGCGAAAACTGTTTACGCCCGAACATGCCGGCCGTCTCGGGCGTGTGCGGGGCGGCGATGACGACGAAATCGCTCTCGCCCAGGAGGTCTTCGAGCCGCCCCACGTCCCACACCGCCTCGACGCCCCCCGGCGCCTCGCGCACGACCGGATCGACCCCCAGGACGCGCATCCCGAACGCGACGGCGCGGCGGGCGATCTCGCGCCCGATGTGTCCCATGCCCACGATGCCGAGGGTGCAATCAGCCAGGCGCGTGTGGGCGAAGTCGATGGCGGTGGCAATGGCCGCCCCGGCCGCGTTGGAGGTCCGCGCCTCTTCGCCGCCCACCGGCGCCCACTTTCCCTGCTGCTGGTTGCGAAAGTAGGCCGGGAAATTTCGGGCGAAGCAGAGGATGTAGCCAAAGACGTGGTCGGCGATCACGTCGCCAAAGAGCCCGCGCATGTTCGTGAGCACGCAGGGGTGCTCGACCAGTTCGGGAAAGAGATAGTGCTCCAGGCTGGCCGTGGGCGTTTGCACCCACCGCAGGCGCTTGGCGGCGGCCAGGATCGGGGGCGTGATCTTGCCGAAGAAGCCGTCGGCGTCGGCGGCCTCCGCGATCGCCTGCGCCTCGCTGGCCGCGTTGACGACGACCGCCGGCGCGGCCGCCGCCTTGACCTTTTCCAGCCGCTCCGGCTCGACGGCGGGGTAGATGAGGATTTTCACGACGTTGCTCAGAGAAAGGGACCTGCGGCGGTCATTCATTGTAGGGTGCGTCGAGCTTGCGCACACGGAGCGGTGGGCGTCGCAAGCCGCTATTCCGCGACCGAACGCATTGGGAGCGCAAAGCCGCAGGCGGGGAGCGAAGGCCCACTGCGGTTCAGGGCTTGCTCCACCCACCCTACAGTCCTCGCCCGGCGCGCCGCGATCACTTCATCCCCAACATCTCGCCGAACTGGGGACCATACTTCACGATCATCCCGGCGAACACGACCGCCACCATGCTCATCAGCTTGATGAGAATGTTGAGGGCGGGTCCGGAGGTGTCCTTGAACGGGTCGCCGACCGTGTCGCCCACGACGCCGGCCTTGTGGGCGTCGGAACCTTTACCGCCGTAGTTGCCCGCCTCGATAAACTTCTTGGCGTTGTCCCAGGCGCCGCCGGAGTTGGCCATGAAGACGGCCACGGCGAAGCCGCACGTCAGCCCGCCAGCCAGAAGGCCCATCACCCCGCTCACATCCAGCAGCAGCCCGATCACGACCGGCGCGGCCACCGCCAGGAGCGACGGGAAAATCATTTCCCGCTGCGCGCCCGCCGTGGCGATGCTCACGCACGTGGCGTAGTCGGCCTTGGCCTTGGGATCGCTCAAGAGGTTCAGCTCGCGGAACTGCCGCCGGACCTCCTCGACCATCCGTCCGGCGGCCCGGCCCACGGCCTTCATCGTCAGCCCGCAGAACACGAACACCATGAGCACGCCCAGAAACGCCCCGACGAGGACCTTCGGGTTCATCAGCGTAACTTTATAGAAACCCATGAAGTCTTCGAGGCTGGCGTCCTTGACGCGCTTCAGGTGGATGACGTTGGCCGTCTTGAGGATGTCGGGAACGTAGTAGGCGACGATTTCCTCGTTCGTGGCCTTTCGCGCGACGCCGTTTTCGACGACGTAGGGCACGGTCTTCTCGCCGCCTGTCACGGAAATGTAGGCTGGAAAGAAGCCCGTTTCCTTCTCCGGCTTGTCGAGCTTCTGAGCGAACTTGTTGGAGCCGACCGCGACGATGCTCTCCAGCGCCAGGCCCGGCTGAGATTGGATATAAGTCGTGGCCTCGCGCTCGATGCCGATGCGCACCTCCTCGACAAACGCGGCCAGCAGGGCCAACGCGGTGAGCGCCGCCGAGCCGATGGCAAAACCCTTGCCCGTGGCCGCGGTCGTGTTGCCCAGCGAATCCAGGGCGTCGGTGCGCTCGCGGATGTGCGCGGGCTGGTGTGTCATTTGCGCGTTGCCGCCGGCGTTGTCGGCGATGGGACCGTAGGCGTCGGTGGCCAGCGTGATGCCCAGCGTGGCGAGCATCCCGACAGCCGCGATACCCACTCCGTAAAGACCCAGCGCGGCCGATTGGAACCCGCCCGCGAGCGAGTAGGCCAACATCGTTCCCACGGCCACGATCAGCAGCGAGGCCCAGCTCGAGAGCATGCCCTGGGCGATGCCGCCGATGATCGTCGTGGCCGGCCCGGTCTTGCACTGCGTCGAAATCCACTTCGTGGGCCCGTATTCGGTAGAGGTGTAGTATTCGGTGAACCAGCCGATCAAGACGCCCGCGACCAGCCCGGTGACGATGCTGCCGAAGATGCCGAGCCAACTGAATGTCACGCCAGTGCTCTGCGACTCGACGCCGCCCAGCACCATCCAGGTGATGAGCAGCGACGCCAAGACGATGAGTCCGCTCGCGCCCCACACGCCGCGCCGCAGGGCCCACAGCAAGTTTCTCTGGCTGGCGCCTTCCTCGGTCTTGACGAAGTAAATGCTGGCGACGGACAGCGCGATGCCGATGCCGGCCAGGGCCATGGGGGCGATCACGAACGGCAGCGCGTTTTTGCCCGACAGGCCAATGGCGCCGCCCGCCGCGGCGCCCAGCGCGGCTGTGGCGAGGATCGAACCGCAGTAGCTCTC
>JACOUI010000348.1 GCA_016177915.1 Planctomycetia bacterium
CTGGCCGGGGCGCAGCGCGATGGCGCGGTGGGCGATGGGAGGCGCCAAACACGGCCTGCCGGAAAGCGGCCCCCCACCCCGACCCCCCCGACCCTCCCCCGCAAGGGGGGAGGGAGAGAATCGCGCTGAGTGCGCCAACCCCCCCTGCCCCCCCTTCGCAAGAGGGGGAGCGGCGCATGAGCCGCCTCGGACCGCAATGGCAACCGAACGACAGTGTCCGGTTGCGGGTCCCGTTTTCGATAACGAGAATAGAGAGCACCCCGACGGCAGCGTCTTGCTGCTGCTGGCGCGGAAGCCGAAGGCGGATTGACAGCGCCCAGCTCTCCTGCGCCGCCGTCATGAATTAACTCAAAAAATAAAAATACTATTGACGTGTGGGCAGCTTTCCACCGCCAATGCGCCAGGACGTGCGCTTGTCCGCTCTCTCGCCTTCACCCCTGAAGTCCGCGCATGATCGCCCTTTTTCCCAACCTCGCCCGCTTCGCGGCACCCGTCCACGAAAACATTTTCGCGGCTCAGGCAAACGCCCCACGCCCTCCCCTGACCCGATGGCCCGTGGAAAAAACCTTTTCGCGCCCCATTCCAAACAAATCTCGCCAGAGCGCCATGCCAGCCGCCCTCTGCAACCCCTTGTCCCACAACCTTTTTCCGTCCCCCGCTGCGCCACGCTCCCGCGTCGTCCGGAGACCCCCACACCCTGCCCGTCCCTGTCTCGTCCCTGCTCCGTCCCATGCCCGTCGCGCGCCCGATGGAGGGTCCCTCGCAGAGACTGCGTCATCGGTTTTAGGGCATCGGTTCCAGCCGAAAAACTTGACGCCGCCGCCCCCTTTCGCTCCAATCATCGGCGGAACAACCTCTCCTGCGCCGCTCGGCGCGACCTTTCGGAACGAGATCGAGGCAGACCATGGACCGGCGTAAATTTCTGGCCCGGGCCGGCGGACTGGCCCTGGGGGGCACCCTTCTTGGCGGCGCCGTTTCCATACCCGCCATCCGCAAGTGGCGCGGCGGAAACTCGGACCCTTCGATGAGCGTGGCCGACCCTTCCGCCGGCCCCTCCAGCGGCGCCTCGAGCAGCGCCGTGCGGTGGTCCGCCCAGCGTCCTCCGGCCGCCAGCATCGTCCCCGTCGTCGGCGACGGAAAATGGATCTGGACCGAGCCGCCGAAAGAAGGCCGCGGCTACCTGGAGCCGCGCGAATTCAAGGTGCGGATCGGCATCGAGATGCAGGGCGCCGGCGAGGCCCAGCGTCTCAAGGCCGCCACGACCGCCCCCATCGAGTGCCCCGAGCAGAAAATCGAGGACGTGCGGGTCGAGTCCGCCGGCTGCGAGGCGAGCGTGCGCGAGCTGGAGTCCGGCTCCGTGCAGCTCGTGATGTCCGCCCCCGCGCTCGCGCGGGGCCAGACGATCCTCGCCACGGCCACGTTCTGGCTCAAGCTCTACAAGCAGTACCAGGGCTTCGAGCCGGACCTGTTCGCTTACGAGCAAAAGCTCGCCGGCGAGATCAAGAAGAGCTTCCTGCAAAACAGCCCGGGCATCCAGACCCGCGAGAAGCCGGTGTTGGAACTGGCCGAGAAGCTGGCGGCCGGGGCCTCGCACCCGTGGGACAAGGCCCAGGCCTTCGCCAACTGGGTGCCGGAGAACGTTCGCGCGAGGATCGGGGCGTACACGAGCGTCACGGCGGCGCTCCGCGACGGCGTGGGCGATTGCGAGGAACGCTCCGCCGTGTTCGTGGCGCTCTGCCGGGCGATCGGCATCCCCGCCCGCCTCGTCTGGGTGCCCAATCACAACTGGGCGGAATTCTACCTCGTCGATCGCGACGGGAAGGGTCATTGGATTCCCGCCCACACGTCGTGCTACTCCTGGTTCGGCTGGACCGGGGCCCACGAGCTGGTCCTGCAAAAGGGCGACCGGCTGGAAGTGCCCGAGCGGGCCAAGAAGCAATTCCGCCTGTTCGAGGACTGGGCGCAGTGGGTGGGCGCGAAGCCGCGGATTCGCTGGCTGGCCGAGATGGCGCCGCTGGCCGACGAAGGAGAGGACGCCGGTCCCGGCGCCCGCAGCAAGGACGCCAAAGGCGAATGGCTCCTGGTGGGCGAGCACCCCATGAACAAGATCATGCGGCGCTAGTCGCCCAGCGGCGAGCGCAGAACGGCAGCACGCGGACCCCTTGGTCTACGGCAGCTTTTTCAACTCCGCCAGGATCGCCTGCGGCGAGGGGCGGTCGGAGAAACTCTCGCCCCGGCGCTCGTAGCGGATGATGCCTTCGCGGTCGATGATGAACGTCGCGGGGCGGTTGCTCCATTCCGTGTGGACCCGCATCTGAAACGACACGCCGTACGTGGCGCTGACCGTCTGCGCCGCGTCGAGCAGCAGCGGATACCCCACGTCGCCGGTCTTGAGGCCGATTTCCTTAAGGAACAGCTTCGCGGACCAGTCTTCATGCGGATCGACGGCCAACAGCTCGGCGCCTTGCTTCTTGATGTCGTCGAGCCGGTCGCGCAACTGCGCGAGCTGACCGTGACAGACCGGTCATGTGTCGCCATAGACGAAGACGAGCACGACCGCCGACTGGCCCCGGTAGTCGCTCAACTTGACTTGCTTCCCGCCCAGGGAAGGCAGCTCGAAATCGGGGGCCTGCTCGCCCAGCCGGGCGGAGTCGATCGTTTTGACGTCGTAGTTCGAGAGCAGCTTGGACACGCTGGGATCGAGCGGCTTGCCTTCGCGCGCCAGGGCGTAGCCGATGTGCCTCTTGGCGTCGTGGTTTTTCTCCTTGCTTTCCAATCGCTTGAAAAAGTCGCCCAGGTCGCTCGCGCCAATCATCCCCAGCGAGTCGACGGCGTACAGGCGGACAGCGGCGTCATCGTCGTTTTCCGCCGCCTGCATCAGGGCGTCGCGCGCCGGTGCGCCGGGAAGACACCCCAACGCCTGCGCCGCGAAGATTCGCTCCGACACGGCGCCGGACTTCAGCGATTCGGCGAGTCGGCCGACCGACTCTTCTCCGGCTTTGGCGACCGCGACCAGGGCCGACATCCGCTCGCGCCAGCCCCGATCGTCGAGCGGCCGCATGTAACCGCTGAAACGCCCGCCCCCCTTGGGGAGCCAGGCCGACTCGTCCCACGCTTTGGCGAATTTTGCCAGCGCCTCCTGCGGCTCCGGCTCGCTGGCGTACGAGTCACACTCCGAAATCGCGATGAAAAGTAAGAGCACCGCCGTCAGGTGAGGCCGCAGCGCCACCCCGGCCGACACGACGGTTCGCACGTTCATTGTGGTTCTCGCACAGGTCCAAGTCGGGCGACGTGGAAGTGCGCTTCAAGCGGCGCCGCCCCGTGGGCCACCAGCGCGCCGGCGCCCGTTCGTCCTGCCCGGCAGAGCGGGCAACCTGGCTCGTCGCACTCGTGATCGAGCGACGCCACCGACGAGCGCATCTTCTCCATCACTTCGCGGCACGGCCGGCACTTGGCCAGGTGGACGCGCATCTTTTCCGTCTGGTCCGGCGGAAGCGACCCGGCCAGGTATAGCGGCAGAAGCTGCTTGCACTCCTTGCACTTGATCGCCACCGAGCCGCCCGGCGGATTTGTCTCTCCCGGGCGCGGATCGTTTCTGCCGATCGCGACCATCGCCGCGGCCCCTGCGGCCAACAGCACGAGCGGCGCCACGGCCAGCCGCGCGAGAAAACGCCGCCGGCGGCGGCCGCGCAGCCGCCCGGCGAGGTCGGCCAGCGTGCCCGGCGGACACGGCTGCCAGAGTGCGGATTCACCTTGGTCATCGTGCATGTTCGATCGTTCCTTGCGCCTTTGCCGTGTTACCTCCGGCCGTGGCGCTCTGGATACTTCGATTCTCGGCGATCGGGCCGAGTCGCTCTGTAATCGCCCTTACAATCGTGCCTTAATCCTGTTCATCCGTCCCCCGACTGCCGCACCATGCGGGCGGCGCGGCCCGTCTCGGCAGGCCGCCGTTTTCGCCATGACGAGTCTCTGCCTTGCGGTCGCCGCCCGCTGTCTCGTCCAAAACCGCCACGAGTCGTTTCATGTCGCGGACGACGATCCGCTGCCGCGCCACCTTCAAATGTCCCTCAAGCTGCAACTGCCCCAGGAGCAGCGTCACCGATTCGCGCGTGCTCCCGATTACGCTCGCCAGGTCCTGGTGCGAAAGCTTGATGTCGATGACCAGGCCCTTTTCGTCGGGCCGGCCGTACTGTTCGGCCAGGTCCAAAAGCAACTGCACCAGCCGCTCGCGGTTGGAGCGGAAGAGCAGCGACTTGAGCCGCCGCTCAATCCGCTTGCGGCGGAAGCCGATGAGCCGCGTGATGCCCAGCGTCAGCTCCGGCGTCTGGGCCATCAGACGCTGTAGTTCGTCGGCCGGAAGCTGAATGATCGTCGACGCCAGCACCGTCTCGGCGTGCTCCTCCCGCGGCCCGTCCTCCAACAGCGCCTGCTCGCCGAAAAGCTCCCCCGGCTCGATGAACGCCAAGATCGCTTGCTTGCCGTCGGGGGTGAAATTGCAGAGCTTGACCCGCCCCTCGGCCAGCACGAACACGGCGTCGCCGTCGTCCGAGGGGAGGTAGACCGGCGTATTCTTGGCGAACGACCGGACGCGGGCGCGGTTTTCCAGCCGGCCGAGCTGTTCGGCCGAAAGCCGCTCGAACAGCCGGCACTTTTTGACGTACCACAGCCTTTCGGCCATAACGCCCGTCCCGCTCTCGTAGGGCAGGCGGCCCGCCTGCCACTTCCAAATCTGCGTGCCGCCAACCGGCTGATTCTATCACTTCCAGCAAGCTGCAAAAAGCGCGCGGCGTGCGCGAAGCGGCGATTGTGAGCTAACTCACACCGCAGCCAAGGGAAACGCTCGCCCCTTGCGGCAGCTTTCCCCCTTTTTTCGCCGGCCGCTAGCAACGACGGCAAGGCCGAACTGCCGTTTTTCGGCGCGCCCAAACGCCGTATACTCCCCCCGCGGCGAGCGATGGAAACGGATTTCCAGGCGGCCCCCATGCAGGCGTGCGTCTTTCTTCCCAACTGGATCGGCGACGTGGCCATGTCCACGCCGGCACTGCGCGCGCTGCGCCGCCACGTCGGCGCAGGCACGCTCGTGGGCGTGATGCGGCCGGGCGTAGCGGGCGTCCTTGAGGGCACGAACTTTCTCGACGAGACACTCCTCTATGACCCCGCCGCGCGCGGCGGCGAACTTTCGAGCTGGAGCCTCGTGCGAGAGCTCAGGCAGCGGCGGTTCGACCTGGCCGTGCTGATGACGAATTCCTTCCGGACGGGGCTGCTGGCCTGGCTGGGCGGGGCGAAGGAGCGCGTCGGATATGCCAGCCACGGCCGCGGTTTGCTGCTCACGCTGCCCCTGGCGGCGCCGCCGCTCCGCGGCAAGGACGTCACCGTGCCGGCCGTTCAATACTACCTGGAGCTGGCCTATCGCCTCGGCTGCCCGCAGGAATCGCCGCGCCTGGAGCTGGCCACGCTGCCCGACGACGAACAGGCGGCCGATGTGATCTGGCACCGATTTGCGTTGCGCCGCCACCGCACGGTCGTGCTGAATTGCTCCGGTGCTTTCGGCGCGGCAAAGCTCTGGCCGCCGGACTATTTCGCCGACCTGGCCCGGCGCGTCGCCGAGCATCTCGACCACGACGTGCTCGTCCTCTGCGGGCCGAAGGAACGGGACGTCGCGGCCGGAATCGCCAAAAACGCCGCCCATCCGCGCGTGGCCAGCCTGGCCGAGGCGCCGCTCTCCGTTGGCCTGAGCAAGGCCTGCGTCCGCCGCAGCAAGCTGATGGTCTCGACCGACAGCGGCCCGCGGCACTTCGCCGTGGCGTTCGGCGTGCCGCTCGTCACGTTCTACGGCCCGACCTCGCCCATGCCAGGGCTGAATCCGACGGCCCGGGAAACGGCGCTGCACGCGCAGCTCGATTGCCTGTTCTGCTACGAGCGGGCCTGCCCGCTTTCGCACCATCGCTGCATGCGCGACATCACGCCGGACCGCGTCTTCGGCATCGTGGCGGCGCAGCTTGCGGCGCAGCAGGAGACCACGGCCGCATGAGGAAGCACGAGTCGTCGGTGGGGAGACATTCGTAACACGCGGCAAGCGGAACGCACGATGCAGCACCGCTGGATCGATCCGGAGCACGCGGCGTTCGTCGCCCGGCACAAGCTGGACGACTTGGACGGGCTGCTGGCGCGCGCGGACGGCCAGCTTGTCACGCCGTTGCACCGGCAGCGCGAGACGATGCGCCTCGACATCGCGCTCCCCGGCGGCACCCCGTTCCTGGTCCTCAAGCGCGAGCCGAACGTCGGCGCCAAAGACCTCCTCCGCCGCGCGTTGCAGGGGCACGGCCTGTGGACCCCGCCCCGGGCCGAAATGGAAATCCTCCGCAAGCTCCGCGACGTCGGGGTGCACTGCCCGCGGCCGATTGCCTGCGTGCAGCGCGTGGGCTGGCGCTCGCAGGGCTGCCTGGTGACGGCGGGCCTCGCGGGCGTGCAGCTCGTGAGCGCTTACCTGGCCAGACCGCTGCGGCAGGCCGAATCGCACGTCCGCGAGTCCCTCTTCGAGCAGCTTGGTCAGGAGACGGCCAGGCTGCACGACGCCGGCGTGTTCCATCGCCGCTTGTTCGCCAACAACGTCTACGTGCAAACGGGAGACGGCCCCCCAACCATCGGCTTTTTCGACTTCCGCCACGGCCATCTCGTCCGCTCGCTTCCCAACGCCAAACGCGCTTGGGACCTGGCTTCGCTGTTGTCCACGATCTCGCGCCGCCTGGCAACGCCCCACCAGCGGCATGCGCTCCTCGATGCCTATTTGCACGAGAGCGACCTCGTCCATTGCGGAATGGAGCTGATCGCGCTCGTGGAAAAGGACGTCGAGGAGCTGCTCAAGCTCCGCCGCATCTGGGAAATCCGCGAGAGCGACACCGACACGCACCTGGCCGTCCGGCCGCTCGACTCCGTCGAGACCGGCCGGATGTGGATCGACCGGCAGTTCCGCCCCTCTCTGGAATCGGCCGGCATCGACACCTTCGACCGCATCATGGGCACGAAAGAGGGCCGCTGCCTACGCGCCCTGCCCGACCGCGAAAACTGGCGGATCGAAATCCACGCCGCCCACAAGCCGCGCTGCGGGGCCTACCTGAAAAAGCACCACGTCCGCGATTGGGCGACGTGGCTGCGGGCGAAGGTGGGCGCGGGGCCCGGTTCCACCGCCGGCCGCATCGAGGCGCAGAACATCGCTCGCCTCTCCCGCAGCGGCATCGCCGCCATGCGCCTCATCTCGTACGGAGAAAAGCTGCACGCCGACGGGCTCTTGGAGTCGTTTGTGCTCACCGAGGAGCTGATCGGCTTCACGCAGCTCGACCACTTCCTCAAGCTCCGCTTTTCCCTCCTCAAGGAGAGCGGCAACCGGCCCGACCACGACCTGTTGCGGCTGATCCGTGAAGTGGCGGACGTGGCAGCCAAGCTGCACAAGCTCGGCTACAACCACCGCGACCTGTACTGCTGCCACTTTTTCATCCTGGAGGAGGAGCCGGGGCAGTTCAAAGTCAACCTCATCGACCTGCAGCGGATCGAGCACCGCAAGCATTTTCGCTCGCGCTGGCTGGTGAAGGATTTGGCGCAGCTTTCCTACTCCGCCCCCCGCAATCGCATCTCCTGCACGCACCGGATGCGGTTCATCAAGCACTACCTGGGCGTCCGCAAGCTGCGGCCCGAGGACAAGCGTTTCATCCGCCGCATCCTGGCCAAGCAGCGGTGGATGGAACGCACGATCGGGATCGCCGGATGAAAATCGCGCTGGTGATCGACCGCCTCGACCCGCGCCGCGGCGGCGCGGAGCAGTGGACCTGGCAATTCGCCCACGCGCTCGTGGCGATGGGGCACGAAGTGCACGCCGCGGCCGGCGGCTTCTCGCCAGAGGCGCAGAAACTCGTCGTTGCGCATCGCGTGCCGCTCGCGAGGTCGCGATTTGAGTTTGCGCAGAACGCCGAGCGGGTCGCCCGCGAAATCCGCGCCGACGTGGTCCACGACATGGGCTGCGGCTGGCACTGTGACGTGTTTCAGCCGCACGGCGGCTCGCGCACCGCCTCGTTCGAGCAAAACCTGCTGCTTCTGCCGCCGTGGCTGCGGCCGTTCAAGCGCGCCCTGGTGCCGCTCCTGCCGCGGTACCGGGATTTTGCGCGGGTTGTAAAGCGCCAGTACGCCGGCGACGGAAAAACGATCGTCGCCCTTTCCAAAATGGTCGCCCGCGACATGCAGCGCTTTCACGGCGCGCAGGCCCAGCAGCTTCGGCTCGTGTACAACGGCGTGGACGTGCGGCGGTTTCCGCCGGCCGCGTCCCGGCCGTTCCGCGACGACGTCCGCCGCGAACTGGGCCTCTTGCCGTCGACCCTGGCCGTCCTGATCGTCGCGCACAACTTCGAGCTGAAGGGCGTGCCGTCGTTGATGCGGGCCGTCGCGCGACTCAAGCAAGGGCACGACGTGCGCCTGCTTGTGGCCGGCGGCAAGCGCACGGCCCGATACGGTCGCTTGGCCAAGAGGCTGGGACTGCTCCGGCGGGCGACGTTTCTGGGACCTGTCGCTGATCCGGTGCCCTATTACGCCGCGGCGGACGTCTACGCGCATCCCACCTTCTACGACCCGTGCAGCCTGGTGCTGCTGGAAGCCCTGGCGATGGGCCTCCCCGTCGTCACCAGCCGCTTCAACGGCGCGGGCGAGCTGATGACGCCGGGCGTGGAGGGCTTCATCCTCGACGACCCGGCGGACGACGCGGCGCTGGCGGACCGAATTGCGGAACTTGGCGAGAGCGACGTCCGTCGAAACATGGCCGCCGCCGCCCGCGCGCTGGCGGAGCAGCACACGCTGGAGCGGAATTGCCGGGAGATTGTGGCGATTTATGAGACGATTGCACGGCGCGTGCGACGGGCGGCCTAGCTGGCTAAGGTTTCCGCCAATCGTCGACCGCCAGGGTGGTCATCCAATGGAAGTGGCCGACGTTGCTGGTCACGAGGCTACGGCGGTGCTCAATCGCGGTCGCGGCGATCAGAAGGTCGGCATCCGCACACGGGTGGCCTCCCCGCCGCGCCTCAACCCACAGATCAGCCGCGCGGTCAAAGATGTCGTCGGTCACCGGCAACACCAGTGAATGCCCGCAAAACGTAAAGAACCGCGTCAATTGCGTTGAGGCGTTCTGCTCCTTGTATCCCCGAATAATCTCGAATCGGGTGACCGCAGAGAGTGCGAATTGTCCGTGCGACCGAAGATATTGCCGCGCGTGTTGTTGAACGACGGGATTTCGCCCCCGGAGCACCTCCGACAGAATGTTCGTGTCCAGCAGCACCGCGTCCATGGAGTCATACACCAGGCCGCGTCAGATCCAGACGCCTTGAGATCGCTCGCTCCAGCTTGTCAATCTCCTGATCCGTCAGGCCCGCGTACACATTGCACCAGTCGGGCAGCGAAGCACCCTCGGCGCCGGTGCCGTTGTCGGCCTGCTTTCCTTCGGCGCCCAGAACCTGAATGACAAGCTGTTGGTCTTCGCCCAGCGCATGGCCTACGAGCCGCTCGGCCACGGAGCGCTCGGCGCCATTCAGGTCGCGCACGTTGTGAACGACGGTTTCCATATTCCCAGTATAGCGGGCCGCGGCCCAGGCGGCCACGTAAAGCGGCTACCCCACCACCTCCACCGCCCGCACGCGGCGCACCAGGGCGTACAGCGCGATCGCCGTCAGGCCGGCCACGATCAACAGCGCCCAGGGTGCGTACTGGCCATCCTCCGGCCGCGGGAACATGCCGAGGTAGTACCGCCCCACGTAGCGCAGGTCGCGCCACGGGTCGATCAGGTTCCACGTCGAATCGCCGGTCACGCGCACCAAAAGCCGCCGCGCCGGCAGGAGCAGCAGAAAGAAGCTCGTCCAGGTAATGGCGATCGGCGCCATCCGCTGCAGCCAGGCCGACAGGCTCACCACCCACACGCCCAGCCCCACGCTCAGCACCAGACCGTAGCCCACAATCGACACGGGAATCTGCCAGTTTTCGATCCAGTAGCTGAAGCTGGACGTAAACGCGCCGTATTCAAGATACAGGATCGACGCCGGGAGGATCGTCATCAGGCTGACGAGGGCGGCGACGGCCGTGAGCTTGCCGGCGACGTAATGCCGCCGCTCGATCCGCCGGCACAAGTAAAACGGCACGCTCTGTTGCCGGAAATCCTGTCCCACGAGCAGGCTGCCGGCAAACGCCAGAACGATGATGACGATCACGCTCTGGCTCTCCATGAACAGCAGGTAGCCGTTCTCGGCGCCTTCGCGCGGCGTGACCGTGAAGTTCATCACTTCGAGCAGCCGGTCGCCGGCGCCGCCCAATTGCGGCTGCGTGGCCACGAAAATGAGCGCGAAGAACGTGAGAAACGTCAGCATGCTCAGCGCCAGCCCGAACCAGAACACCCAGCGCCTCAAAAGCTGTAATAGCGTCACGCGGACGATCGCCAGACAGCCCTGCCAGGGCGAGCCAAGCGTCCCCTCCCAGCCGTGATAATACGCCCGGTCAATTCCCACGGGACGCCTCCAGGGCCGGGCCGGCCAGCGCCGGCGCGGCGGCCGGTTTAGCGCGCTGCGTCGCCGTGAGGTCCACGAGCATTTCATTCAGCCGCCGTTCCAGCTCGGCCATCAAGGGATCCTCGGCCGCCGACCGGTCGCGCTCGGGATTGACGGGGATCGCCTCGCCCACGCGCACCACCAACCGAAACGGCCGGTGAACGCGGGCCACGTCCGTGATGTCCTCCTCGAAACGCTCAACCGTCTCCAGGATCCGCTCCGGAGTGGGGCTGGAGTTGACGTAGTCGGGCGGATAGCAGGCAAGCTGCTGCGCGACGTAGATATCGGCAAGCTGTTTCCAGCGGCGGCTCCGCTCCTTGTCGTCGACCTTGCCCTCCACGAGGTCCGGCAAGATGACCGTACGCAATCGCTTGGCGCGTTCGGCCACGGCGTCGGCGCGGCGCGAGGCGAGCCATTCCTTTTCCAGCGGCAAGAGGAGGTGATCGATCAGGCGCTCGATCCGCACGTGGATGTCGCCCTGTTGCGGCTCGCCGAGATACTCAATCTCCTTGAGCGAGAGCAGGGCCTTGCCGACTTTCGTCACACGATCCACCAGCGGCCTCCCGTGCTGCGGCGGCCACGTCAGCCGCTGCTCGATCTCGCTGAGCACGCCCCCCGCGCTCTTCTCCAGATCGCCGTCAAAGAAATACTTGAGCGCCACGGGGTGCAGCACGACCTTTCCCCCCGGCGTCGCCTTGGCCCGCTGCTTCGCGCCGGTCCGGGCGAGGAAGGCCGTGCCCTCCAGAAGCGGGGCCAGGCGGTCGTTGGTGCGGGTGATGTGGCCTTCGGGAAAAACGACGAGCGGGCGTTCGGCCGTGGCCAGGATGTGGGTGGCGCTTTTGATGGCCTCGCGGTCGAGGCTCCAGCGATGGACGCTGAACGCCCCCATCCGCCGCGCCAGCCAGGCCCGCCAGCGCCCCACCTCGGTGAACACGTGCCAGCTCGCCATCAAGTAGCACGGCCGGCCGGCCTCCAGGCCCAGCGCCCCCATGATGATCGGGTCGGCTGGCCGCGGATGGTTAGGCGCGACGACGATGCCGTGCCCCGCGCGCAGCGACTGCCGCAAGTGCTCGACGCCCTGATACTCGATCGACTCGATCCCGAAATTCCGCCGCAGATAGCCCGGCACGAACGGCAAAACCAGGCGAATCCAGAACGTCCCGCGATAGGGCGGGATGAAGCGGTAGGCTTGTTCGGTGACGAGCGGCTGCATGGGGGAAATTGAAAAATGAGACTTGCAAATTGAAAAATGAAAAACGTACGAAGCGCGCCGCTTTTGTATTTGTGCCTCCAATTTGCAATTCTCAATTTTCAATTTGCAATTTTCAATTCTTCGGCGCGCCAATGGCTGACGCCTTCGAACCGCCTGCCGGCACAGTTTCCGACGACGCAACCGCACTTTCGTTCCCGGCCGCAGCGCCCTCGCCGTCCGTCACGCGGAAGAAAAGCTGCTCCAGGTCTTCCTCGTGTCGCTTGAGGTGCGTGATGACCACGCCGTGCCGCGCCGCCAGCTCGAAGAAGCGGACCGTTGTCCAGGACCGCGGCGCGGAGAAGAGCGACGGCGCGGCCGCATGGCTGCCGTTGGCCAGCGGCTCGACGCCCTCGGCCCGCAGCGCCGCCACAAACGCCTCGCCGTCGTGCTGCCACGAAAGCTCGTACCGGTCGCCGCTGCCAGCGCGCAATTCCGCCAGCGGGCCGGCCTCGACGACCGTTCCCCGGTGCAGGATCACGACCTGCCGGCACAACCGCTCCACGTCGCCCAGCAGGTGCGTACACAAAAGCACGCTCTTGCCCGTGTCGGCGATCAGGTCCTGGATCAGTCGCAGCATGGCCGCCCGGCCGGCCGGATCGAGGCCGTTCGTCGGCTCATCCAGCAAGAGCAGCTTGGGATCGTGGACCAGGGCGGCCGCGAGCTTCAGCCGCTGCACGTTGCCGGTGGAGTACTCTTCCAGCCGCCGGTAGCGCAGCTCGCCCAGGCCCACGTAACCGAGCACCTCGTGCGCCCGCCGCCTGGCGTCGCGGTGCGGCATGCCGTACAGGTCGCCCGAAAGGGTGACGTACTCCACGCCCTTGAGGCCGGTGACGATGGCGGCGCTCTCGGGCATGTAGCCGACTTTGCCGCGGATTTCGCGGCTCTGGGAGAGGATGTCGTGCGAAAGGACCGTTCCCGAGCCGGCGTCCGGCTCGAGCAATCCCAAGAGGATTTTGAGCAGCGTCGATTTGCCTGCGCCGTTGTTGCCGACCAGCCCCGCCGTCCCCGGCTCGAGTGAGAGCGTGACGTTGGAGAGGGCCCTGACGGGGCCGTAGCTGCGGCTGATTCGGGTCAGTCGGATCATCGTGGCTCACCGGTTTCAGTTTCGCCGAACCGGCCGAGGGCGGCAATCCCTGCCCCGGCGGCGCAACCCGGCGGCGCCCCACCTAACTGAGGGCGCACGCCTCGCACAAGCGCCAAGGTCCAGCCCCGTTATGCCGGCCCTTTTTTCTATGCCCGATGCTACGCCTGTAGCGGAACAGGCCGATTCCGTCAAAACGGCCTCCACAAGCGGCGGATGATAGAAAATGCGATACGCCCGGGCAGGCGCGTCTCGCCAGGGAGCACCCATGACACGACGATCGACGGCTTGCGCCTTCGCTCTCACCGTTTTCGCCGTCGCGGCTGTGAACACAGGCGCCGCCGGCGCGGAACGTGCGCTCGCCCCGCCGCGGCTGGAGACGCTGCTGAGCCAGCCGCCCGTGCCCGAAGTCTCCTTGGCCGTCTGGTTCCAGGACGACACGATCAGCCAGTACCAACCGGCCGACGTGGAGGACGAATCCGGGGACGAAGAGGAGGAGGGCGGCATCTCCGACAACTCGTTCCTCGTCGAAGAGGCCTACAACCAGGAGCCGGGCGTCGTGCAGCACATCTTCAATTTCGTCCATGGCTGGGACAACCGCGGCGGCAGGTTTCGCACGTTCGACGGACTCTTTACCCAGGAATGGCCGCTCGGCTCGGTCCGCCATCAGTTTTCCTACGCCATCCCTTGGCACCGCATCAGCGACGCCCCCACGGGCGGGCAAGGCAGCGTGGCCGAGGGCATCGGCGACATCCAATTGAACTACCGCTACCAGCTCTATGAGGAGGATGAATGCTGCATGCCGGCCATGGCGCCGCGCGTGTCGGTCATCCTGCACACGGGCGACGAAGACGAGGGCCTGGGAACCGGCGAAGTGGGCTACCAGTTCAACCTGCCGGTCAGCCGAGAGCTGGAGAACTGGTTCTTCCACTTCAACGCGGGCTACACGTCGTTTCCCGACGTCGAGGCGGGCGTCGATCCCGTGCTCGCGCCGGGGTTCACCGGGCGAACGCTCAACGGCTACAACGTGGGCGCCAGCGCGATCTGGAAGGCACGGCAATACTTCCACGTGATGCTGGAATCGGTCGCGCTGTGGAACGACGAGCTGACGGCCGCGGGCGAGCGCGACCACACGTTTGAATGGCTCATTTCGCCCGGCGTGCGCTGGGCGCCCTACACCGAGGGCAGCCGGCAGGTGGTCCTGGGCATCGCCACGCCGATCGGGATTTCGGACGACTCGATGCCGCTTTCGCTCTTCCTCTACCTGTCGATCGAGCACCCCTTCAACGCCCGCGGCGAAGGGTGAAGGCTCGCTCGCGCGAGTTCCTCGTGGAGAAAAACACGTGGGCTGACACCACGCGCTCGCCGCCTTGGCTTACTCCGCTCGGGCCGCGGCCGCTTCCTCCGGCGCTTCTTCCTGCGCCGCCAGCGAAAAAATCTCCGCAATCACCTGCTCCAGCGGCAGGTCCTCGACGCTCACGTCCTCCACCGGGTGGTCCCGCAGGATCGTCGCCAGAAGGTCCGCGACGGCCGCCCGCGGCACGCGCAGCTTCGCCTTCGGCGGCTGCTGCTCGATCACGTCGCCGTAGCAGGCCAGGTCGCCCGGCACGTGCTCGTCGGCAAACAGGAGCGAGATGATCTTGTGCGTGCTGAAGCGGTCGATGATGCCCGACAGCGAGCCGTCGTAGATGATGATCCCCTTGGCGATGATGACGACGCGGCGGCAGAGGGCCGCCACGTCCTTCATGTAGTGGCTGGTGAGCAGGATCGTGGTCTTCCGCGCCTGCTGGTAGTGCCGCAGGAAGGACTGCACGTTGTGCTGCGCCACGACGTCCAGGCCGATCGTCGGCTCATCGAGGAACAGCACCTCCGGCGAGTGCAAGAGCGCGGCGATGAGCTCCATTTTCATCCGCTCGCCCAGCGACAGCTCGCGCACGGGCTGGCGCACGAGCTGCCGCACGTCGAGCAGGTCCAAGAGTTCGTCGCGCGTCCGCTCGAACTGCCGCGGCTCGATGCCGTAAATCTGCTGGTGCAGCCGGAACGACTCCTGGGCCGGAAGGTCCCACCAAAGCTGATTTTTCTGCCCCATCACGAGGGCGAACCGCCGGCGATAGGCGTTGTCGCGCTTCCAGGGGATGTGCCCCAACACGCGGGCCTCGCCGCTGGTGGGTGTAAGCACGCCCGACAGGAGCTTGAGCGTGGTGGTCTTGCCGGCGCCGTTGGGACCGAGGAAGGCGACGAACTCGCCCTGCTCGACGTCGAGGGAGATTTCGCGGACGGCGGCCACGTCCTTGAACTGGCGGCGAAAAAGGCCCCGCACCGCGGCCAGGAGGCCCTCGCTTTTCTGGTAGACGCGGTACGTCTTGGAAAGACGGCGTAACTCAATGACGGCCATCAGGATGGATTATAGCGCGGCTGCGGGCGGCAACAAGCCGAAGCGGGCGGATCCGCACGCTGGCGCGCGTGTGGCGTGGACGTGGGCGGGCTGTAACGACGATCTTGCTGCATCTTGCCGCGGGGCGCCTTGAGCACTTCCTGTGGAATGCGATATACTTTCGTCGCGCGGCCGGGGGCCCCTGGCTGCCTGGTCGCGGCCCGCCTTTTGCAGTGTGCACTGCGTCAGGGCGGATCTCTCACTTACCATGGGAGTGCCTATGTCGACCGTTGTTGAATCCTCCGTCGCGCGGATCGGCGAGACAGCCGGCGCCATCTGGCGGCTGCTCGACGAGAACGGACCCCTGCCGCTGACCAAGCTCCTCAAGGAGTGCGACGAGCCGCGGGACGTCGTCATGCAGGCCCTGGGCTGGCTGGCGCGCGAAGACAAAATCCAGATGGACGACGACAGCCGCAACAAGACGATCTCGCTCAAGTAAGGCGAACGGGGGGCGCCGGCCCCCCGCTGCTCGTCCACTTGACTCGGGCGCGGCGGAGTCCCGCGCGCTTTTTCGTTGCGCTGCGCGCGCTTTCGCCGGTGCTTTCTCGCCGGCGGACTTGTCGCATTCAACGGCAGCGCGTCGCCGCCTTTGCGCCCGCGGTGCGATCGTGCCGGATGCGCCGGCGCGAACGATTCTCTGGGCCGTCCGCCTGGCCGCGGCAATCGTAGTCTTGTTGGAGTCCCGCTTGAGGCGGCGGGAATCAAGGAACAGGGGGCGGGGAACAGCGGACATGCCATTACAACTGCAGATTCACGAGCCAGTCGCCTGCCTCTCGCACCTGGCGGGCGCAGTGCTGTTCGTCGTCCTCACGTTTCTCTTGACGGCCCGCGGACGCGGCGACGCCTTGCGCGTCGCCAGCCTGATTGTGTTCGGCGGGGGCGGCGTGCTGTTGCTCACCGCCAGCGGCCTCTTTCACATGCCTTCGCCCGCCTCGCCGCTGAAGGAGATCTTTCGGCGGATCGACCATGCGGCGATCTTCGTGCTCATCGCCGCCACGTTCACGCCGGGACACGCGATCCTCTATCGCGGGAAGCTCCGCTGGCGGCCGCTGGCCTTCATCTGGTCGGCCTGCCTGCTCGGCGCCGTCTGGAAAACGCTCTACCTCGACCAGATTTCGCCGGCGGCGGGAATCCTGGTCTACCTGATGCTCGGCTGGGTCGGCGCGGTGACGGCCTTCGCCTTGGGACGCCGCTACGGGGCGAGCTTCGTCGCGCCGCTCATGTGGGGCGCGGTCGCCTACACCGTCGGGGCCGCCGTGCAGTATTTGCAGCGGCCCGCGATCTGGCCCGGCGTCGTCGGCCCGCACGAGCTGTTTCATTTCGCCGTGCTCTTGGGCATGGCGAGCCACGCGAGGTTTGTCTACCAGTTTGCCGACGGCTCCCTCCCCCCTTGGGGGGGAGGGTTGGGGGGGTTGGGGTGGGGGGTGGCGGGCGAGTCGCAGGGTTTGTAGAGCAAGCCTTAACGCGGCGGGTCGGCTCCCTCCCCCCTTGCGGGGGAGGGTTGGGGTGGGGGGTTGCACAAGGTTTGTGGACTCAGCCTGAACGCGGCGGGTCGTACTCGTAATCGTAATCGTACTCGATGCTCCTTCCTGGTCTTCTTGTCGTCGTCCTCGAATCGCCCCCGAGCAATCGAGTGCGAGTACGATGACGAGAACGAGTACGATAGGAACTCCGCACTTGAACACACCCCTTTTCACACGCGACGCAGTGCTCGCCTAGCGCTTCTTCCAGTCGATCCCCGACAGGCCGGCCAGAGCCAACTCCAGCGCGTGCGTGCCGTCGCGGCCGTGGCCCTGGGCCTTGAGCGCGACGTAAAGCTGATGCGCCAGCGCCAGACCCGGCATCGCCAGCCCCATGCGCTGCGATTCCGCGAGCGCGATCCCCATGTCCTTGATGAAGTGCTCGACGAAAAAACCGGGGTCGAAGTTGTTCTGAATGATCCGCGGGCCCAGGTTCGCTAGCGACCAGCTTCCGGCCGCGCCGGGGCCGACGGACTGCAAGACGACGTTCAGGTCGAGCCCCGACTTGTAGCCGTAGAGCAGCGCCTCGCAGACGCCGATCATGTTCGTGGCGATCAGGATTTGATTGACCATCTTGGTGTGCTGGCCGGCGCCGGGTCCGCCCTGGTACACGATCGTCTTGCCCATCGCCTCGAAGCAGGGGCGGAGCGCCTCGACGATTTCCTTTTCGCCGCCGATCATGATCGACAGCCGCGCCTCGCGGGCGCCGATGTCGCCGCCGGAGACGGGCGCATCGACCGAATGTACGCCCTTGGCCTTCGCCTTCTCGGCGATCTCGACGGCCAGCGACGGTTCGCTCGTGGTCATGTCGACGAGAACCGAGCCCGCGCGGCAGCCGGCCAGCGAGCCGTCTTCGCCCAGGGTGACGCTCCGCACGTCGGCGGGGAAGCCGACGATGCTGAACACCACGTCGGACCGCTCGGCCACTTCGCGCGGGGACGCGCCCCAGGCGGCCCCCTTCGCCAGCAGGGCCGCGGCCTTCTCCTTGGTGCGGCTGAAGATCGTGGCCTTGTAACCCTTGGCCAAGAGGTGCCCACACATGCTGTTTCCCATCACGCCGGTTCCGATCCAACCGACGCGGGTTTTGGCGGGTTCGATGGTGGGGAGGGACATGGCGGGGCCTCGGTCAGTGGAGTTCGCGTTTTGCTCGTCTTAGGTCTTGTGGCCCGCTATGGTAGCGGAATGGAGTGTGGGGGCAACGAGGGGACATGCACCGGGTGGCACGCTCTGAGCGGCGCCCAGTTCGGGCAGATCCGCCAGGAGCGTGCGTGCCGTCAGCGGGCCGACGCCCGGGACGCTTTGCAGGAGATCTTCTTTCTCACGCCACACGGGGCAACTGCGGATCAGTTGGTGCAGGTCGCGTTCGAGCTGCTC
>JACOUI010000349.1 GCA_016177915.1 Planctomycetia bacterium
GACCAATCTCATGCGCCACCCTTCCGCCGCTCTCTTCTTACGGTCCTCGGGTACTGCGTCGGCGAAGATTGCCGCCTGCGCTTTCTTGACCACCGACTGGACAATGTGGATTAGTGCCGAGCCGGAGAGTTGGTGCATCTCTAGTCGGCGGCACAGTACACGATCTTTGTAAATGCCATCCGGCTTGCCAACAATGGCTGTTGCGACGCCGTCGGCATCGTTTTCCGCCAAATGCCACGACAGGTAGCTCCTCACTTCTGACTCATTGATGTCGCGTGTCGTTAAAAGGACCGCGGCCGTTGACAACGTATCTGAAGTGCCTCTCGTGTTGTCGGGATGAAACGCCTGACCCAGGAACGCGCGCGCGAGCCGGCTTTTGTACGTGCCGTCCTCGCCGATTAGTGCTGTCGGCGCGTCGACAGGAAGGCCATATTCGTCGCCGTCCCGCAGAGCGGGCGTACTGGCGCTGTGCCACAGGAGGTCGTCGAGGTACCTGACACCAAAGCCTGCGCACCGGATGGGCGCCAAGCCGTGACCTTGCCGATCCGCTGAGTCAGGCACTTTGCCTTCCATGATCTCACGGCTGCGAAGATGAACGGAATGGAACACATGCAAATAGGACTGCCATGGCGGCCTTGAGGTATCGCCCGTAGGTTGGGCCACGTCAAACAGGGGGCCAAAGACGTCCATGATCTGGTCCTGTCGTTGCGAGCAATTCGTTCCTTTGGGCTGCGCAACGGGAGGGTCGTCTGGATTGCGCATCGTTCCCGTCGTCGATCCCTCACCTGCGCGAATCGTGAAGTCGTGTTGCCCGCGCACGTGCATTTGGCCGCGAACCTTTTCAACTTGGATCGTGCGTGCCGAGTAATCCCCTTCCGTGCGGAAACCCACACGTATTACAGCGTCTGCGGCGAACTCCTCAGGCGTACGACCGGTGAACCGCGATCCCTCAACTAGTAACGCAAGGTGGCTTTTGCCCGCAGCAGTCCGAAGCAACTGTGCGCTGCGCGCTCGGCGAGTACGCCGATGCCCATGCACATCGCGTCGCCCTGCGAAGGATTCCAAGCCGTCGACGGAGTCGACAATGACAAGATGTGGTTGCGCATTGGCAGGCGGTGGCAGAAGCGATGCCACTAGACGGTTGACGAATCCCCAATCGTCGCCAGCGGTGCTCGACGCTAGGTCGACATACCACACGAAATGTGCTTGATCCGCGTCTTCGTCGACGAGCTCGGGTGGAAGTGCATCGATGGGATTCAGGGGCTGAAGCTGTATGGGCCCAACGCCGTTTGGAACGTCGGCTGACTGGTAGTCTTTCAGGAAGGCGTGCGTAAATGGGTCTTTGCAACGAAAGCTAGGGTAGTCCAGAGCGAAGTTCTTCCAGATGACCTTTGCGCGGCTCAGGGAAAGGTCCGTGCCAACGTATACGACACGGTGTTTTCGTTGCGCCTTGCACGCATACGCGGCTGCAAGGTGTAACGCCATGACGGACTTCCCGGTTCCGTCGGCCCCCTCGATGCAAATGCTAACGGTACCTGATTCCACTTCGATTCCATGCTGGTTCTCTTTGGAGGTCCTCCCGAGGAGTCGATCGACCGTTGGAATCGCGAATTGTACAACGTGGGACATCGTTACACTCCTCGGATGTCCAGGTCGACGGCCTTGCCCCGCAGCCGCTCGTACAGTGAATCCTCACACTGCATTAGGCGACTCAGGAACCAAAAACGTCCAGCAGAGTATTTGTCAAGCTGCTCGCGCGAATGGTGCGGCAGCACAGAGGCAGGTCCGTCGGCGACTAGGCCTTGTGCTCCCCCCTTCTTCCTACACCAAATGGCGGGAAGAATGGCCGGGCGTTCGCACCCCACTGCGATCGGTTGCAGGTGAATTACGGCGAGCAGGCGCTGCGCAACGAACGCCAACCGCGCACTCTGCAATGCTCTACCGGCGACTAGCACTCGCTCGATTGCCTCCACGAGCGATCCTGCGTGGGCCGTTGTAACGAGGAGGTGCCCATGACCGGCAAACTTCAATAGGTGCTTCCAGTCGCTATCATCACGAGTTTCACCCACGTAAAGGAGAGATGGGGTCTGTCGAAGGGCGTCATGGATCGCTTGGTGGACTGACGGCACGTCGTATGCCGGGCCCAGCCGTCTGGGCGTGTAATCGATTTCCAAAGGCATGCCGGGCTTCGGGAACGGTACCTCCGGTGGATCCTCGACCGTCACCAAGTGTGGGCGACGCGTGCTTTGACTCTGCCAGATCTTCTCCAGGTACAAGTGCGAAAGCCCACGAGCGATGTAGCTCTTCGCAGAGTTCGTCGGGCCAGCAACCAGAATCAGACCGTGATGTTCCTCGATCCCGCCTCCCGCCTCTGGTTTCAAAGCCTCAAACAGGGCGTCACAAATCGCTGGAGTCGAAATCGGGCCTTTCCGTTCGTTGTGATCAAGCCATCCGGACTCGAGCTTTCCATTGTGCGGACTTGGCGAGGCTCCAGGCGGTTGAGCGCGCCGGACGACCTTTGCGCGCGCGAGGACACGGAGTGTCAGACTGTAGGGCTTTTCACAGGAGCATCGGCACATGATCGCGCGGCCGACAACCCAGCGCGCCGGATCCCGTAGATCCGTGATCCTCAAAAGGAACTCGTGGCTTGCTGCGAGAGCAATTCCAAGCTGCTCAGCCAACGATCGAGCGACGTTGAGTGTTACGTATTTCGTGAAGTCCCCGTTTAGAGGCACCTCGTCGTTAAGCGATGCATCGACCCGGTACATACGTTGCTCACTCATTTGCAGCCGATTCGCTCGATAGGCCGCATGCCTTGTCTGACCGCCCGGTCCACAAGTTGACCAAACTACGAAAATCGGGAGGTGCCTGCAGGCAAATTCGATCGGTGGCGTGCTGCGATTATGGTCATGTGCCCGGGGGTAAGCAAGAGCCGATGGACGAAAGTTGCTCTCATTCGCAACGTGAGGAAACAGAGTCAGAGAAGCTCGCTGATCGCCTCGCCCGACGGCAGCACGCTGATCGGCCGGCCGGCGGTGTTCACGTACTGCGCCTCCGTGTCCACGCCGAGATGCCGGTAAATCGTGGCCAGCACGTCCTGCGGCGTCTTGGGGTCGTCCTTGGGAAACGCGCCGATCGCGTCCGACGCGCCGACGACGCGGCCACCCATGATCCCGCCGCCGGCCAACGCCGCGCTGAACACGTTGGGATAATGATCGCGCCCGGCGTCATTGTTCACGCGCGGCGTGCGGCCGAACTCGCCCCAGGCCACGACCATCGTCGTCTCCAGCAGGCCGCGCTGCTCCAGGTCTTCGATCAGCGCCGAGTACGCCCGATCGAACCGCGGCAAGAACCCGCGGCGGAGCGAATCGAACCCCAAAACGTGCGTGTCCCACCAGCGCAGATCCACCGTGACGAGGCGCACGCCCGCCTCCACGAGCCGCCGCGCCAGCAGCATCCGTTGGCTCCAAGCCGGCGCCCCGCAGCGGTTGGCCGCGCCCGGATCGAACGCCGGCATGAAACCGTACCGCTCGCGCAGCTCCTGCCGCTCGCTATCCAGGTCGAAGGCCTTCCGCGCCGCGGGCGACGTGAGGATGCTCCAGGCCTGCCGGTGGAACCGATCCAGCGCCTCCATCTGCCCGCGGCCATCGACCTCCGCCGCGATGCGGTCGAAGTTCCTGAGCAGCTCGCGGCGGTCGCCCAGGCGGTCGAGCGTCAGCCCCTCGGGCGGCGTGAAGTTCGGCAGCTTGAACGGCCCGGCCACAGCCGGATCGGCGATCGTCTCAAACGGCTTGTACGCCACGCCGAGGTAGGCGCTGTTCGTCCCCGGCACCATCCGCGGGATCATCACATAGGAGGGCAAGTCCGGTTGCAAGTGGCCAAGCTGCCTCGCCACGACCGACCCGCAACTTGGCATCGCGTTTTCGTCGGGCGACGGGCCGGCCGGATAACCAGTAAAGCAAATCTGGTCGCCGGTCGAGTGCCCGGCGTCGCTGTGGTTCAGGCTGCGGAGGATCGACCACTTGTCCATGATCCTGGCGCACATGGGCAAGAGGTCGCCGAGCTGGATGCCGGCGACGGCCGTGTCGATGGCGCCGAACTCGCCGCGATACTCGACGGGGGCCAGGGGTTTGGGGTCCCACAGGTCGATGTGGCTGGGCCCGCCGCGCATCCAGAGGATGATGACGGAGTTGGTCTGCTTGCCGCGACGCGCACCGGCGCCGCCAGACGAAGATGCTTCGGCGGCGCGGCCTTCAATCGCCAGAAGCTGCGCCAGCGACAGCCCTGCCGTGCCCAGAAGCCCCGCCTGCAAAAAGCTCCGCCGCCCGCGCGCGACGTCGCGCATCTCGCGGCAACCGAAGCGGCGGTCCCAGACGGAAGGCATGGATGGCCCGCGGGAAAAGCGGCATAAGATCGTATCCACTGTCGTTTATATTGGGCAGGACCAGGCGGGTCAACGTTATTCCGCGTGCTGGCCGCTCCTGCCGTCCCCGATCTCGCGCTCAGGCGAGTCCCGACCGTCATTCAGGGTTTTGCCGGAGGCGAGCGCTCGTGGCGCAGCGCCTCCAGAAAACGATCGCAAGGATCATCCCCACGAAAGCCGCCAGGATCTGCGGCAGCCCGCGCGCCAAGCTCATCAAGTAGTCATTCACCAGGTGTGTGTCCCTGCGGCAGCGTACCCGTTGCGGTTTTGGATTTTCCGGGTCTAAAAGAACCCGCCGCCCCCGCCCCCGCCGCCGCGGACGGGCGGCGGCGCGGCGACGATGATTTGAAGCTGCGGGGCCGCCGTTTTCAAGGCGGTCAGGGCCGGCGGGGAGAAGAGCGTCGGGCCCGCGTCGACCGATTGGAGCCGCGGAGCGGCGATCAACGACGCCACCGAGGCGTCCGTCACGCTCGTGCCCCGCAGCCGCAGGTGTTCGAGGTCCGGGCAACCTTTCAGGATGGCCGCCAAGCCGGCGTCGGTCACGCCCGAGCCCGACAGGTCCAGAAACCTGAGATGCTTCATGCGGGCCAGGTCCGCCGCGCCGCAGTCCGACAGCGGCGAAAGATCGGCCAGCAGAAACTCAATGCGCCCGCTGGGATGGCAGCCGGCCAGCGCCGTCACGTCGGCGTCCGTGAGCTTGTCGTTCGCCTCCACGTGCGTCAATTGCGCCCGCGCCGTCAATTCCACGAGAGCGGACGGAATGGGGGATGCGTGGCGAAGGCTGAGGGCTCGGAGCCGCGGCATGGCGGCGAGCATCGCCAGGCCCTCGTCGGTCGCTTGCGTGCCGTTCAAGTTGAGCCACTCCAACGATTGGCTCCGCGAGACTTCGGCCAGCACGTCGTCGCCTACGTTCGAGTTCTCTAGCGAGAGGACGCGCAGATCGTGGAGCGATGCCAGTTGCGCGGCCTGGGGGCGGGTCACTTCCAGCCCGCGCAGATCGGCCCGTTTCAGCCCCGAGAACGACCGCACGGCGGCAAAGTCCTCGTCGAACCAGGGCAGCCGTCCCAAGACCGAATGGCGACGCGGACGAGCATCCACCGAGCCGACGTACACCGGCCGCCCCGCCGCCTCGCCGAACATCGCGATCGCCGCGTCGCCGAAATAGCCCGGCAGGCCCGGCTCGATGGCCACCGCGTAGCCGCGCGACCGCAGCCGATCGACGACTTCCCAATCGGCGACCCGCTGCCGCCCAATGGCCAAGCCCAGCGCGACCAGGCCCACCAAGACCAGCCCGGCGCGCAGCGACATCGTCCCGCGCAGGCGCACAAAAGCGCCGGCCAAAAGCGCGCTCGCCGCCGCGACGAGCGCATCGACGATCATCGCCCCGTAGTCCCGCTCCAGGACCTGCGACGACAGCCGCCAGCGGTCGCGCTGCGGATGGCCTAGCGGGTCAATGCGCCGCGCGAGAAACGGGTAGGGCCAACCGTGAGACCAGCGATAGGCCGACTCGTAGTCGTACCACGCCGCCGACGGCCGGGCGGAATCGGCCTCCGGTGACAGAAGCGTACGCGTGCCCGGCAGGTTGGCCGCCAGCATGACGGTCAGCACGACGGCGCCGGCAAGTGCCGCGGCGCGACGTCGCGGGGGCGGGCGCCGCGGCAACGCCTGACCTGCGCGATTTTGGAGGTGCGGCGCCGCCATCGAAGGCCGTCGAGGTTAGTGCTCTGTTTTCAGGCCCGTAGGATTGGGCCGCTGAATTGCGCCTCGTGAAAAGTGTAACGAATCGCCATGCGCCCTGCGATCATCTGCGCTCGAACGACCGCGCGAATGGCGGCCTCGACGCGCACACGACGGGCTCCCGAATGCCGAAACCCTGCCCATCCGGCGGGGGTACCTACCTGCCCCTGGCCAAAAGAAACAACGAAACGCAAGCTTGGGAAGGCTGGGGAAACAAGTACAGTTGGATAAGAGGGGGGAGTTCGCTTGGTTCAAAATTGCGCGACAGTTCCGCACAAGTTGGACGTCAAACTGGCAGTCGGTCCGAAAAATGATAGGTTTCCAGGCTGTGCTCGAGAATCAGCTCGTATTGAATCGTAAGTAATTGGCGTGGAATATCTTACGTTCCATTGTCGTGACCTAACTGCCAATCGCCGCCTGCATTTCTCCAAATCATTCATCCCGGTACACGAATTGCTTCAAAACGGGGCAGCCGCAAAGGCGGGACGGACCTTTACGAATCGCCAACATCAAACCGAAGCGAACCTGACCACCGGCCAAAACCAACGCCGCAAGGTATTTCAGCGTTATGTGTTGCGCTTCACAGCGGATTACGCCTTAGCGGGGGAAGAATCCAATCGGTTTGGCGCGAACTTAGCAGGGAACCAAAGGGACATTGGAACGTATCAATGGCAGGAGCCTGGGGCCCCATCCTGTGACGGGCGACCTAAGGAGGGGCGACACCCACCTGCCGAACCGGAAAACCGTCGCACCACGTCCCTTACGCGGTGTCCCTTTCGCGGTCCCTTTCCGGTAACACCAACCCTCGCCGGGCGGACTACAAGATGTCAGCCGGCCGGCGAGCTGCCAAGCGGAACAGATCCGCCGCCACGGCGCTTTTCGCGCACGGAACGTGGCCGGCGGCGATATCTTCGCACAAGACCATGAGCACGCACTATCGCAACAAGATCTTGCAGCACCTGCGCGATCAGCAGGTCCGCTTCGCTCCCCACGAGCAGAAGATGGTCCAGGCCGATCGGGCGGAGAAGCTGCTCACCGAGATCGACCCCGGGCAGACGTATCCCTACGACTACGTCTGCTTCCGCGTGACCGATTACCGTCCCAACCAGTTCCCCGGGGCCAAGATTCCGGGCGTCGACGCGCGGCACGACCTGCGGCTGTTGGTTGAGGACCTGACGGAGGCGGCGGGGATCGACGTCCGCTCCGTGGCCGAGCCGGTGCTCACGATCGAGGACCTGAGCCGGAAGTTCCGCGTCTCCACCAAGACGATCGCCCGCTGGCGCGATCAGGGACTCGTCGGCCGGCGGTTCCTCGTCAACGGCCGCTCGCGGCTGGGCTTCCTGCAAAGCTCCATCGAGCGGTTCGTCCGCGGCAACGAGGAGCGCGTCCGCCGCAGCAGCCAGTTCACCAAGCTCTCCGACGAGGAACGCGCCGAGATCATCCACAGCGCCCGCGTGATGTCCGCGGAAGGCGCCTCGCTGGCCGACATTTCGCGCACCCTGGCGCAACGGCTGGGCCGCAGCGCCGAGACGATCCGCTACACGCTCCGCCAGTTCGACAAGGAGCACCCGGACCTGTCGATCTTCACCGGACCCGTCGGGCCGCTCACTCCCGACGCCAAGAAAAAGATCTACCAGCAGCACCGCCGCGGCGTGGCCGTGGAAGTGCTCGCCGAGCAGCACGGCCGCACGCGCGGCGTCATTTACCGCGCGATCAACGAGATGCGGGCGGCGCGCCTGCTCGACCTGCCGCTGGACTTCATGCCCAATCCGATGTTCTCCAAGGCCGGCGCCGAGTCCGAAATGCTGGCGGAGATGCCGCAGGCGGAGCCGACGAAGAAGGCGCGGCCGCCGTCCGGGCTGCCGCCGTATCTGGCCAGCCTGTACGAGGTGCCGCTTTTGACGTCCGAGCAGGAGCGCCACCTGTTCCGGAAGTTCAACTACCTGAAGTACAAGGCCGCGAAGCTCCGCGAGGAGCTGGCCCCCGAGGGCAAGCTCGATCCGGCGCGCATCAAGGCCTCGCTCCTGGATACGATCGAGAAAATGTACGACGAAATCGTGTCCGTGAAGAACGAGATCGTCCGCCGCAACCTGCGCCTCGTCGTGTCGATCGCCAAGCGGCACGTCGGCCAGCGCGACAACTTCTTCGAGCTCGTCAGCGACGGCAACATGTCGCTGATCCGCGCCGTCGAGAAGTTCGACTTCGCGCGGGGCAACAAGTTCAGCACCTACGCGAGCTGGGCGATCATGAAGAACTTCGCCCGCACGATTCCCGACGAGAACCGGCGCCGCGAGCGCTTCCGCACCAGCCAGGACGAGATGTTCGCGGCCGCCCAGGACCAGCGCAGCGACCAGCTCGATCAGGAAATCCAGCAGGCCCGCCGCGAGGACCAGATCGACAAAATCCTCACGAAACTGGACGAGCGCGAACAGCAGATCATCGTCAGCCGGTTCGGCCTGAGCCGGGGAACGGAGCCGCGGACCCTCAAGGAAGTCGGCGAGGAGATGGGCGTCACCAAGGAACGCGTGCGGCAGATCGAGGCCCGCGCGCTGGCCAAGCTCCGCCAGGCGGCCGAGGACGAGTCGATTGAAGTCCCCGAGTCCGACTAGCCGCTCCGCCATTTCATGATCCTGCGATTGCCGGTGCGGTCGTATCCGTAAGTCTCTTAGGAAACTGGATTTACGGCGACCGCAGTGACGCGAGAAAGAATGACCGGCGTCCGTCGCATTTGAGGTCCCAGTGGACGGCTGGCCAGACCCATCTTGCGATTGCGGCCCGTTTCGTTATATTCATTGGTTTTCGTGGCAGGCCAGCCGGCTAGCGTAGCTCAATCGGCAGAGCAGTTGATTTGTAATCAACAGGTTGTGGGTTCGAGTCCCGCCGCTAGCTCGTGAACTGCACGGTTGCTCGCGGGCGCACGCGTTGCCGAACCTTGGCGAGCTCCAGCGGGTCGCAAAGAGATGGGCCGGCAGTCAATGCCGCGCAGCGGGACGAATTGAGGATTGCGCGCGGAGGGCGCAACACGGCGGACGGGGCGCCGAGCAACTCGCGCTCCTGAAGTGGAAATCCGGGGTGGATTTCGGGGGCGACATCGGGGGCCGTATCAGGCCACCGCGGCGGATTCACGGTGGTTTTTTGGGGGGGGTTTCCCGAGCGGTCAAAGGGGTCAGACTGTAAATCTGATGGCTATGCCTTCGCAGGTTCGAATCCTGCACCCCCCAAACGCGTGGACGAAAACGATCGCTGCGCAACAGGCGAGGGTAAGCAACGGCTGCACAACCTGCGGCCGATCCGGCGGGTGTAGCTCAATGGTAGAGCCATAGCCTTCCAAGCTATTTGCGAGGGTTCGATTCCCTTCACCCGCTCTGACGTCGCCCGGCGAGAGAGCCGAGCGGGCGGATTTTCGGGAGGGATGTGGAGCGTTGCCCGCGGGTTGCGGGCCGGGAGACAGCACGGTAGATTGTGCGGGATTTTCAACCCAGGATCACACCGGCGGCCATAACCAAGGGGGCGGGACCGAAGGCGGACCGACCCGCCGGGGATAATCTACCCACGCAAAGGGGCGCTTTGCTGCTGTAGCTCAGCCGGTAGAGCGCGTCCTTGGTAAGGACGAGGTCACGGGTCCGAATCCCGTCAGCAGCTTTTCAGCCAACCAGCGTTGTTTCGGGACCACGAAGCGCCAATAGGATAGGAACATGGCCAAGGAAACTTTCACGCGTACGAAGCCGCACGTCAACGTCGGGACGATCGGGCACATTGACCACGGGAAGACGACCCTGACCGGGGCGATCCTGGCCGTGCAAACGGCCAAGGGCCTGGCCAAGTTCAAGTCATACCACGACATCGCCAAGGGCGGCACGGTCCGCGACGAGACCAAGACCGTCACCATCTCCGTCGCCCATGTCGAGTACGAGACGGACAAGCGGCACTACGCCCACATCGACTGTCCCGGCCACGCCGACTTCATCAAGAACATGATCACCGGCGCGGCCCAGATGGACGGGGCGATCCTCGTCGTCTCGGCGGCCGACGGGCCGATGCCGCAGACCAAGGAGCACGTGCTCTTGGCGCGGCAGGTCGGCGTGCCGGCCATCGTCGTGTTCCTGAACAAGGTCGACCTGGTCGACGACCCCGAGTTGCTCGAGCTCGTGGAAATGGAGCTCCGCGACATCCTCAACAAGTACGAGTTCCCCGGCGACAAGATCCCGATCATCCGCGGTTCGTCCAAGGCGGCCTACGACAACCCGAAGGACCCCGCGGCGATCAAGTGCATCGGCGAGCTGCTGGACGCGATCGACGCCAACATTCCGCTGCCGCAGCGCGACGTCGACAAGCCGTTCTTGATGGCCGTCGAGGACGTGTTCTCCATCGAAGGCCGCGGCACGGTCGCCACCGGCCGCATCGAGCGCGGCAAAGTCTTCGTCGGCGACGAAGTCGAGATCATCGGCTTCACCAAGGAGCCGCGGAAGACGACCGTCACCGGCGTCGAGATGTTCAACAAGACCCTGCCCGAAGGACAGGCCGGCGACAACGTCGGCTGCCTGCTGCGCGGCATCAAGCGCGAGGAGATCGAGCGCGGCCAGGTGCTGTCCAAGCCCGGCTCGATCACCCCGCACACGAAATTCGAGGCCGAGGTCTACGTGCTGTCGAAGGACGAAGGCGGGCGGCACACGCCCTTCTTCAGCGGCTACCGGCCGCAGTTCTACTTCCGCACGACGGACGTGACCGGCACGGCGCAGCTCATGGGCGGCGCCGAAATGTGCATGCCCGGCGACAACGCGCGGGTCAGCGTCGAGCTGATCAGCCCGATCGCCATGGACGACGGGGTGCGGTTTGCGATCCGCGAGGGCGGCCGGACGGTCGGCCGCGGCGTGGTCACGAAGATCCTCGAATAGGCGTGAAAGCGAAGCTTCGGCGGTGCGGCGGTCCCCCCGGCGGGGGCCGCCGTCCTTGTCCCTAGGGGCGTAGCTCAATTGGCAGAGCGCTGGTCTCCAAAACCAGAGGTTGCGAGTTCGATTCCCGCCGCCCCTGCCTTGCTCCAGGCCAGGCCCCAACGGAAAGAGCATCGGCGGAAACAACGTCGCGGCGGCCAAGGCCCCGCCCTTGGACCGGCCGCAACGGAGGCCGGCCGGCTTACCTTGGCAAAAAGGAACATCAAAAAGGAACATCGCGTGTCGGCAGTCATCGGAGAAATGTTCAATCCCGGCCTGTACAAGCGCACGCAGGGCCGCATCGCGCGGCAGCTTACGTTCGCCGCGCTGGCCATGGGCGTCCTCGTCGGCTGCTGGTCGCTCAGCCAGACGCTGATCGAAAACCATCCGCTTTGGCGGCTGGGCCTGCCCGGCGTGCTGGCGCTTTTGGGACTGTGGGTGAGCTATCGGATCGTGAACATTCCCCGCTTCGCGGATTTCCTGATCGCCGTGGAAGCGGAAATGAACAAGGTGTCGTGGCCTTCCAAGCGCGAGCTGTACCGCGGCTCGGCCGTCGTGCTGGTGACCATGCTCCTGCTGGCGACCGTGCTGTTCCTGTACGACTTGTTCTGGCGCTGGGTGTTCGCGGACCTGCTCAACATCATGTAAGGCGCATGCGCTTCGGCCGAGGCGTCCCTTGGCGGTGGTTATCGTAGGGGTGGCTGTCGTGATCGACGAAAAAGAGGAACAAGGCGGCTTGCCGGGCGCCGCTCCGCTCGCGGAGGCGGCCAGCGGCGAGACTGCGCCTCCGGCGCCCGATCAGCCCGCCGCGCCCCAGTCCCCAGCGCCGGTGCCGGCGCCGGCGCCTGCGCCGCAACCGGTCCTGCCGAAACCCCGCGTGCCCGAGGCGGCGCTCCCGCCCGCCGAGCAGCCCGACAAGCAGCCCGACGGGGCAGACGCGGCCGCGGCCGACGTCGTCCTGGAGCTGCCGGAAGTCGAGCCGGAGTCGCCCGAAGCCATGGACGAGGATTCCCTGGAGCTGCCGGAAGAGGTCGTGGCGGCGGAGGAGGCGGAATCGGCGCCGGCCGCCGCGCCCGAACCCGCCGAACCGTCCGAACCCGCCCGCCCGCCACGGGAGCCCGACTACTCCAAAATGCAGTGGTACATCCTCAAGGTCGCGAGCAACCGCGAGGATTCGATCCGCTCCGGGCTGCTGCGGCGGGCCAAGATCGCCGGGCTGGAGCACTGCTTCGGCGAAGTGATCGTCCCCACGGAATCCATTACAGAATACAAAAACGGCAAGCGGCGCACGAAGAAGCAGAAAATCTGGCCCGGCTACCTGATCGTGCAGATGGAGCTCGACGACGACACTTGGTTCCTAGTGCGCGAGACGCCCGGCATCGGCGACTTCACCGGCTCCGCCGACCGCTCGACGGGCGCGCGCCCCTCGCCGATGCTCCCTCAGGAAGTTGAGAAAATCCTCGCCAAGTGCCGGCCGCGCCGCGCACCCGAGGAGGGCGAGGAAAAGCCCAAGCCGAAAATCCTGTTCAAAGAGCACGACAAAGTGAAAATCAACGACGGCAACTTCCAGAACTTCGAAGGCGAGGTCGGACGCGTCGACCAGACCAGCGGCCGCGTGACCGTGCTGATCAATATCTTCGGCCGGACCACGCCCGTCGAGCTGGAAGGCTGGCAGATCGAGGCGGTTTAGCGGGCCGATTCCGGGAAAGGCAACATGGCCAAGCAGCTTGTGGGAAAAGTGAAGTTCCAGGTGCCCGGCGGCAAGGCGACCCCCGCGCCCCCCGTGGGGACGTCGCTCGGCCGCTTCGGGATCAACCTGGGGCAGTTCGTGATGCAGTTCAACGAGCGGACGAAGGATGCCGACGGCATGCCCATCCCGGTCATCGTCAGCGTCTACAACGACCGCTCGTTCGAGTTCATCACCAAGACCCCGCCCGCCGCCGACCTGCTCAAGAAGCTCGCCGGCATCGCCAAAGGCTCGGGCGTTCCCAACAAGGAGAAGGTCGGCAAGGTGACGAAGGCGCAGGTGGAGCAAGTGGCCAAAACGAAGCTCGTGGACCTCAACGCGCGCGACATCGAGCACGCGATGCGGATGGTCGAGGGCACGGCGCGGAGCATGGGTTTGGTCGTGGAAGGTTGAGGGCGAGCCGGAGGCCGGCCGAGGATCGCGTTCCCAAGCAGAGCTTGGCAGCGAGGGTAACGAGGAAAGCAGCATGGCAAAGCAATCCAAACGATTTCGATCGCTGCAAGCGGTCCACAGCGACAAGACGCCCGTCGAGGTCGAGAAGGCCGTCTCGATCTTGAAGCAGTTCGGCACCACGAAGTTCGACCAGACGGTCGAAATGGCGCTGCGGCTGGGCATCGACCCCAAGCAGGCCGATCAGCTCGTCCGCGGCTCGGTCGTGTTGCCGCACGGCATCGGCAAGTCGCTGCGCGTGGCCGTGTTCGCCAAGGGCGACAAGGTCGACGAGGCCAAGGCCGCCGGGGCCGACACCGTCGGCGGCGACGACCTGGCCAAGAAGGTCAAGGAAGGCTGGATGGACTTCGACGTCTGCATCGCCGCGCCCGACATGATGGGCGTTGTCGGGCCGCTGGGCAAGGTCCTCGGGCCCAAGGGCCTGATGCCCTCGCCCCGCGCCGGCACCGTCACGCCCGACATCGCCAAAGCGGTGAAGGAATACAAGGCGGGCAAGGTCGAGTTTCGCAACGACGCGGGGGGGATCGTGCACGCGGTGGTGGGCAAGATGAGCTTCTCGCCCGAAAAGCTCGTCGAGAACATCCGCGCGCTGCTCGACTTCATCCGCAATTTGAAGCCCTCGTCGGTGAAGGGACAGTACATCAAGAGCGCGGCCTTGAGCGCGTCGATGAGCCCCTCGGTGCGGATCGTCGCGTAACGAGATCGCTACAGCAAAACGATTGAAGATTCGGCGGCACAAGCCATGAGCAAATACGTCAAGGGCCTGGTCAGCAACCACGTGCGCGAGCGGCTGCACGGGGTGGAGTCGGCGTTCCTGGTGAACGTCAGCGGGATGAACGTCAACCAGGCCGTCGCGCTCCGCCGCGAGCTGCGCCACAAGAAAATCACCCTGCTGGTGGTCAAGAACAGCCTGGCGCTGCGGGCCACGGAGGGGACCCCGCTCTTCGTCGCCTTCCAAGGCCGCACGGGACCCTCGGCGCTCATCTGGGGGGGCGACGACTTCGTCACGTTGGCCAAGGAAGTCGTCCGCATCGCCAAGGACAAGAATTACGCCCCCTTCGCGCCGACCGGCGGCATCCTCGAGGGCGCCTGGATCGGGGCCGAAGAGGTCGAAAAGATCAGCAAATGGCCCACCCGCAGCGAAATGCTCAGCCGCCTCGTCGCCCAGATCCTGGGTCCGGGCGCCACGCTCGCGGCGCAGATTCTCGGACCGGGCGGGACGCTGGCCGGGCAGATCAAGCAGAAGTCCGAAGGAAAGGAAGAAGAGGAGAAGCCCGCTACGGGACCCGCTGCGGAAAAGCCCGCCGAGGGCGGCGGCGAAGCGTCTGCGCCCGCGCCGGCGTAGAGACGACTCAGCGAGACATCCGCTCCCAAACAGAGCTTGGGAACGAGGAATTGCGCAAACCGACACCAAATAACGCCACTGGCACCAGCAAAGAAAGGCAGCGACATGTCCACCGCGACCGCGTTCGCAGACACGACCAAGGAACTCGGCGACAAAATCGCCGGGCTGACGCTCAAAGAAGCCAAATCGCTCAGCGACTACCTCGAGGAGGTCTACGGCATCAAGGCGGCGGCCGGCGGGGCCGTCATGGTGGCGGGACCGATGGGCGCGACTGGCGCCCCGGCCGAAGCCAAGGCCGTGCAGACCGAGTTCGACCTGATTCTCAAGGGATTCGAAGCCGCCAAGAAGATCGGCGTGATCAAGGTGGTGCGGGCCGCCACGGGCCTGGGTCTCAAGGAGGCCAAGGACCTGGTCGAGGGCGCGCCCGGCAAGGTCAAGGAAGGTATCTCCAAGGAGGATGCCGAGAAACTCAAGAAGGAGTTGGAAGAAGCCGGCGCTACGGTCGAGATCAAGTGAACCGTCGTCCGGCGCCGCCCCGGCGTGTAATCGCCAGCGGCGGCGCGCCTCCCGGCCGGCGCTGAGCCGGCTGGGAACCGGGTCGTTGGAACATTCTTGAACTGGATTGCCGCGGACTGCCTTGCCCCGCTTTACCACCGTAGCATGCGAGCCTGCCCGTGCTTGCCGCGCCCCGCGCGCGGCGGGCCTGGGAGAGGGTCTCGCCATGCGGCGCCGCCCGGCCAAGAAGGGCGGGCCGACCTACGGCAGCCCCGCGGCTTTCGTTTGCCCCATCGTTTGAGGAGCAGTGCTCTCTATGGCGACTTCCGCAGTCCGGCGCATCATCCCGCAGGAAATCCGCCGCTTCGGCCACGTTCAGGATCCGCTCAACCTCCCCGACCTCACCGACATCCAGACCCGCAGCTACGCCGCGTTCTTGCAGGCCGACGTGCCGCCGCACAAGCGCGAGGACAAGGGCATCGAGGGGGTGCTGCGCGAGATCTTCCCCATCGAGAGCTACGACAAGTCGCTGCGCCTGGAGTACATCCGCTACGAGCTGGGCAAGCCGCGCTACGAGCCGACCGAGTGCCGCCAGCTCCGTTTGACGTACGGCCAGCCGTTCAAGGTCTGGCTGCGGCTGACGAAGAAGGAGCCGATCGAGGAGGAAGTGTACCTGGGCGACATGCCGATCATGCTGGGCGGCGGCGAGTTCATCATCAACGGCGCCGAGCGCGTCGTGGTCAGCCAGTTGCACCGCAGCCCCGGCGTCGACTTCATCGCCGACCGCGAAGGCGACCGCGACATCCATAGCTGCCGCATCATCCCCGAGCGCGGGAGCTGGATCGAGCTCAACGTCACCAAGAAGGACAGCCTCTCGGTGCGCATCGACCAGAGCGGAAAATTCCCCGCCACGATGCTGCTCCGCGCCATGGACGCCCGCTTCAGCCTCGACGAGGACCTGATCCGCGCGTTCTGCGAAACGCGGGTCGAGTCGATCGTCGACGGCCGCAGCGTCATCAAGATCGAGGCCATGATCGCCGTCACCGACATCGTCTACCCGCCCAGCAGCGAGCGCTCCGGCGAGGTGATCGTCGAGTCCGGACACAAGATCACGAAGGACGCCGCCGAGCTGATCTGCACGTCGGGCCTGAAAAAGGTCGAGGTGACGGGCGACGTCAAGGACCCGCTCATCTTCAACACGCTGGGCGAAGACCAGACCACCAGCCACGAGGAAGCGCTCCTCAAGATTTACCAGCGCCTGCGGCCGGGCAATCCGCCGCAGCTCGAGAAGGCCCGCTCCCTGTTCCACGAAAAGTTCTACGACACGAACCGCTACCGGCTGGGGCGCGTGGGCCGGTTCCGCATCAACCGCAAGCTGGGCCTGGACATCGACGAGTCGGAGATGACGCTGCGGCCGGACGACCTCATCCAATCGATTGCCTACCTCCTCAAGCTGCGCGGCAAGGCCGAGGACGCCTACGTGGACGACATCGACCACCTGGGCAACCGCCGCCTGCGCACGATCGACGAGCTGGCCAGCGACGAATTGCGCAAGGGCTTCCTCAAGCTCCGCCGCACCGTCCAGGAGCGGATGAGCCTCAAGGAAATCGAGGACATGACGCCGCGGAGCCTGGTGAACCCCAAGAGCATCTCCGCCGCCATCGAGTACTTCTTCGGCCGTGGCGAGCTGTCGCAGGTGGTCGATCAGACGAACCCCCTCTCCATGCTCACCCACGAGCGCCGCCTGTCGGCCCTCGGACCCGGCGGGCTCAACCGCAAGCGGGCCGGGTTCGAGGTCCGCGACGTGCACATCTCGCACTACGGCCGCATTTGCCCCATCGAGACGCCCGAAGGCACGAACATCGGGCTCATCTCCAGCCTGGCGATCTACGCCGGCGTGGATGAGTACGGCTTCGTCATCACGCCCTACCGCAAGGTGACCAAGGGCAAGGTGACCAGCGACATCGAGTGGCTTCGGGCGGACCAGGAGTCCGAGGCCTACCTGGCGCCGGCCGACATCGAGGCCAAGGGCGGCAAGATCGCCGGAGACACGATCATCGCCAGGCACCGCGCCGACTTCGAGCACGTCCCGATCGACAAGGTCGATTTCATCGACGTCGCCCCCTGCCAGATGGTGGGAGTGTCGGCCGGGCTCATCCCCTTCCTGGAGCACGACGACGCCAACCGCGCGCTGATGGGCTCAAACATGCAACGCCAGGCCGTGCCCCTGTTGGTGACGGAGCCGCCGCTGGTGGCGACGGGCATGGAGCGCGACGTGGCCCGCAATTCCAGCATGATCATCCGCGCCCGCCGCAAGGGCACGATCACCAAAGTCGACGCCACGCGGATCGAGATCGGCGAGGACGTTTACCCGCTCCGCAAGTTCGTGGGGCTCAACGAGCGAACCTGCCAGAACCAGCGGCCGATCGTGAAGATCGGGCAGAAGGTCGAGACGGGCGACGTGATCGCCGACGGCGCCGCCACCTACCTGGGCCAACTCGCCCTGGGCCGCAACGTGCTGGTGGGCTTCATGGCCTGGGACGGCTACAACTTCGAGGACGCGATCATCATCAGCGAAGACCTCGTGAAGGACGACACCTACACGTCGATCCACATCGAGGAGTTCGACGTCGAGATCCGCGAGACGAAGCTGGGCCGCGAGGAATTCACCCGCGACATCCCCAACGTCAGCGACAAGGCCCTCCGCAATCTCGACGAAAACGGCATCGTGCGCACCGGCACGTTCGTCCGCCCGGGCGACATCCTGGTGGGCAAGGTCTCCCCCAAGAGCAAGACGGAGCTGACGCCGGAGGAGAAGCTGCTGCACGCCATCTTCGGCCGCGCCGGCGAGGACGTGAAGAACGACTCGCTGGAGGTGCCGTCGGGCGTGGAGGGGATCGTCATCGACACCCAGAAGTTCTCCCGCCGCATGAGCCTCTCCGAGGAGGAGCGGAAGGTCTTCGAGAAGGACCTCCGCGACGCCGAGAACCAGGGCAACCAGACGGTGATGCAGGCCTTTCGCGACCTGCTGGGCGAGATCGAGGCCGTCCTCCGCCGCCCCGTGGCCGACGACGACGGCAACGAGATCATGTCCAGCCAGGACCCCAAGTACGTGGCCGAGCAGGCCGGCAAGTTCCGCGTCCTGCTCGACAAGATGGACATCCGCAGCCCGCAACGCAAGGCGGACATCGAGAAAATCTACAAGTCCAAGTGGCCGCTGGTGGAGACGGCCATCGACGAGCGCGACCGGACGCTCAACAGCATGAAGCGCGGCGACGAGCTGCGCAGCGGCGTGCTGCAGATGATCAAGTGCTACATCGCCACGAAGCGCGTCATCTCGGTCGGCGACAAGATGGCCGGCCGGCACGGCAACAAGGGCGTGATCGCCAAAATCCTCCCCCGCGAGGACATGCCCTTCCTGGCCGACGGCACGTCCGTGCAGATCCTGCTCAACCCGCTGGGCGTCCCCAGCCGTATGAACGTGGGCCAGATTCTGGAGACGCACCTGGGCTGGGCCGCCGCCCGGCTCGGCTTCCAGGCCGTTACGCCCGTCTTCTCCGGCACTTCAGAGGACGAAATCCGCAGCTCGCTGAAGGACGCCGGGCTGCCCATCAGCGGCAAGACGCAGCTCCACGACGGCCGCACCGGCGAGCCGCTCGAGCAGGAAACCACCGTCGGCTACATCTACATGATGAAGCTGCACCACCTCGTCGACGACAAGGTCCACGCCCGCAGCACCGGGCCTTACTCCCCTCATCACCCAGCAACCGCTGGGCGGCAAGGCGCGGTTCGGAGGCCAGCGGTTCGGCGAAATGGAAGTCTGGGCCCTGGAGGCCTACGGCGCCGCCTACATCCTCCAGGAGCTGCTGACCGTCAAGAGCGACGACGTGGAGGGACGCACCAAGATCTACGAGTCGATGGTCAAGGGAGAAAACACGCTCGAGGCCGGCACTCCCGCCAGCTTCGACGTGCTGACCAACGAAATCCGCGGACTGGGACTCAACATGCAATTGGAGAAACGCAGGATCTAGGATACGCCCGACCCCCCCCCAACCCTGGCTCCTGGCCCAATCCACACGGCCTGTTTCCCACAGGAGAGTCAACGTGAGCATTGTCGAAAGCTCCTACGATCGCATCAACGACTACGCGGCGGTGAAGATCAGCCTCGCCCGGCCCCAGGACATCCGGAGCTGGTCGTTCGGCGAAGTCAAAAAGCCCGAAACGATCAACTACCGGACCTACCGCCCGGAGCGCGACGGCCTGTTCTGCGAACGGATCTTCGGCCCGGAAAAGGACTGGGAGTGCTCCTGCGGGAAGTACCGCGGGATGAAGTACAAGGGGATGATCTGCGACCGGTGCGGGGTGAAGGTGACGCACAGCCGCGTGCGCCGCAAGCGCATGGGGCACATCGAGCTGGCCGCCCCGGTCGTGCACATCTGGTTCTTCAAGGCCATGCCCAGCCGCCTGGGGAACCTGTTGGACATGAAGACCAGCAGCCTGGAGAAGGTGATCTACTTCCAGGACTACGTGGTGATCGACAAGAAGGACACGCCGCTCAAGCCCCGGCAGCTCCTCACCGAGGAGGAGTTCCGCCACGCGCGCGAGCAGTACGGCGACGGGAAGTTCGATGCCGAGATGGGGGCCGAGGCCGTCCGCAAGATGCTCCTCAGCCTCGAGCTGGTGCAGCTTTCCAAGGACCTGCGCCAAGAGCTGGCCGAGACTGGCTCCAAGCAGCGGCAGAAGGACCTCATCAGCCGCCTGAAGATCGTCGAGGCCATCCGCGACAGCGACAACAAGCCGGAGTGGATGGTGCTGGACGTGATCCCGGTCATCCCGCCGGACCTGCGGCCGCTCGTGCTGCTGGACAGCGGCAACTTCGCCACCAGCGACCTCAACGACCTCTACCGCCGGATCATCAACCGCAACAACCGGCTCAAGAAGCTGGTGGACCTCAACGCGCCGGAGGTCATCATCCGCAACGAGAAGCGGATGCTGCAGCAGTCCGTCGACGCGCTCTTCGACAACAGCCGCTGCAAGCGACCCGTCCTGGGCTCCAGCAATCGGCCGCTCAAGTCGCTCACCGACATGATCAAGGGCAAGCAGGGCCGCTTCCGCGAGAACCTGCTCGGCAAGCGCGTCGACTACTCCGCCCGCAGCGTGATCGTCGTCGGCCCGCACCTGGCCCTGCACATGTGCGGCCTGCCCAAGAAGATCGCCCTGGAATTGTACCAGCCGTTCATCATCCGGCGGCTGAAGGAGTTGGGGCACGCCGACACGATCAAGAGCGCCAAGAAGATGCTGGAGCGCAAGGACGAGGAGGTCTGGAACATCCTCGAGGAAGTGATCAAGAACCACCCCGTGCTCCTCAACCGCGCTCCCACGCTGCACCGCATGGGCATCCAGGCCTTCGAGCCGGTGCTCGTGGAAGGCAACGCCATTCACCTGCACCCGCTGGTGTGCAAGGGCTTCAATGCCGACTTCGACGGCGACCAGATGGCGGTGCACCTGCCGCTGTCGATCGAGGCCCAGGTCGAGGCGCACACGCTGATGATGTCGACGCACAACATCTTCAGCCCCGCCAACGGCCAGCCGATCATCAGCCCGTCGCAGGACATCGTGATGGGCTGCTACTACGTGACGATGGAGGTGAAGGAGCCGCGCCGCGGCGACGGCATGAAGTTCACCAGCACCGAGGAGGTGGAGCTGGCGCACGCGCTGGGGAAGGCCCAGACGCACGCCCACGTCTTTTACAAGCTCCCGCCCACGCGCCGCCTCAAGGTCGAGGGCGACGCCGAAAGCAAGCCCGGCGCCATCATCGAGACCACCGTCGGCCGCGTCCTGTTCAACCAGATGCTCCCGGCCCGCATGCCCTACTACAACATCCCCATGAAGTCCGGCGAGCTGGCCAAGGTCATCTCCGACTGCTACCAGTTCCTCGGCCGCAGCGCCACGATCCTGCTCTTGGACAACATGAACCGGCTGGGGTTCCGCTGGAGCACGCGGAGCGGACTGTCGTTCGCCGCGGACGACCTGATCACCCCTCCCACCAAGGCGCGGATCATCTCCGAGGCCGAGCGCAACGTCCTCAAGTTCCAGAAACTCTACCAGCGCGGCGTGATCACCGAGCTGGAGCGTTACCGCCAGGTGCTGGACACCTGGACCCAGGCCCGCGAGACGATCACCAAGGAAATGCTCGCCGACCTGGAGGCGGACGGCGGCGGCCGCGAGGTCGAGAAGGGCCGCAAGCGCTACGCCGGCTACGTCAACCCGATCTTCCTCATGGCCCAGTCCGGCGCCCGCGGCGGCGTCGAACAGATTCGCCAGTTGGCCGGCATGCGCGGCCTGATGGCCAAGCCCTCCGGCACCATCATCGAGACGCCCATCAAGGCCAACTTCCGCGAGGGGCTCCGCGTGCTGGAATACTTCAGCTCCACGCACGGCGCCCGCAAGGGCCTGGCCGACACGGCCCTCAAGACGGCCGACTCCGGCTACCTGACGCGCAAGCTGGCCGACGTGGCCCAGAACGTGGTCATCACGCTTGAGGACTGCGGCACGACACAGGGCATCACCAAGGGCGTGATCTACCGCGGCGAGAAAGTGGAAGTCAGCCTCGCCGACTCGATCAAGGGCCGCGTCAGCCGCTCCAATATCGTCCACCCCATCACCGACGAGGTCATCGTCCGCGAGAACGAGCTGGTCACCGTCGACATCGCGCGGAGGATCGAGCAGCTCGGCCTCGAGAAGATCCAGGTCCGCAGCCCCATGACCTGCGACGCCTCGCTCGGCGTCTGCCGGCTGTGCTACGGCATGGACCTCTCCACCGGGGCGCTGGTCGAGGAGGGGATGGCCGTCGGCATCATCGCCGCTCAGAGCATCGGCGAGCCCGGCACGCAGCTCACCATGCGCACCTTCCACATCGGCGGCGTCGCCAGCCTGGGGATCGAGGAGTCCGAGATCAAGGCCAAGCGCGCCGGTACCTGCAAGTTCACCCGCCTCAAGGTCGTCAAGAACGACGCCGGACAGATGGTCGTCCTCTCCCGCAACGGCGAAGTCGCCATCCTCGACAACAAGGGGCGCGAGCTGGAGAAATACGAAATCCCCGCCGGCGCCACGCTGCTCGTCGGCGAGAACCAGCAGGTCGAACAGAGCGCCGTCATCTGCCAGTGGGACCCGCACAGCATCCCCATCCTGGGCGAGGTCGGCGGCCGCGTCCGCTTCGAGGACATCATCGAGAACGAAACGGTGCGGATGGAAAAGGACCAGAGCGGCCACGTCCGCCGCATGATCCTGGAACACAAGGGCGACCTGCACCCGCAGATCATCGTCGAGGATGCCGCCGGCAAAATCCTCGACTTCTATTACCTGCCCGAGAAGGCCCACATCGAGGTCGACGAAGGGCAGACGATCTCCGCCGGCACCCTGCTGGCCAAGACGCCCCGCGAGGCCACCGGCACGCAGGACATCACCGGCGGTCTGCCCCGCGTCACGGAGATTTTCGAGGCCCGCAAGCCTAAGGACCCGGCCGTCATGGCCGAAATCGACGGCAAGGTCGAAATGGGCGAGAAGCGCCGCGGCAAGCGGAGCATCATCGTCAAGAGCGAAAGCGGCATCGAAAAGGAGCACCTCGTCTCGCACGGCAAGCGCCTGCGGGTGCACACGGGCGACAACGTGCGGGCCGGCGAGGCGCTGGTCGATGGGCCGCTCGTCCCGCACGACATTCTCCGCATCTCCGGCGAGGAGGAAGTGCAGCGCTACCTGGTCCGCGAAATCCAGAACGTCTACCGCAGCCAGCGCGTGGACATCAACGACAAGCACATCGAGATCATCGTGGCCCAGATGCTCCGCAAGATTCGCATCGAGTCCGTGGGCGACACGAGCCTGCTGCCGGGCAACCTGATCGACAAGTTCGACTTCCGCAAGGTGAACCAGGAGCTCTCCGGCTGCGTGAAGATCGTCCACAAGGGCGACAGCGATTTCGCCGTCGGCGCAATCGTCCCCAAGGATGCCCTCGAGCAGGCCAACGCCACGATCGAGGCCCTCGGCGGCGAACCGGCCAAAGGCGCCCGGCCCAAGCCCTCCACCGCCAGCACGCAACTCCTGGGCATCACCAAGGCCTCCGTCCAAAGCTCCAGCTTCATCTCCGCCGCCAGCTTCCAGGAGACCACCAAGGTCCTCACGGAAGCCGCCCTGGCCGGCAAGATCGACACCCTCGTCGGGCTGAAGGAGAACGTGATCCTGGGGCACCTGATTCCGGCGGGCACCGGCTTCCGCACCTACCAGGAGTCGGAGGTGCGCATCCGGCCGGAGGCGCTGGAGGCGCTGACGGTGGAACGCGCCAGGACCTCGCCGCGGGCCTTCCCGCTCTTGGCCGGCGAGCCGGAGAAGCGTCCGGCCGAAAGGCCCGCCGCCAGCCCGCTGGACACGCTGCTCGGCACGTCGGAATCTTCCTCCGGCGACGGAAAATAGGCGACGTCTGCACGCGGTGCTGAACATGCGCAGGAAAAAACGCGCAGCGAAGCAGAACACGAAACGTAGTCGCGAGCGCATCACGAAGCGCCGCGAAGGGCCAGTGCTGCAAATCTCCAAGGAGGAGGCTGATTTCCTCCGCTCACTTCCGCGGCGCCCATTCCCACCGCGTCGAAGTACTGGCACCAGCAATGTGCAGGGATTTGCAGAGTGATGATCAACTGAAGTCTGCAACACCGCCCGTGACGATCGTTTCACGCGGCAATGAGGAACCTCGTGTTTTTCGGCGCGGTGGCCTAACGCGATGAATTGCGACCGTCACAGTGGCTCAATGCCAAACTCGCCCACCGCCGCCCGCCTCCCCCCCGAGGCCCTCCCCGACAACATCGCCAGCGTCCAGCCCGGCGGCGGTTTCGGGATGCGCGTCGAGCTGGCCTGGGGACGGCTGCGGCGACGGTATCTGCGCACGTTTCGCCGCGGGTACGTCCGGCGGATGGCCGAAAAGCGCCGCGGCGATTGCCCCGGCTGCCCGCACGAAGTGCTCGACCCCCGCGACCTCAAATACTGCTGTAATCGCTGTGGGTTTTCCTGGGACGACGCGGACGACCCCTTCCGCTGGCGCGAAAAAATCCCCTTCGCCCGCTGGGGCCTGGCCGAGCTACAGTTGATGGGCTGGCCGCTCCTGGCCGCGACGGTCGCCCTGGCGTTGTCGCCGGTCTGGTATCTGGCGGTCGTGCCGGGCCTAGTGCTCCTGGAGATCGTCTGGTTTTTTCGCGACCCGCCGCGAAAAGTGCCGCAGGAAGCGGGCCTCGTCGTCTCGCCGGCCGACGGCAAGGTGGTTGAGATCACGCGGCTGGAAAACGCGGAATTCGTGGGGGGTCCCGCCGTGCGCATCGGAATTTTCCTGTCCATTTTCAACGTCCACATCAACCGCTCTCCCCTGGAGGCGCGTTGCATCGCCATGAAATACACGCCTGGGAAGTATCTGAATGCCCTGAACCCGCAAAGCGCCCTGGAAAACGAGGCCATGTGGATCGCGCTGGAGGAGGAAACGCCTCCCCACCGGCGGCTGGTCGTGCGGCAGATCGCCGGCACCATCGCCCGGCGGATCGTCTGCGACCTCCGCCCCGGCCAGACGCTTGCAAGGGGACAGAAGTTTGGCATGATTAAGCTTGGCTCGCGCACGGAGATCATTCTGCCCGACGACGGATCGTTGCGGATCCAGACGCAAGTCGGCGAGCGCGTCAAAGCGGGAAGGAGCGTGCTGGCGCGCTATGTTTAGGAAAAAACCCATGCGACGCCGCATTCGGGCCGTGGCCGTGCTGCCCACGCTCTTCACGCTGGGCAACCTGGTCTGCGGCTTCTTCGCCATCATGGTCGCGGCCTGGGACGACCCGCCCATGCCCGCCGGCCCGTTTGCCGGGCCGGACCCGACCTACGCGATGATCGCGGCCGCGCTCATTTTCCTGGCGATGGTGTTCGATGCGCTGGACGGCCAGTTGGCGCGCCTGGCCCGCTCGACGAGCGAGTTCGGGGCCCAGCTCGACAGCCTGTGCGACGTCGTGTCGTTCGGCGTGGCGCCGGCGTTCTTGCTCGTCAAGATGTGCCCCGACTTCGCCGTGGGCCATCCGCACGCGATCTGGGTGATCGCGGCGGCGTTCGTGGTCTGCGCGGCGCTGCGCTTGGCGCGGTTCAACGTGGAGACGACCGCGGCCGAATTCGGCATCGCGTGCGAGGGGTGCCACGGTCCGGGCGCCGATCACGTGGCGGCGAACTGGAATCCACTACGCCGGTACAGCCTGCACCTCACGGGTCGGGCCGATCCGACGACCGTTCAACCCGA
>JACOUI010000350.1 GCA_016177915.1 Planctomycetia bacterium
GTGGTTGGTGGTTAGTGGCTGGTGGCTGGTGGCTGGTGACGATGGGTCCTGCTTGCTTGACGATTGACTGCCCAGCGGCGTTTCAATCAACGTCGCCCCATCGAAGCGCTAGCTCTCCATCAATTCCTTGGCCCAGGGGTGTTCGCGGACGGCCTTCAGCGCCCGGTGGACAATCACCCGCACGTTCGTTTCCGTCCGCTCCGTGACGCGGCTGATCTCCTTGTAGGAAAACCCGTCGGCCCACAGGTCCACGACTTCCTGCTGCGGCTCGGGCAGCGTCGCCAGGATCTTTCGCACCAGGTCGCAACTGTCGTGCAGCTCGGCCGCCTCGTCGGGCAGAAGGTCCTTCACGCTCCCCCGGCCGTTGCTACCGTGCCGCTCCTCGATCCGCTCGGCCACGTGCTCATCGAGCGACTGCATCCGTTGCTCCCGTCGCAAGAGGTCCACCGCCCGGTTCCGGCAGACGGCATAGAGCCACGGTCCGACGCTGCTCACCGCCCCTTCCGTCTCGTCGCAGAGCCGCAAAAAGGCGTACTGCACCACATCCCGGGCCAAATCCGGGTTGCGCGTGATGCGCTCGGCGTAGCGGGTGAGGCGGACCTCGAACTCGTCGAGGACCGCCAGCACCCACTGCCGATCGACGCGGGGGGGCGTCGGGCCAGCGGTAACGGTCATTCTCTCTCCCGATTCTTCGCGCGGGGAGACACCCTTTCGACGAGCCAGGGGCGGGGGGCGTTACAGGGGAAAATGGGGCAAAAGGTGGAATCAAAAAACTTGACCCTGGCGGAAAAGGCTAACTATACTGAAGTTCTCGCGTAGGGTGGGCACTGCCCACCCTCTCGTGATGATTGTTAGGCACGTGGCAGTAGGTGGTGGGCGGTGCTACGTAAGGCGAATCGTGGGCGGTGCCCACCCTACGTAAGCCATTGCACCCATTGACACTTCCGCCGCGGTTTCCCTTCGCGAGCACACCATGTCCATCCGCCGTTTTGCTTTGCTGGCACTCCTGACGTCGCTTCTTGCCGCCCCGGCGGTCTGCGCCGACGACAATCAGCCGCCGGCCAACGGCGGCGCGGCCGCGGCCCCCAAAGAAGCGGCCGCGGCCCCCAAAGAAGACGAACTCGCCCCGGCCAGGCCCAAGAAGTTCCGCAAGCTGGCGCCGGGCATCGAAAACACGATCCCGCCTGATTCCAACACCGAGGAACCGTTCAGCCGGATCAATATTATTCACCTCCTGGAGCGGGACCCGAAGTTCGGCGAGCGGCCGTGGCTGAAGAAGCCGGCCGACCGCGCCGGCGCTCCGACGAGCGAGCAACCACCGGCCCTGGGCGTGCTCTCCAAGAACGCCGCCACGGAAGTCCGCTTGCAGCACAACCTGTGGGGGTTGGAGTTCACGTTCAAGCCGCTGGGTCTGATGTGGCTCGACGTGCCCTCCGGCGACGACAAGGTCGAACGCAAGCTCGTCTGGTACATGATCTATCACGTGAAAAACCCCGGCGCCGACCCGGTGCGGTTCGTGCCGCGCGTGCTGCTCTATTCCGACGACGCCAAGAAGTGGTACGCCGACCGGATCAACGCCGTGGCGGTCGAAGCGATTCAGAAGCGCGAAGACAAAAACCGCAAGCTGCTCAACTGCGTGGATATCTCGGAAGCCGAAATCCCGCCCAGCCCGGAGGGGGAAGACAACAGCGTCTGGGGCGTTTTCACGTGGGAAGACATCGACCCCAAGACGGACGTGTTTTCGATCTACCTCCAGGGGCTGACGAACGCCTACCGCCGCGAGAAGATCGACGACGAGAACGGCAAGCCGCAATGGCAGTTCGTCCGCAAGACGCTGAAGATCAACTTCTGGCGGCCCAGCGACGAGTTCTTCGAGACCGAGGATGAGATCCGCCTGGGGCTGCCCAAGGACGTGCGGCTCGAGATTCCCGAGGCAGACCGGGTTGAGTACGAATGGGTTTACCGGTAGAATTCCCCTTCGTGAACTCGTTCGTAGTGACCCGCTTCAGCGGGTCCGCCGGGGCTCGCAGTGTCCGGATTGATCCGGCCGCGCTGCTAGCTGACGACGATCACTCGGAGAGGACCGGATGAATCCGGTCACTACGAGGCGCTTTCGGCCCTCAAGCCTCACGCCTTCCCATGGCACATAAAAAAGGTCAAGGCTCCTCCCGCAACGGCCGCGATTCCAATGGCCAGTACCGCGGCGTCAAGCGCTTCGGCGGCCAGCAGGTCCGCGCCGGCAACATCCTCGTCCGGCAGGTGGGCAGTTCGTTCACGCCGGGGCGGGGCGTCGGCCAGGGGACGGACTTCACGCTCTTCGCGCTCGTCGACGGCTTCGTCAAGTTCGACCGCGGCGGCCGGCGGGTGAACGTCATGCCCGAGGCCGTGGCGTAAAAGAACTGACCGCCGGATCGGAAGCGATCACGACACAAGCCCACGGGTTGCAACCCGTGGGCTTTGGGTTTCTTGGCGCATGAACGACGAGCCGCTAGCCACGAACGACCAGCCACCAGCCACTCCCCAGTCCCCGCCATGTTCGTCGATCGGGTGAAGATCATCGTGCAGGCCGGCAGGGGCGGCGACGGCTGCGTCAGCTTCCGGCGCGAGAAGTTCATCCCCCAGGGCGGGCCGGACGGCGGCGACGGCGGCAACGGCGGCAGCATCATCCTGCTGGCCGAGGCGGGAGTGGACAGCCTGGCGGCCGCCGGCACGCGCGTGCACTGGCGCGCCGACTCCGGCGAGCGCGGCAGGCCGCAGAACTGCCACGGCGCAGACGCCAACGACATCGTCCTGCGCGTCCCGCCCGGCACCGTCGTCATCGACGAAGCGGCCGGGATCGTGCTCAAGGACCTGGCGAAAGCCGGCGAGCAGGTGACGATCGCCCGCGGCGGCCGCGGCGGCAAGGGCAACACGCGCTTCAAGTCGTCCACGAACCGCGCCCCGCGGCAGTTCACGCCCGGCAAAGCGGGCGAAACCCGCATGGTGACGCTGGAGCTGAAGGTCATCGCCGACGTGGGACTCGTGGGCAAGCCGAACGCCGGCAAGAGCACGCTCCTCAGCCGGATTTCCCGCGCCCGGCCGGAAATCGCCGACTACCCTTTCACGACGAAGCACCCCAACCTGGGCCGCGTGCACATCGACGCCGACCACGCCTTCATCCTGGCCGACATCCCGGGACTGATCGAGGGCGCGCACGCCGGCGCCGGCCTGGGGCACGATTTTCTGCGCCACATCCAGCGGGCGGGCATCCTGGTGCATCTCTTGGAGCCTGCGCCGGCCGACGGCAGCGACGCGCTCGTCAACTACCGGGCCATCCGCGGCGAGCTTGAGCGGTACGACCCCAAGCTGATCGAGCGGCCGGAGATCGTCGCCGTCACCAAGGCCGACTTGCCGGCAGCCGAGGCCGTCCGCGACCATCTCGCGGCCGAGCTTTCGCGGGAGGTGCTTTTGATCTCGGCCGTGACGGGCCAGGGGTTGGATACGCTTCTGCACCGGATCGCGCAGGAGTTGGCGCGGCGCGATGAAGCCGAGCAGCACGTTTAGCGCGCAACGAATGGCAGGCGAGCCGCCTGCCCTACGAATGCAGGCGAGCCGCCGACCCTACGGGCCTGACCTTGCTCACCGCCATTCGCTTCGATTATGATGCTCTAAACGCCTGATGCGTTGGAGATTGGGTCCGGCCCTAACCCACCTGAGCGCACGAATGCGCCCGTCTTGGCAATTGACCTGGCCGTTGCTCTTGTGCGCATTTCTTGCGCCGCGGCCGGGGCGCGCCGACGACGCCGCGAAGACTCTGACGGACAAGGGGCTCGTCAAAAGCGGCAGCTACTGGCTCGCCCCGGAAGAAGCCGCGCTCAAGCAGAAGCTCGACGACGTCAAGAGGCTGGAAAAGGAATTCACGGACGCCCAGAAGAAGATGAAGGCCGCGCTGGCCGACAACGCGGCCAAGATGGCCCAGATCGACAAGGTCAAGAAGGAGCTCGATCAGATCAACACGCGGCTGCAAAACGGAGGCGGCCAGCGCAACCAGCTCCAGGCCGCCGCCACACAGCGGCAACAGTTCATCCAGCAAGCCTCCGTCCGCGTTTACGACGCCTCGCGCCGCACCGACAACCCCGAACTCTGGCAGGCCATCAAGGATTTCGCCGGCGCGCAGACGGAGCTGGGTCTGGCTCTCTTGGCCGTCGGCGAGGCGAAATACGAGCTGGCGACCGCCTACGACAAGTACCGCGACGACGCGCAAGTCGCCTCGGCCCTGGAGTCGCTCGGCGCGGGCCACAGGCTCGGGCCCGGCAAAAAATACGACGCCGAGTTCAAGCGGCTCGATAAGCTCCTGGCGCAGGTTTGGAACGACGAGGTCCCCGTCCACCTGTCGAACCTGCAATACCGCCTGGCGGGCGTCCTCAACGAAAAGGCGCCCCTCACCTGGATGTGGGTCCCGCAGAACGATTTCAACACGCTGACGGCCAGCGCCGCGGAGGCGGCGGGCATCGCGATTCCCGCCGACGCCCCGCAGGCGACGATCATGTTCGGCGAAGAGCGCAAGGTGGCGGCCCGGCAGGTCACGGCGCCCTCCCTGCGCTTCGGTCGGCACGTCTTCCGCGACGTGGTGGTGCTCGTGATGGCGCCGGAGGCGGAAGATATGGGCTGCATCCTGGGAAACAAGCTGTTTGAAGACTGGAAAGTGAACTTCCTGCCGCAGGAACTCCGATTTATCCTTCAACCCAACGAGCAGAGCCAGCCGCCGCAAACCAAATAGGGCCAGGCGCTTGGCCCGCCGCGGCGGGCCCAGGCAAACGTGAATCGGCTAGAGAAGATCAGCCGGACGACCGGGCGAAGGCCCGGGCCCCGCCAGTCCCTTCTCGTCCCCGAACGCAAAGTCCTGTCCTCGCCCGTTTTAGGCCGCTGGCCTATGATTAGTTAGGGACATTCTAGAGCCGGTTACGCGCAAAGGCCGATCATGGAGAATCTTGCCGAGGCCGTCATGACAGCCGAGGGCGAACAAGCCCCGCAGAACCCGACCAAGACGCGGGTGCTGCTGATCGGCGGCGCCGCCCCGCCCGGCGCCAAGATCGCCGACTTTCTGCGCGAGCGCTGCGAGGTCGTCGAGGTCCAAAGCGTGCTGCGGGCGATGGTGCGGCTGGCGAACCAGCCGTTCGACGCCATCGTCGTCGGCTCCGACCAGGTGGCCGAGGCGCTCAAGCTGGGCTCCCTCCTGCAGCACGAACGGATCCTGCAGGGCATGCCGGACGGCCTGGTGGTGCTCGACGCCGACAACCTGGTGATCTGGGGCAACGAGCGCATCCGCGAATGGTTCCACCGCCCGGCCGTCGCCGGCGAGGACTTTTATAAGATTCTTGGCAGCCCGGACATTCTCGGTCCGGACTTTTCGCCTTTCCGCACGGCGCTGGCGACGGGTCGGGCGAGCACGTCGAAGGTCCGCACGGCCGACAACCGCTATTTCCAGCTTCACGCGGCCCCCGTCTACGAGGCGCAGGACCGCACCAGCCACCTGGTCGTCACCGTCCGCGACGTGACCAAGGAGACGCTGCAAAACCAGAAGCTGGCCGCCATCCACCAGGCCGGCATCGCGCTTACCGACTTGAAGCCCCAGGACCTGCTCGACATGTCCGTCCAGGACCGGATCGAGCTTTTGAAGTCGAACATCCTGCACTATACGAAGGACCTTTTGAAGTTCGACGTCGTCGAAATCCGCCTGCTCGATCCCCAGACCGGAAAGCTGGAGCCGCTCTTGGAAGTCGGCATGCTGCCCGAGGCGGCCAGCCGCGTGCTCTATGCCCGGCCGCAGGGGAACGGCGTGACGGGCTTCGTCGCGGCCACGGGGAAGAGCTATCTCTGCGAGGACACGACGCAGGACCCGCTCTATCTGCAAGGGGCCAGCGGCGCGAAGAGCTCGCTCACCGTGCCGCTGACGAACAACGACCAGGTGATCGGGACGTTCAACGTCGAAAGCCCCAACGCCCACGCCTTCAGCGAAAGCGATTTGCAGTTCCTGGAGATTTTTACGCGCGATCTGGCGATCGCGCTCAACACGCTGGACCTGTTGGCCGCCGAAAAGGCCACCAGCACGCTGGCCAGCGTCGAGGCGATCCACAGCGCCGTCGCCCTGCCGATCGACGAAATCCTGAACGACTCCGTGAACATCATGGAGCGCTACATCGGCCACGACCCGGACGTCGTGCAGCGGCTGCAGCGCATCCTGCGGCACGCGCGGGACATCAAGCAGGTGATCCAGAAGGTCGGGCAGAAGATGGCCCCGGCCAAGGCCCTTCCGCAGCCCAGCCGCGACGGGGGCCACGTTTTGCTGCAAGGCTCGCAGGTGCTGGTCGTCGACGCCGACGAGTCGGTCCGCGTGGCCGCCCATTCGCTTCTGGAACGCTTCGGCTGCAACGTGGAAACCGCCCACGACGGCGCCGAGGCCCTGTGCATGGTCCGCAATCTTGGCGGCGCCCGTTACCAGTGCATCATCGCCGACATCCGCCTGCCCGACGTCTCCGGCTACGACCTCTTGTGCCGGCTGAAGGAGCTGATGGACCCGCTGCCGTTGGTGCTGATGACGGGCTTTGGCTACGACCCCGGGCACTCGATCGTGAGGGCGCGGCAGGCGGGATTGCAGGCCGTGCTCTATAAGCCGTTCCGGCTCGACCAGTTGCTGGAGACGGTGGAGCGGATGGTGCAGCCGGGCGAGGCGAAGGGCTGAGCGCGGGTGTTCGATTCGCTGCATCCCGGCCGGCGTCGCTGCGGCACTTTTCGTGTTTTGTAATCGTACTCGTACTCGTAATCGTACTCGGATGCATCGAGTACGAGACATCTGAGTAGGAAAGTCAAGTGGCGGCGGCGACGGTCGTCGGCGCCGGCAGGTGGTTGAGGATGGGGGAGTTCTTCCTGCGAAGTCGCTCGAGGTAGTGCGATTCGCTGTACGGGACCCGGTCCTTCCAACA
>JACOUI010000321.1 GCA_016177915.1 Planctomycetia bacterium
CTTCTCCCCCCCTTCCGAAGGGGGGGCAGGGGGGGTCGGAATCGGCAATGCGCCGCAAGATGAAGCGAAAACAGTCGCGCCACGCGCCGTCGGCGGGCTACCGGCCGCACCGCAAGGGGGCCGATCGGCGTGGCTTGGAGTCGTAGCCCGCGCCGCGCTTGTCGTGTTGCCACATCGCGTTGACGGCCCCCTGCGGCACCGATAGCATGCCGGAAACTCGCCCCTCTCCCGTGGTGTCGCCGCCGTGGTCAAGCTCAGCTTCGACTTGACGAAAACCTACGACGATCCGCGCGAGATGCCGACCTACGGCATCGCGGAGGCGGCGCGGTATCTGCAATTGCCGCTGGCCACGCTCCGGTCCTGGGTCGTCGGGCGGACGTACCAGGCCGGGGGCGAGCACCGCAGGTTCAAGCCGCTGATCGCGCTGCCCGATCCGAAGTCCGGCCTGTTGTCGTTCTACAACCTGGCCGAGGCGCACGTGCTCAGCGCCTTTCGGCGGAAACACCACGTGCCGCTGTCGCGGATTCGCGCGGCATTGCGCTTCGTGCGGCAGAGGTTCGGCTGGCGTCGCCCGCTGATCGAGCAGGAATTCCGCACCGACGGCGCGACGCTCTTCATCGAGCACCTGGGGCAATTGATCGACGCGGCCGGCGGGCAGCTCGTGATGAAGAGCGTTCTGGATGCGCACCTGGAGCGACTCCAGTGGCGCGATCGCTCGCTCGTCTGCTTCTATCCGTTCACGCGGCCGGTCGCCGATCCGGCCGAGATCGCGGCGGCGCCCAAGTCGGTCCTGATCGATCCGCGGTTCGCGTTCGGCCGACCGGTGCTGGCCCGCGGCAAGGTGGCCACGGCGGTTCTGGCCGACCGGTTCAAGGCGGGCGAGTCGCTAGTGGACCTGGCGAGCGATTATGGCTGCGAAGCGTCGGAAATCGAGGAAGGGATCCGCTGCGAGCTCCAGGCCGCGTGACGACGAGCCGGTGTTCTTTCTGGACCGCTGTTTGGGGAGGAACATCGTCTCGGAGGCGTTGCGGCAGGCGGGCTGCCGCGTCGAACTCCACGACGACCATTTCGACCAGGACACACCGGACCAGGACTGGCTGCCGCAGGTCGGTGGCCGCGGCTGGGTGCTGCTGACGCAGGACAAGGCGATTCGCAAGAACCAGTTGGAGGTGACGCAAATCCTCAAGAGCAGTCTGGCGGCATTCATCCTCACAGGAGGCTCGATGAAGGGCGAGGAGATGGCCAAGGCCTTTGTAACGGCGCTGCCGACCGTGCGACGATTTCTCAAGAAGTTCAACCGGCCGTTCATTGCGACGGTCAGCGCGTCGGGAACGGTGTCGTTGGTTCAGACGTACTCACAAATTGCGCGGCGCGTACTGTAATTCTGGAGAAAGCCATGCCTCGTGCCACATTGACCTTGCTCATCGCAATCTCGTTGGCCGTCGCGCTGGCCGGCTGCGGCGGGGCGGCCTCGCTGGAGGGCGCGATCGCCGACATCCCCGTCTATCCCGGCGCCGTCCTCAAAGACACCCTCGCCATGGGCTTGACCGAGTCCACGCTCGACGGCTCCGAGCCGGACAAGGAGACCGAAGGGGTCATCTGGGACCTGGAAACAAGCGACTCGGCGGAGAAGGTGATCGCGTTCTACGAAAAGGCGCTGCCGGCCGGGTCCAAGTCCGGCGGGCAGTTGGGCGCCAAAGGCCGGGCGTCCCAAGACGAAGGCGAGGAAGAGGGCGACAGAGGCAACATCACGACTTTCAACTACCGCCCGACGGGCTGGACCGAGGAGGAGGGCGTGACGATCGAAATCGAGCCGGGCAGCCCGACGAAGATCACGATTACGCAGTCGGTGAACAAGGGGCGGTCGTAACGCGGAAGGCCGCGCTGGACGGCGTCGCATCATGAAAGGTGGGCGATGCCCACCCTACAGCACGTCCACCGTCCCCGCCTGGCCGTCCATGCGCACCCGCTGGCCGCTTTGCACCGTCGCCAGCAACCCGGTAATTCCCACGATCGTCGGGATGCCCATCTCTCGCGCCACGACCGCCGAGTGCGAAAGCAGGCTGCCCCGCTCGATCAAAATGCCCGAGACCGCCGGGTAGAGCGGCACCCAGCCGGGGTCGGTCCGCTCGGCCACGAGGATCTCGCGCGAGAGTTGCGCCTCGGCCGGCGACTTGAGCACTTTCACGACCCCCTCCACCACGCCCGGCGAGCAGCCGATGCCGCGCAGCTTGCCGTCGGTGTTTTTCGGCGCCGGCCGCGGGTCGCGGAACAGGTTTTTGTGATAGGCCGGGCCAAAGGTCTCGAACCGCTCGTCGGGCGCGGGCAGATCGTCGCGGCGATATTCGTCGAACTCGGCCCGGCGAAGCGCCGCCAGCTCGCGCAGGTGCGTCGTGACGGCCGTCCCCTTGATGTAGTCGAAGACTTCGTCGAGCGTGAGGTAAAAGATGTCTTCGGCGTCGGCCAGGATTCCCTCGGCCGCGAACTGCCGCCCCATCGCCCGCAGAAGCTGCCGCAGGAGTCCGTAAATGCGCGTGCGGGCGAATCGCATGTTCTCGCGGTTTTTGACGCCCAATCGCGCGTTGCGCAGCACGCGGCGAAAAATGAGTCCGCGGGGATACCACGTTCGCCGTTTGGCCAGGCCCGAAAAGGCGCGCTCTTCGGCCCCGCGGCGCACGTTCTGCTCGCGCACTTTCATGGCCGCGACGTCGAGCGCGGCCGGGTCGTTGAGCGCCAGGTAGTTTCGCAGCACCTGGTAGACGTGGTGCGGCCGGTCGCGGAGCGAGTATTCCTCGAGCTTCAGCTCATTCATGCAGCGGAAGCCGTAAAGGTCGAGGTACTTCTCGAACTGCGCCTGGAAGGCGGCGGAGCGCGGGTCGGCGGCGATGGTTGCGGGCAGGTCCTCCAAGCGATCGTGCAGGATGCGGTCGCGGAGCGCCGGCTCGCCCTGGGCCATTTGCGCAAGGCGCAGGAGCATCCGCGCCGGCTCGGCGCTTTCGACGCCCCCCTCGCCGCAGATGAGGTCGTTTTGCAGGGCGCCGGTCGTGTCGCCGCACCACGAAGCGCAGAGCTTCTTCAACACGCCGAAATAAATCATCACGTAAAAATCGTTGATGATCGGCGCCTTCCAGTTCCAGAGGAGCGCTTTTTCCATTTCGCGATAGAGCGCCGCCAATTCGTGCGGCGGCAGCGCGTCCATGTTCAGCCTGTCCCACTTCTCGTAGTGCCGGCGGAAGTGGTTCTGGAAGCGATCGACGGTCCCGCGAATGCGGGCGAAATTCCACACCGACCGGGCGATCAGCTTCACGAGCGCCGGCAGCTCCACAAACCACTTCCGCCAGAAGCCGACCGGCGGCAAAGGGTCATCCAGCACCAGCGGCTCCTTGAGCCCCATCATCGTTTCCATGAACTTCGCGTTGTAGGCAAAGCCCGGAAAGAGCCGGATGAGCCGATACCAGTTTTGCAGGTTGTAGTACACGCGGCCGCGGAAAAGTCCCAGCATGTTCTCGAACACGGGCCGGCTCTCGCGCACGACGCGCGGCGGGATGCCCATCACGTCGCAAAAGCAGTGGTAGACGATCGTGTAGGCCTGGCGGATGAAGCTGAAGGTCATGGGGCTGGTGACGCCGCTGTAACTCTCGATGATGTTCGAGTTGTCCCAGACGAGGCGGTTGCCGGCGGCGGGACCATATTCCGCGACGTTTGTCACCGGCCGCGATTGCAACAGGAAAAGCGTGCCGGCGGCGTCGAAGCAGAACTCGACGTCCTGCGGGCGGCGAAAGAACTTTTCGGCCGCCAGGCCCAGCCGCGCCACCTGCCGCACTTCGTCGTCCGTGAGCGTGCTGGCCGTACGCAGATTTTCCCGCAGCGCCACGTGCTTCAGCCCGCCGCCGTTTTCGGCATCCAGCACGAGCTGCTCGCGCTTGGGCGCCAGCTCGGCGGTAATCGCCAGCGACTGCTTGTCGACCGTGTAGGTGTCGGCTTCC
>JACOUI010000322.1 GCA_016177915.1 Planctomycetia bacterium
GGCAACTCGACGCTCGATTCCAAGACGATCGATACCGTCCGCGAGCCATTTGTGACGGCCTTTGTCTCGGCGGGCGCGGGCAACAAGCTCGCAGTGCAGCTTGGCGGCAAGCCGCAGGCCGTCGGCCAGCCCGGCGCGGTGGGTAAGGACACCGGCGCGGACGGTTTTACGGTCGGCAATCGCGAGGACTACAGCCCGGCCGGCTGGAACGGCGAGATCAGCGAGGTGCTCGTCTACAGCAAGGCACTATCGTCGGACGAGCTGGCTGCCGCGGGCGCGTACCTTTCCTGCAAATATGCTCTGGCGACGGACTATCCGCGGATCGAGGTGAAGCCCGAGTCCGGCGACGCGAACGACGCGGAGATCATCCGGCGGCTTTACCTTGCGGCGCTCTGCCGCGAGCCGACGGGCGAGGAGATGACGGCGCTAGCGCAGCACATCGAGCGGGTCGGCGACCGCCGCGCGGCGCTGGAGGACATCTTCTGGGCGGTGCTGAATTCGGAGGAGTTCTTGTTTCAGCACTAACAGCGACTTCCTGAACGAGGGCTTTTGGCGGCAAGGTGGACGACGAGGCTCCCATGCCTTCGACTTCCCTGCAAAACTGGATAGGCGCTCGGCGCGTGGCGCTCGATGAGCTGGAAAGTGCGCATCAGAGTGTGGGCGGAACAGGACGCGGGCGACGATTCGCAACCGAGCAAATCAACCATGCGTACGCAGTCCTCTTGTCGTCGCAGTTTCAGGGGTTTTGCCGCGATCTTCACTCAGAATGCGCAGCGCTCATTGCGCAGGCTGCAGGCTCGCCGACCTTGCGGGACATCGTTCAAGCTGCCCTCGTTGAGAATCGGCGACTCGATAGAGGGAATCCGACTCCGGGCAACATCGGGATTGACTTCAAGCGCTTTGGGGTGACACTTTGGGATGAGGTGAAGAACCTCGACGTTCGAAATGCGTCCCGACAGGATCGATTGGAGGAACTCAATCTCTGGCGAAACGCGATTGCACACCAGGACTTTTCGCATCCGGCGATCCAAGCAGCAGCGCTGCGCCTGCAGCACGTCAGGGTGTGGCGGCGCGCCTGCGATTATCTGGCGCAAGCGTTCGATGAAGCGATGCGATTGCACCTGCGGCCGATCGTTGGCGCTTCGCCGTGGTGAAGTGGAGGACGGCAATGAGCACGGCACAACAGCCGCGTCCGAAGTTTCGAGTTGGGGACCGCGTTCGCATTCCATGGGGTGTGCGGAAAGTCCCGGGGGTAGTCATTGAGGACCGAGGCGCGATCGGCGTCGGGGGGCGTCGTCTGTTTCGCGTTCAGATTCCGATGGACCCCTTCGAGCCCCACGAGGTCGAAATGGCGGAAGAGGAGATCGAGCACCTTCCGGAAACTGCGCCGCCGCGCCTCGACAAGGCGAAGATCATCGAATACTTGAAGTACGGCGGACTGATTTCAATCCTGAGATCGGGCCTTGGGGGAGCCCCGGCGCGCGCGTGGCTGTGCCCAGACACCCTCGGCAACGTGACGCACACTTTTGCGGCGGAGCGCGGCGTTGTGGGCGGGGAGCCGATTCCGATGGCGGCCGTGTTTGAGAGCAGGGTGTCGAAGCCGAAGCAAGAGGGGGTCGCGTCATATCTGCGGAGCTTCGGCTTGGATCAGCGCGAGGCGAGGCAAGTCGTGGCGTTTATTGGAACGGCGCCTTGAGGCGGCAGTCGCGGATGGCGAGGGAGGGACACGTCACTCTCGTGTTGCCTTTTCTGCCGCCGGCGGCGTCCACTTCGGGTCCTTCGGCTGTGCCACCACGAGCGGCGCAGGGTCGTCCACTTCCTTCTGCCATTTCCGCATCAGTTCCATCAACTCGTCGATCGTCGCCTTGTGGGCCGGGTCGGCGGCGAGGTCCTTGGTTTCGTAAGGATCGGCCGCGACGTCGAAAAGCTGCGTCGTGTCGACGTGCGGATACCGGATCAGCTTCCAGCGGTCGGTGCGGACGGCGCGCTGCACGTCGCGGTAGGCCAGAAAGACGCTGTCGCGGACTTTCGTTTCCTTGCCGGCCATGACCGGCGCCAGGCTCTTGCCTTCCACGCCGCCGGGAATTTTTTGCGCCCCGGCCAGCTCGCAGACCGTCGGAAAAATGTCGTGGAGGTAGACGAGGGCGTCGCTCGATTTGCCCTTCGGAACGCCCGGCCCGGCGAAGATGAGCGGCGCGCCCATCGAGTCGTCGTAGAGGCTCTGCTTGCCGAACAGGCCGTGGCTGCCGATCGACAGGCCGTGGTCGGAGGCGAAGACGACGAGCGTGTTTTGGTCCTGGCCCGTCTCGCGGAGGGCGTCCAGGATGCGGCCGATCTCGTGGTCGAGGTACGCGATGTCGGCGTAGTATTCGGCCAGGTGCCGCTCGACGGCCTCTTTCGTCCGCGGCCAGGGGGCGAGCTTTTCGTCGCGGACGGTCATCTCGCCGTTGTCGAAGGGGTGCTGCGGCAAAAAGTTCGGCGGCAGCGGCACGTCGCCGGGCTGATAGCGGTCCATGAATTCCTGCGGGGCGACGCGCGGGTCGTGCGGGGCGGCGAACTCGACGCACACGAAAAACGGCTGCTTCTTTTCGCGGATGAAGGCGATGGCCGTGTCGGCGTGCGTGGTTGAGCAGGCGACGGAGCGCCGCACGTGAAAGGCGCGGTCGAAGGCGTCGGAGGCGTACCGGGGGTGGTTCTCGGGCTTTCCAGTGCGGAGCGTGAGGTAGCCGGCCCGTTTCATCGCCCGCGGGAAAAGAGACGTATCGGCGGAGACGTTTTTGGGGCTGGGCAGGTGAAAGAGCGTGCGGCCGGTCATGATCATCGTCCGGCTGGGCAGGCAGACGGCGCCGACGGTCGAGCCCATGCAATAGGCGTGGCGGAAGACGAAGCCGCTTTCGACCAGGCGGTCGAGGGCGGGGGTTTGGATGTGCTTGTTGCCAAGGGCGGCGATGGTGTCCGGGCGCTGGTCGTCGGCGAGGAGGAAGACGACGTTGGGGGGCGGCTTTTGAGCGTCGGCCAGCGCCGGAGCGGAAGCGCAGAGCGCAAGTGCGGCGGCGAGAAGCGAGACAACTTGCAGAAGACGCGAGGCGCCAGGGTTCATGGCAGCACGGGATGTGGATCGTGGCAAGTCGAGGAAAAAACCGCCACCCATGATGCGCGTCACGGCGGCGCCTGTCCAGGAAGCAGAAGGCGAACCCAAGAATCCCGAGGCACTATGGCGGGCTCGGCTAGCCGCCAGTCGTCGCCCCACCGACGCGGGGTCGGTGGAGGCGATGCGTTTACGAGGGCGGCATGGCCCCTTGCAGCGCCGCGATGGCCTGGCGGATTTCGGCGGGGACGGGCACGGGACTCTGGGTGGAATAGTCGAACGCCACGACGGTCGAGGTGCCCTCGGCCACCATTTCCCCGCGCGCCTGGCTGAACGCGGCGTGGTCCATCGTCATGCTCGAGCGGCCGATGCGGCTGATCCGCGCGCTGGCGACGATCGTGTCGGGAAAGTGCACTGGACGGAGAAAGTTGCACTGGATCGAGGCCAGGATGAGGCCGAGCTTCTTGCCGTCGGCGTCGCTGGCCAGGCCCAGGCGGAGCATGTAGGCGATCCGCGCCGACTCGAACCAGCGGAAATAGGCGGTGTTGTTGACGTGCTGGAAGCTGTCCTGATCGCCCCACTGGACCGGGAGGCGGAGCAGGACGGGATAGGCCGAGCGGAAATCGCCGGGGAGGGGGACATCGGCGAAGTCGTCAGGGGCGGTGGACATGCCGGGGCAAGATCAACGAGTGTGGGCTCAATCGTCACTGTCCGGTCGTGGCGTGCGGTTCACGTCGGGTCCCCTTGACTCGTTCGAGCGATCGACCATTTTCTTGACCTAGGCGACGACGCTCTGTGGGTCGTCGCATTCAACCTGTTCGAGTGGGTTCTCGTACTCATCCGTGAATAGAGTGACGACGTACTTCGCGCGGGCGTGCTCCCACCCAACGTCGATTACTCGGCCCTGCGGTAGTCGAATTTCCGCCACGCTGTGCTGAAACTCGTCACGCTCATCGGGAATCGAGAGCGACGAAAAAGCAACGACAGCTCCGGCATCATCGGGCAGAACATCGTCCCAGTTGATGAGGTTCATCGTCTGCCGCCCTAGCGGAACCTGCGCACGACACCGATCACGGCGTCTTTTCCTGCTCGTCGTCGTTCGTCTTCAGCTTGAAGAACTGCTGGAGCTGGCCGAAGGTGCGCAGCGGCTCCTTGCCGGCCTTCATGGCCTTGGTGAGCTTGGGCGGCGGGAGGTCGGACTTGCGCTTGGGTGGGTTCGCGTACGCCGCGCGGGATTGAGCCGCGGCCGGTTGAGCGACGCCCGTCGTCGCGCCGGCGCCCTGTGCCTGTGGCGCGCCCTGGCCCGCGTAGCCGCCGGTCCCGGCGCGGGCCGGCTTGCGGCGGCGCGGACGGTCGCGGCGCGGAGGCCGCTGGCCGCCTTCCTGCCCTGCGCCGTCGGCTGGTTGTCCGTCCGTGGGCTGGCCGTCCGCAGACAGCGGGCGCTTGGGCGGCTGGCGGCGCGGATAGTCGGGCCGGCCCTTGCGCTCGATGTCGCGGGGCGTGCCCGGCGCGACCATCGAGAGCGACACGCGACGCCGCTCCTTATCGACCGAGAGCACCCACACGCGGACGATGTCGCCCACGGCCACGACCTTGTGCGGGTCGTCGACGAACTTCGTCGACAGGTGGCTGATGTGCACCAAGCCGCTGTCCTTGAGTCCGATATCCACGAACGCGCCGAAATCGACCACATTGAGGACGCTGCCCGTCAGCTCCATGCCGGGCTGCAGGTCTTCGAGCTTGAGGATGCCGCGCTTGAAGAGCGGGGGCGGAAGGTCCTCGCGGGGGTCGCGGCCGGGGCGCGTGAACTGGGCCAGAATGTCGCGCAACAGGTGCGTGCCGGTGCCCAGCTCGGCCGCCAGGGCCGGCGCGTCGATCTGCCCCACGGCGGCGGCCAGGCGCTCCGCGTGCTGCTTGTCGACAAGCTCCTGGCGCGAAAGGCCGGTGCGGGAGAGCACCTTTTCGGCGACCTCGTAGCTTTCGGGATGGATCCAGGTGCCGTCGAAGGGGTTTTCGCCGCCGGAAATGCGCAGGAAGCCGGCGGCCTGGACGTACGTCGCGTCGCCGAGATTGGGGACGCTCAGGAATTCCGACCGCGTCTTGAAGGGCCCGTGCTGCTGGCGGTATTCGACGAGCCGCCGCGCGGTAAGCTGGTTGAGTCCCGAAACGTAGCGCAAGAGCGACACGCTGGCGGTGTTCGCGTCGACGCCGACGTAGTTCACGCACGACTGCACGACGGCGTCGAGCGAGGCCTGCAGGTGCTTGGCCTTCACGTCGTGCTGGTACATGCCCACGCCGATATTGGCCGGCTCGATCTTCACCAGCTCGCTGAGCGGGTCGAGCAGGCGGCGGCCGATCGAAATGGCGCCGCGGACGGTGGCGTCGAACTGGGGAAACTCCTCGCGGCCGACGGGGCTGGCCGAGTAGACGCTCGCGCCCGCCTCGTTGACGATCACGTAGGCCAGCGGCTGGGCCGTGGCGTTTTCGGCGATGATCTCGGCGACGAGGGCCTCGGCGTCGCGGCAGCCGCTTCCGTTGCCGATCGCCACGACCGAGTAATTGTGCTGGTTGACCAGCTCGACGAGCCGCGCCTTGGCCGCGGCGCGCTTCTCGTCGCCCCGGGACACGACGTGCACGACCTCGTGGGCCAGCGGGTTGCCGATCTGGTCGAGCGCCACCACCTTGCAGCCGCTTTTGTAGCCGGGGTCGACCGCCAGCACGCGGCGCTCGCGGACCGGCGGTTGGAGGAGCAGGTTGCGCAGATTGCGGGCGAAGACGGTGACGGCCTGGGCCTCGGCGTGGTCGGTGAGCTCGCGGCGGATCTCGCGCTCCAGGCTGGGAAGGATCAAGCGCGCCAGGGCGTCCTGCGCGCAGCCGCGGAGAAAATCGGCGTGGGGGTGGCCCGGCGGAATCAAGAGCTCGTCGACGACCTTCTGCATTTCGGCCGCGTCGGCCTCGATCTTCACGCGCACGGCGCGGGCGCGTTCGGCGCGGTTGATGGCCAGCACACGGTGCGGCGGGACCTTGCCGATCGCTTCCGAGTAGTTGAAAAAATCGCGGAAGGCGTCCGGGCTGCGGTGCTTGTTCTTGTTGCGGTGGCGGCCCTTGGGCGGAGGCTCAGGGGTTGGGGCCGGGGCGGGGGCGGGTTGGCCGTTTTCGCCCACGGGGGTCGCGGGGGCCGGCGCCGGCTCGGCCGGGGCGACTTTCGCGGAGACAAGCCGGCCGGTGCGCTCGATGATCGCGCGGAGCCGCTCGCGGACGTCGGTCCGTTCGCTGAAGCGTTCGGCCACAATGTGCCCCGCGCCCAAAAGCGCGTCGGCCGCCGTGGGAACCTGCCGGTCGGGGTTGGCGAAGTCCTTGGCCCGCTCGTCGAGGTTCGCACACGAGGCGGCCGCGGCCTGGATTTCGTCGGCTAGTAGCTCCAGGCCCCGCTCGCGCGCGATCGTGGCCAGCGTCTGCTTCTTGGGCTTGAAGGGAAGGTAGAGGTCCTCGAGGCGGCGGAAGGAATCGGCCTTTTCGATGGACTCGGCCAGCTCGGGCGTGAGCTGCTGCTGCGACTCGATCGACTTGAGGATCGTCTGCTTGCGCTGCGCGAGGAGGCGGAGCTTCTCGACGCGCGCCTGGACCGCGCGGATCACGTCCTCGTTCAGCCCGCCCGTCTGGTCCTTGCGGTAGCGGGTGATGAAGGGGACGGTGTTGCCGTTGTCCAACAGATCGACGACCGCGAGGACCGCCTCCGGATCCAGGTGCAGTTCAGCCGCCAGCGGACGCAGGTCGATGATCGAAGTGGTCGACATACCGGATGCGCGGGAAACGAGGTCCGCCCGTTTTGCAGCGATTCGGCCAGCGCGATCGCTTGGTGGACCGTCTGGCAATCTAGGTGCCAGGCGCGTCAGTGTCAAGAATCGCGGGGCGCTTCGGCGGCACGACACGATCGTGAAGCGACGAAGCGGCGCGGTCCCACGGCCCGGCGGAAGGGACACACGGCGCGAGCGCGAAGTTCAACGGTCGATGGTCAATTTTCAGCGCGCATGCTCCGCCGGGTCGCCGCCGCGGAAAAAGATCCAGCCGACGAACAGGCTCCAGGCCACAGCCATCACTGCCAGCAGCCAGAGGCGGGCGTGATCGAGGGACGCTCCCCGAGCGCCGCGCGACGAAAGCCAGAAGGCCGCCACGGCCACGACGGCCATCGCCGCCCAAAAGGCCAGGGCCGACCAGAACTGCCGGGTGAAGCGGCGATTGACCATGGTGAAGTGACTCGCGGCGCAAAGGGGAAGGGCCAGGACAGGGCGCAGCGGGGCACAAGAAAGATCGGCAGAAGGCTGTGAAGGCTTGAGGGGGAAGATCAACGGGTAAACGACAGCCATCGACCGAGCGGCGTCCGGGTGAACCCGATCAGTCGATCATGTTCTTTTGCGAATGCGTGGGCGGGCTTTTCGCCTTGGGCGCCTTTTTGAATGTACGCGCCTTTGCGCTTCGCATCGTCGGAAAGTCCGGCTGACGGCCCTCAAGAAGTTCGCCGACAGTGTAAAGCTGCATGCGTGCGTGCTTCGGCTTTTCTCCGGCGCCCCAGGAGGATTCGTAGAATCCTGCACTTGCAGCCTCCTTTCGCATCTCGCGGGTCGGCTCTTCCAGGCTCAGGAGTACGCCGATGGCGGCCTTTTCCCGCTCCACAACACCGCGAAGGTCGCGAACGTGCGCCGGTCCTGTCTTGCCCGCTTTCACCGAGAAGATGATCTGTTTCGTTGGTCCGCCGGGATCCTCATCGTGGAAGAAAAGCCTGCCGTCGATTCCGCGATCTGCGCCTTTCTTGAATTCCGTCGGTCGCGCGCCGACGAGCCCAAGGGCCCAGACCTGGAATTGGTAGGGGTCGCTCGCGGCCAGGTCGCGAGCGTCCGGCGGAGAAAACGGCTCGCCTTTCACCTTGTAGCTCGCTGCGACGGCCTTGCCGAAAGCGTCTTGCAACCTGAATTTGATGAGCGTGATTGCCAGGTGCGTGATGTCGATTCCAATCCAGCGGCGCCCGAGTCGCTGAGCAACTGCGATTGCCGTTCCGCAGCCGCAAAAGGGATCGAGCACCACGTCGCCCGCGTTTGTGCTCGCTTTGATGATGCGCTCCAGCAAGGCCTCGGGCTTCTGAGTTGGGTAGCCGAGTCGCTCCGCCGCCTGCGACGAAATCGGTGGAATGTCCGACCAGATATCCGGTAGCGCGGCCCCTTCAAGCTTATCCGCGTACCACTTCAGGCGAGGTGTGCCGCCTTTCTTCTGCGGCCAGAAAATCAGGCCGGCAGCATCCAGCGCCTCGAGCTTTTCCTGGACCGTCTCTCCCTTGATTTCAAGCTGCCTGATGATCGCCCCAGGTAGGGCCCAATGGCGACCAACGGCTGTTGGGTTGATTTTTCGCCACGGCCGCCCGCTTTCGCCTCCTCGCACGCCCGCTCCAGTCAACGAAATCGGCTGAAACAAACGACCATTGGTGTCGGCGTGCCGGAAGTGCTTTGCGACGTACGCTGGATCGTGTTCGCCCTTGAGACCAGCCCAGAGGTACGTGTCGCTCTTCGAGTAAAACAAGATCACGTCATGAAGCGGGCCAAACCTTTTCGACGAACCGTGCGCGTGCGTCCGCTTCCAGATGATTTCGTTCCGGAAATTCAGGGGAAAGAAGACGGCGTCCATCAACATCTTCAGGTAGTGGCTGGCCGTCGCGTCGCAATGCAGGTAGATGCTGCCGGTCGGCTTGAGCGCGCGCCGCAACTCAACCAAGCGCGGGGCCATCATCGAGAGGTAGGCGAGCATGTCGTTCTCGCCCAGGAACGTGCGAAACGCCTGCATCACTTGCGAGACGCGCCCGCCGCCTTCAACGAGTTCCTCGAATGCGGCAGCCGAGCCCAGGTCCCAGTGCCAGGTGTCTTCAAAGGCGCGGATCTGTGCTGCGGCCCGCGATCCATCTTGTTCGGCAAACAAGACGTTGTAGTCCTGGTCGCTTTTGAACGGGGGGTCGAGGTACACGAGATCGACGGCTTCGTCGGTCACGTAGCGTCGCAGGATTTCCAGGTTGTCGCCGTAGTAGAGCGTGTTCATGCGGCTGCCGCTCCGAAGCTACGCTTTGTCCGGCTCGTCGGCGACCGTCACCGTTTGCATCTTGTCGCCCTGGCAAATCGCGTTCACCACGTCCTGCCCTGCGATCACGCGGCCGAAGATCGAGTGCTTGCCGTCGAGCCAGGGCGTGGCCACGTGGGTGATGAAGAACTGCGAGCCGTTGGTGTTGGGCCCGGAGTTGGCCATCGACAGGACGCCCGGCCCGTCGTGCTTGAGCTGGGCGTGGAACTCGTCGGCGAAGTTGTAGCCCGGCCCGCCGGTGCCTGTGCCTTTGGGGCAGCCGGTCTGGACCATGAAGTCGGCGATGACGCGATGGAACTTCAGGCCGTTGTAAAAGCCCTTCTTGGCGAGCTTCTCGAAATTCTCGACGGTCTTGGGGGTCTTGTCGGCGTGGAGCTTGACGCGGATCGTGCCGCGGTCGGTGACGATGGTGGCGACTTTCATGGGAACCTCGGGGAATGCAGAATGGGGGAGTGCGGAGCGTGGAGTTTGGAGTTAGGGCATGTCTCCTGCTTCCTGCTGGCTGACTCCTGCCGTGCCTGACGCCTGTTTCTTCGGCAGCTCGATGCCCATCGCGGCCATGAGGAACTGCATGTCGTCCCACGTTTCTTTCTTCGAGGCCGGGTTGCGGAGCAGGTACGCGGGGTGGTACGTGCAAACGACGCGGATGCCGCGGTAGTCGTGGATCGTGCCGCGGAGCCGGCCGATCCCCTGCGTCGTCTGCAGGAGATTCTGCGCGGCCACGGCGCCCAGGCAGCAGATGAACTCGGGGCGGAGGATGGCAAGCTGCCGCTCGAGGTAGGGGAAGCAGTTGGCGACCTCTTCGGGCGTGGGCGTGCGGTTTTCCGGCGGCCGGCACTTCAAGATGTTGAGGATGTAGACCTCCTCGCGCTTGAGCGTGCAAGCCTCGATGATCTTGTTGAGAAGCTGCCCTGCGCGTCCAACGAACGGCTCGCCGAGGCGGTCTTCGTCGGCGCCGGGGGCTTCGCCGAGAAAGCAGAGACGCGGGCTGACGTGGCCCACGCCAAAGACGGTCTGCGTGCGGCAGGCGACCAGCTCGGGGCAGCGCGTGCAGCGGGAGACTTCCTGGGCGACGACGGCCAGTGCGGCCGGACGCTCTTCGACCGGCAACGGCGCGGGCCAAGGCTCGGCGCGGGTGAGCAGGTTCGAGGAGCCGGAGACGGTCACGGCGACGGACGCGTCGGTGGAGCTTCCGGATTTTCGCGCTGCGCCGGGCCGAGCGCCGACGCGATCGGCCGGGGACGGGACGTCCGATGAGAAGGGAACGACGACGGTTTCCGATCGCACGGAGCGGTCCCGTTGAGGAGGAATTCTGGCCGGCGACGGTGCCGACGGCGGCGGGGAAGCCGAGACGCTGCCAGCGGCCGGAGCGCGGGCGGGTGCGGCGTTAGCACGGGCGGGCACGGTGCTCGTGGAGACCGGCGTGGACTTCGTCTGCGGCGCTGAGGGGAACTCGGCAATCAGCCCCTCGGCGACCTCCCGTGGCACGTGCGTCACGCCGGCGCGCTGGAGGCTCTCCAGCCAGGCGATGGCGCGGTGGAGCTGCGCGGCGGGCGGCGCCAAATCAGAAGCTACGTTGTCGCCGGGCATCGGGTCCGTCCTAGGAGGCGATACTAGCTGGTCCGAACTGGGCGCAGTATACGGCGGCGGAGCACATGCCGGGAGGGGCTGAACCGTACGAAGTACAGAGTACGGAGTAACTTGGTAGAATTGGAGTGCGTGGGAAAGGAGGCACAAGCCATCGACGCTCTGGCTTCCTGAACTCGAATGAAACGTCGGAGCAGGTCCGTTGTTCGCAAGCGCCGGCTGACGGCGGAAGAGGTCGCAAAATACCGCGACCTGCGTGAAAAGGTTGCCGCCGAACTGCCGGAGATTTCCGCGCGCGTGCGCAAGCGGATGGAGAAGTCGCGTCGATCGTAACGGCGTGCGGCACGCCCTTCGGCGGCCTCGTGCCGCCTCATGGCGTGCCACCCGATTGGCGTGCGCCGCTACGCCGCGATCCGGGCCGGATAGGCGAAGCCCGTGGCCGGGTCGTTCCAGCGGCGCAGGACCATGCACACGAGATGCCCGCCGAAGGCCACCGAGAGCTTCATGGCATAGTCAAACCGGCGGCTGCGGCCGACGAGCGGCACGCAATCGAACGTGCAGAGCGGGTCGGGATCGGTCAGGTTGATCGTGGGCGGGGTGAAGCCGTCGCGCAGGGCCAGCGCCGTGATCGCCAGCTCGACGCTCCCGGCCGCGTTGACCAGGTGCCCGAGCATCGACTTCGTGGCGCTGACGGCGACCGAGCCGATCGCCGTGCCCATGGCGCTCTTGATCCCCCGGGCCTCGGCCGCGTCGTTCTGGATCGTGCCCGTGCCGTGGCAGTTGATGTACGACAGCTCGTCGGGGGCGATGCCGGCCTCGCGGAGGGCGTCGGTGAGGAGACGGGAGAGCGGCTCGGAGCTGTCATCGAGCGCGGTCACGTGATGGGCTTCGGCGAGCATCCGCCCGGCGACGACTTCGGCGTAGATCTTCGCGCCGCGACCCAGGGCGTGGCTGAGCCGCTCGAGGACGAACATCGCTCCGCCTTCGCCCATCACAAAGCCGTTGCGGTCGACATTGAACGGCCGGCAGGCCTTGGTCGGGTCTTCGTGGTTGGCCAGCACCTTCATCTGATAGAAGCCGGCCGCGAAGAGGGGATGGATCGCCTCGCCGCTGCCCGCCAGCGCGATGTCGGCCTGGTCGTCGCGGAGAGTGCGAACCGCCTGCAACACGTCGACGAGCCCGCTGGCGCAGGCCACGGAATGTGCGAGGCGCGGGCCGCACAGGCCGTAGCGATTGGCGACGGACGCGCCGGCGGTGCAGGGCAGGTATTGCTGCCACCAGGGAATCTCGGTGGGACCGAGCAGGCCGCGCTTGGCGGACATTTCCGTCAGCGGCCGCGTATCGCCCACGTGGGCACTGATGGCGCAGGCGAAGCGCTCGAGGTTCACGCGCTCGAAATCGACGCGCGCGTCGGCCAAGGCCTCGGCCGCGGCCTTCTGGCAAATGGCGACGCTCTTAAGCTGGCCGGGCACTTCCAGATCGACCTCGGCCGTCGCGCCCAGGAGCAGGCCGTCGGGAATGCCGATGATCCCGGCAAGCCGCTTGACGCCGCTGCGGCCCTGCATGACCGACCGCCACAGGCTCTCGCGGTCGCGCCCCACCGATGCCAGCATGCCGATGCCCGTGATCACGATCGGCTCATCCTCCCTGGCGTACCGCTTGGGGCGGACGTCGGAAAGGCGGATCACGGCGGGGGTAGGGTCGGCCATGGCATCCTTGCCGCACAAACAGACGGGCTGCCGCCAGCGCTAGCAGCGGGGCGGGATGGTAGCGAAATGGCAGGGCTGACGCCAGTCGAGAATTTGGGCGAAAGGAACGGCTAAGAACGGTCGCCGGCCCTTGCGTCAGCGCGTGAAGTCCACCAGCATGAGGGGCAAGGAATTCTCACCGCATGACCGCCCCCCAACCACCCGAAAACGGCCCCCGCCCACGCCGGTACGGGTGCATCGTGGCGCTGCTTTTGGGGTTTGTGATTCTGGGAGGGCTGCTAGCGTCGGCGATCCTGGCCGGGACGTTCACGCTGGCGTTCGTGGGGGTCGTGGCGGCGATCTTTGGGTCGGTCGTGTTGCACTACCTGGTGTGGGGGCGGTGGCTGGGGGAGAGGATTCGGGAGGACGTGCAGAGGGAGGAAGAAGAATAGAAGCGGAAAAACGGCGTGGCTTGCGTATAGTACAGATGTTCAGTATACTCTCCACGCCATGAACCAATCTGATCGTGCCAAGGGGAATCGGCAGTGTCGGACGCGCATCGGACCTACGAGATCCGCTGCCCCATCCACGGGTTCATCCCTGTGAACGATTGGGAATGGGAGATCATTTCGCAACCGGCGTTTCAGCGTCTGCGCCGCATTCGGCAACTCGCGTGGACGGACCTCGTCTACCCTGGGGCAATGCACACACGATTCGAGCACTCACTGGGCGTCATGCACGTTGCTTCCCAACTCTACGACGGGATCGCGGCGCGCTCACGAGAGGTTCTTAAGGAGTTGGGCTACAACGATGACGGGTTACAGCGGGACAGGGCGCTCGTGCGTTTGACGGCGCTTTTGCACGACGTGGGACACGCGCCCTTCTCGCACGCGTCCGAGGACTTGTTGCCAGCTCGCGCCGACGGCACCTCCTACTCCCATGAAGATTATTCGGCCGCGATCATTCGACGGCAGTTCGCCGAGGTCATTGCGAATCACCCTCTCAATTTGAATTACGGACTGAAGGCCGCGAACATCACGTCCCTCCTGGAAGGCACTTCGGAGGCTCGCAACACAATCTTCTGGCGCGAGCTGATCAACGGTCAAATCGACGCGGACCGTATCGACTACCTGCTCCGCGATTCCCACCACGCTGGGGTGGACTACGGGCGCTTCGACTGGCAGCGTTTGCGGCACACCGTCGTGGCCGTGCGCGGCGGACCGGGCGAGGGTCCGCGGCTGGGCATCAGCGAAGGCGGCTGGCACGCGGCGGAAGCGCTCGTTCTGGCGCGATACTTCATGTTCACGCAAGTTTACTTTCACAAGACACGCGTCGCCTGCGACCATCACCTGAGGCACACTTTGCACGATCTGCTGTCAGACGGCAAGTTCCCGCCGCCCAACGACGCGCGGCTGGAGGAATACCTCGCTTGGGATGACTGGCGCGTTCTGGGAAGACTGGCGGAAGGGAAGGCGGGGGAGCACGGAATTCGCCTAGCGCAGCGCGATCACTACCGCGAGGTTTACCACACGCCCGAGTCGCCCGGCGCCAAAGACCTGAGACTGTTCGAGCGGGTACGCGAAAAACTCGGCGACTTGGTGAAAGCGGAGGAGTCGGCGAAGAAATCGTGGTACAAAGTGGGACCGGCCGACATTCCCGTAGTTGCAGACAACGCCCGTTGCGATGTGCTCCCGCTCTCGCGTTTCTCGACATTTGTCGCCAAAATGAAACCCGTCGGCAAGGTCATGCTCTACTGTCGGCGCGAAGACAAGGACGAAGCGCTGTCGCGCATGGAAGGCGTTCTCTCGAAGCGAAGGAGTGCCCAATGAGCAGCTACCGCGAGACGATGCTGCGCCGCCCCGCGCTGATTGCGAAGCTCGTTTGGCAGTCGCCCGAACAAAAGTTGGGTCGGACGGCGCTCATGAAGCTGATGTACATCTTGCAGGTTCGAGGCGTGCCGTTGGGCTACTGGTTTCGCCTCTACTCGTACGGCCCGTTTGATGCGGAAGTGCTGAACGACCTGGACGTCGCCAAGTCGATTCGGGCGGTCACCGAACGCACGGTCCAGTACCCGACGTCCTATGGTTTCGAAATCGAGCCCGGCGCCAAGTTCGACAAGCTCGAGCCCGCGCTCTTTGAGTGGCTTGAACCCCATGAGGAGTCCATCACCTGGGCCCTTGCGAATTTCGCGAATCGGACGGCCGCCGAGTTGGAATTGCTCTCGACCATCGTCTACGTCGATCGGGAGCGCGGTTCCAACGGCAGGGCGGAGATCGACGATCTCCTGCCGCTGGTACACGGCGTCAAACCACAATTCAACGAAGACCGCATCCGCCAGGCCTGCCGTGAGCTACAGGAACTCCGTCTCCTTTCGTGCTCTGCCTAGCGCGAACGGAAATCGGGGTGCCTCCCCAACCCATGGAAAGGCGTTCCGTTTCATCTGCCCACCGCCTCATCCGCGTCCCATCCCTGTCGCCTTCTCAAGGCGCGCCTTCAACTCCTTGACGACGCCGGCCTGCTGCGCGTCCTTCGCCAAATTCTTCAGCTCGCGCGGGTCGTTGTCGTGGTCATAGAGCTCCACGCCGGCCTGCCCGCCGTCCCATTCCGTGTACCGCCAGCGCTCGGTGCGCAGGCTGCGGCCCACGATCCGCCGGGCGTTCTGCCCGCCGCCGCGGACCACCTGCGTGATCGCCGGCTTGTCCCAGGCCGCCTTGGGATTGTCCAGTAGCTCGTGAACGCTCCCTCCCTCCAGGCCGGGAGTCGTCGGCAGGCCGCAGAGGTTCGTGAGCGTGGGATAGACGTCGACGAGCTCCACGGTGCGGCCGCTGACGCCGCCGTTCCCCTTGGCGCCCGGCGCGAAAATGACCATCGGCACGCGGGCGGACTCCTCAAACAGGCTCATTTTCTGCCACTGGCCGTGCTCGCCCAGGAGCCAGCCGTGATCGCTGATGAAGACCACGATCGTGTTATCTGTCAGGCCGAGCCGCTCGACCGCGTCCAGCACGCGCCCCACCTGGGCGTCCATGAACGATACTGACGAAAAGTACCCCTGCTTGAACGTGCGCAGCTCTTTCTCAGCCAGGCCGTAGTTCAGCGGTTGAACGGAGAATGCCGGGCGGGGGATGTTGGCGAAATGCTCCTGCGGATCGGCCGGGAGCATCACCTTGTCGAAGGGATACAGCTCGAAGTACTTCTTGGGCGCCACGCAGGGCACGTGCGGCCGGTAGAAGCCGCAGGCCAGGAAGAAGGGCTTGTCGCGGTTTTCTTCCAAGAGGCGGATCGTCTGCTCGGCGACTTTGCCGTCGGTCTGCTCCTGGTCCGTGCCGTCGGCGGCCATGAAGGCCAGCGCCGCGCCAAGGCCGCGATTGGGCGTGTAGTTCGTGAGCTGGCCTTCCTCGTCCTTGTCGCGGCCGCGGGGGTTCACGACTTTTTCCCAGGAGGGCGGGTCGTCGAGCCCGTCGGTGCCGATCTGGCCGGGCACGCCGTAGTGATAGATTTTTCCCACGCGGGCGGCGAAGTAGCCGCTGTTCTTGAAGGCCTGGGACATCGTGACCACGTCGGGAAGATTCTTGCGGACTTGCGTCTGGTTTTCCTGGACGCGCGTGGTGTCGGGCCTCAGGCCGGTCATGAATGACGTGCGGCTGGGGTTGCAGAGCGGGTACTGGCAGTAGGCGCGGTCGAAGCGGACGCCTTTTTTGGCCAGGCGGTCGATGTTGGGAGTTTAGACGAGCGGGCTGCCGTAGCAGCCGAGCTGGGTGTTGAGGTCGTCGGAGACGATCAAGAGGACGTTTTTCTTGCCGGCGGCGGCCCCAGCGGCGTTGTTGTCGCCGGCGGAGACGGGCACGACGGCCAGCAAGACAAGGACGGCCAGGGAGAGGGGGACGTAGCGGGCGGCCATGGGGAGTTCCTCCGCGCAACGATGGAAGATGGGGGCGTGATGGAAAGGCGACACGGCGAGTATGGGGACCGCCGGGGCGAAAAACAAGCGCCGAGGCGGAACGTTTCATTGGCGCACTTCACAGGGTAAACTTGTCGGTCGCTTGCTAAAGCGTCCGGGAAGTCCGGCTGAAGCCGGCTCTCCGAAGATAACCGACAAGCTCGCCCCACCGGCTGAAGCCGGCGGCAGACGAGGATGCTGGCTGAAGCCGGCAAAGCGCCGCCGTGGTGTTCGCTCAAAAGCAGCTCGGGTGACTCCATGAAAAACGTCTCACGCCTCGCTGCCGTGCTCTCGCTGTCGGTTTTTTCAGCAGTCGCCAATGGCGAAGAGACGGAGGCTGTCGCCCCGCGCGAGGTCGTTCGGCCGTGCAATGGCAAAGACCTGAGCGGCCTGACGACGTGGCTCAAAGGAAGCGGCCGAAAAGACCCCGACGGCGTTTTTTCGGTGAAAGACGGCGTACTCCACATCTCGGGCCAGGGGGCGGGCTACCTCGCCACCGACCGGCCCTACAAGGACTACCACTTGTCGGTCGAGTACAACTGGGGCGAAAAGCACGACGGCTCAGGGAATGTGCGGAACTCGGGCATCCTCTTGCACGCCCTGGGCGAAGGCGGCAACGTCGGCGGCGTGTGGATGACCTCGATCGAATGCCAGCTTGCCCAGGGCTGCGAGGGCGACCTGATCGTCATCCGCGGCAAGGACAAAGAGGGCAAGACCATCCCGGCCACGATCACTTGCGACACAACCGTCGGCTCCGACGGCCGCACCCGCTGGGACCCGCAAGGAAAGAAAACCGTATACTCCGGCAAGCAGTTCTGGTGGTCCAAGCACGAGCCGGGATTCAAGGAAAAGCTCGACACGCGCGGGCGGGACGACGCGGCCAGCCCCGTCGGCGAGTGGACCAAGGTCGAGTGCATTTGCCGCGGCGACCGGATCACGATCAAGATCAACGGCCAGGCCGTCAACGAGTGCTACGACGTGTTCCCCGCGGCCGGCAAAATCCTGCTGCAGAACGAGGGGAACGAGATCATGTTTCGAAACTGGGAGTTGCGGCCCGTCGAATCGAAGTGACGAGCCTTCCTCTGGCCTCTAGCCTCCATCCTCCCCATGCTCAAATTCTCCAACGCCATCGTTTTCGTCAGCAACATGGACCGCTCCGTCGCCTTTTACCGCGACGCGCTGGGACTCAAGCTCCGCTTTCAGTCGGAACACTGGAGTGAATTCGACACGCCCGGCGTGACGCTCGCCTTGCATCTGGCGCAGCCCGCCAGCGGCGCCGACGGCGACAAGACCGTGGCCGGGCGGTGCGAGATCGGCTTCGACGTGCCCGACCTCGACGCCTGCCACCGAGAGCTTCTGGCCAAGGGGGTGCGCTGCATCCGGGCGCCCAAGGTGGAGGACTTCGGCGCGAAGCTGGCGCACTACTCCGATCCCGACGGGTTGACGATTACGATCTGCGAGCGAAAGTAGAATCGTCATCTTTTCCTGCTCGTCCTCGACGACGTCCTCGTTCTCGATTTGGCCAGTGCGCGAAGCTGCCAAGCCTCAATTTGCAATGCTGCAATGCTGATGTTTCGCTGCGGCATCCTGTGGGTTGCCATTCTGGCTGGCGCGTTCGTCCCGGCGGGCGAGCTGGCCCCGCTGCCGGAGCGCGTTCCGGAGCCGAAAGAGAATCCCACGACTGAGGCCAAGGTCGCCTTGGGGCGGCAGTTGTTTTTCGACGTTCGTCTTTCCGGCCGCAACGACATGAGTTGCGCCACGTGCCACGACCCGGCCAAGGCGCTGGCCGACGGCTTGGCCAAGGGCAAGGGGTTTGGCGGCAAGACGCTCTCGCGGAACACGCCCACGCTCTTCAACGTCGCGTTTCAGATTTCGCTCTTCTGGGACGGCCGGGCCAAAACGCTGGAAGAACAAGCCCTGGGTCCGATCGCGTCGCCCGACGAGATGCACCAGGAGATCGAGGCGCTGCCTGCGGAATTGGAGGCCGTTCCCGACTACGCCCGGCAGTTCCGCGACGTGTTCGGCGGGCCGGCTACCGCGGAGCGCGTGGCGCAGGCGCTGGCGGCCTATGAGCGGACGCTGGTCACGCGCCGCTCGCCGTTGGATCGCTATCTGGCCGGCGAGAAGGATGCCCTCTCGGCCGAGGCGAAGCGCGGCAGGGAGCTTTTTCTGGGCGACGCCGGCTGCGTCCGCTGCCACAACGGGCCGCTTTTGTCGGACGGCAAGTTCTATCGCGTGGGCGTCGATTTCCGCGACAAAGGGCTGGGCGGCGTCACGGGAAAAAAGGAAGACCTCTACAAGTTCCGCACGCCCGCGCTTCGCGACGTTGCCCGGACGGCGCCCTACATGCACGACGGCTCGCTGGCGACGCTCGACGACGTGGTGCGGTTCTACTTTCGCGAGGTGCCGTCGGTCGTGCCGGACGGGCTGGCGCTCGACATCGAGCCGCTGCAGAACGTGAGCCTGATGGAAGCGCCCGACATCGTCGCCTTCCTCGAGGCGCTGTCCGGCGAGGCGCCGAAAGAAGAAAAGCCCAAGGCGCCGTGAACTGTCGTAGGACGGCCTTTCCAGGCCGTCAGCTTCACGACGGCCCAGAAGGGCCGTCCTACAGGCGTGATCGCAATCGCCGCTATCGCCTGGGTGCGGCCGAGCGCGACGCGGAACGCGTCTTGGCCGCTTTCGCCTTGGCCGCGCGGGCCTGGCGGATTTGCCACTCTTCGGCGTAGGCGACGACCTTTTCCATGACCGCCTCCGGCGTGCGGCCGGTCGACTCGAAATAGCGCAGCAGCCGGTCGTTGCCGGGAACGCGCACCTCGCAACGAAAGTCGTAAAGGCGCTCCGCGCCGCCGGTGGCCTTAAGCTGCATGTTCACAGTCCCAAGGTCCCAGCAGCGCTTTTCGAGCTGGGCGCAGTGGTCCGTTGCGGGGGCAGTTTTTGACCGCGTCGGAGCCGTGCGATGGTCGGCCTCCGTACCCGGAGGGCGGTCGATGCGGCCGACGGCGCTTTGCAGCGAGGCTTTCTTGAATTGCGGCCCGCGAGTTGTCGGAGGCGGCGCGTCGCGCTCCGAGGACCAGAAAGGCGGTGCATCCGCCGAAGTGCCGCCGGCTGAGGTCACGTCCGTGTCGGCGCTTGTGCGATTTGTCCCGCGCCGGGTTTCGGCGCGGTCGTCGGGTGCGTTGTTCGCGGCCTCGGCGGTGGGCAGGAAGCCCGGCTCGTCGGGCAGGCCCAGCTCGATCTCGGGCAGGCCGACGTCGAGATCGTCCTGCGACGGGCCGTTTCCGCCGACGTTCAGCCAGCGCATGTCCGGCAAGGGCGCGCCCATCCACACCCAGGCCAAAGCGCCCACCAGGCACGCCGCCGCCGCCAGCCACCGCAGATTGCTCGACTCGGACTCCATCGTGAAGCCCCGAAAGTGGTCGCGCGAAGGGTCGTGAGACAGGTTGTGAGACTGCGAAGGCGAAGGGGCGGCGAAACGGGCGGATGATGCCAGGATGTCCAGCGCCGGACAAGAGCGAAGGGACTGGTTTTGGAGCGCGGCCGAGGGCGAGGGGACGTGACAGCAGCGACAGCATCCCACGTGGATCGGGGAAAATGGGACGCGGAGGACTCGGATTGGACGGATGGGCACGGATTTTTCGGTTAGCTTCCGCTTAAGCTGTTCGCGGACAGAGTACAATGAATTGTGGGGCCGCATTCCAGCCCGCAACCCGCCGCCCAGGCAACGGCATGATTCGCATTCAAAAGAAAATCGAGTCCGAGACGCTCCACATTCCAGAGCTGCAGCCGCTGATCGGCAAGACGGTGGAGATCATCGTCGTGGAGGAGGCGGCGCCGCCGGGCGCTCCCGCCGGTCCCCCGTACGCCGCCTTTTTTGCGCTGGCGGGACAAGACGCGGTTGATCCTGAGGCCTACCAGCGGCTCCGTGCGGCGAGCCAGGTGTGATCGCCGGCATGGTCCTCGTCGACGCCAGCGCAGTTCGGGCTGATTCGCGGGGTGCTGCCTGCGCTGAAGCTATTCCAGGAGCCGCCGTAAACGCCGACTATTTCGCCAGCTTCCGCTCGAGCTGCTCGCGGACTTCTTTTTCGATCCGGCCCTTGAAGAGCATGGCCGCGATCGGCAGTTCCATCGCCACGGTCACCAGCGCTTCCTCGATCAGGATCGTGCCGGCGACTTTCAGGCCCATCGTCTTGAACGAGAACTTGCCGCGGTTGCCCTCGACCGTCTCCTCCAGGTCCTTGATCGAGTCCTTGTAGCGCTCGCGGAGGCTGGCGGCGAAGCCGTTCAAGCGCGTCGTGGCCTCCTGCTGGCCGATCTCGTGGGCGACGGTGACGTTGAGGCTGGGCATGAGAGGGATTTTGGATTTGCGATTTTGGATTTCGGATTGGAAGGGCGACGGAGCGCGGAATGGTCTTCTCCGACGAGCATCGCTGGCTAGCCGATTTTCGCCTTCAGCTCGGTGAGTAGCCGCAGGGCGTGGCCGATCTCGGCCTTCTGGCGTTCCGGCTCCTGGGCGATTTCGCGTTCGATGGTCAGCGGACCCGTATAGCCCACCTCTTTGAGCGTGCGGAGGTAGTTTTCCATGCCCACGTCGCCCTGGCCGAGCGGCGCCTCGACGCCCCATTCCTGGCCGGGGTTCTTGGCCCACTTGCCGTCCTTGCAGTGGACGCTCTTCACGTACCGGCCGACCTTCTTGAGGGCGGCGATCGGCTCGCCCGTGCCGTAGAGGATCATGTTGGCGGGGTCGAAGTTGATGAACAGGTTATTGCGCTTCACGTCGCCGATGAAGGCCAGCAGGGCGTCGGCGGTCTCTTGTCCCGTCTCCAGGTGCAGGGCCTGGCCGTTCTTCTGGCAGTGGTCGCAGACGTCGCGCGTGACGGCCAGCGTTTCCTGGTAGAGCTGCGACTTGGCGTCGTGCGGCACAAAGCCCAGGTGCAGGGCCACGACCTTCACCGAGAGCACCTTGGCGAAGTCGGCGATCTCCTTCATTTCCTGCGTGCGCGCGGCCCGCGTTTCTGGCGGGACGAGTCCGACCGTCCTGGCCACGGTGGGAATATCGGCGTAGCTCTCGCCCGCAAAGCCGCCGAACACGGCCGTGAGCGTGATGCCGTAGTCCTTGAGCTTTTTGAGGAACGCCTGGGCCGCTTGCGGCGTGCGGCTCTTTTTTTCCGGGGCGTGGAGCTGGATGGTGGGGACGCCAAGTTCCTTGGCGACTTCAAGCTTGACGCCGAGGCCGGCGTCGATGCTGGCGAAAACGCCCAGCGGCCATTTTCCCATGGTGGCAACCTACTGCGTGAGAGGGCGATCGGTGAAGCTGTAGCGATGCGAGCGTGCTGTGCTTGACGGTTGCCCTTGACGCAACTGCTTGGATTGCCGAGCATCCGCTCGCATTGCCACGGAGGGCAACACATGGGGATCTTTGCCAGGCTTGGGGTTACAGCAGCCGAAATCGAGCAGCTTGTCCAAGCCAGCCCCAGCCTGCGCGGCGTTCTTATCGGCTACCTCGCCGAAACGAAGTTGGCTCACCTATGGTTCTCAAAATACAAGCTACACAAATACGACGACCACGACCGGCAACGCAAGGGCGATCGGTGGATTCCTTACAAGGGACACGAAATCAGCATCGAAGTCAAATCGCTGCAAACCGCCTCGGTCGTTCAGACGGCAGCCGGCACTTTTGTGGGTCGGTTCCAATGCGACGCCAGCGACCGACGCCCAGTGAGGTTTCCCGATGGATCGACGATCGAAACAACATGCCTCCTTGTCGGCCAATTCGATTTATTGGCGGTCAACTGCTTTGAGTTTGGCCAGGAGTGGAAGTTCGCGTTCGTCAAGAACTCGGATTTGCCACGGTCGAAGTACAAAAAGTACACCGACTACCAGCGACAATTCCTTCTGCAAACCACGCCGACAATTACGTGGCCCCTTCAACCGCCATACCGCGGTGAGCCGTGGTCGCTGCTTGACGAAATCGCCGCGTCAAAAACGCATTGACTCCCGAGTCTTGCCCGGCGGAATCCTCACAAACACCAGAAAGTAGGAGTGATTCTTGCGAGCGTGGGCTTGCTTCTTGAGCCGGCTGATGGCCGGACGATTCGGTCGCACCACGACGAACAAGTCCTTCGTGTAAAAACCCATCCGCTCGTACTCGTTAATGATCTCGACGTGCGTGAGACGCTGGCGGTTGGCGCTAACCTCGTCTTGGCATTTGACGATCAGGACGCCGTTGTCCTTCAGGACGCGGTACGCCTCCCTGCCCCCCTCACGGTACAAATCCAGAACTGCTTCGTGATACTTCGGTCCGCTGTCGGTGCTCTGTCCGTTCGAGTAGTGGTCACGAAACGCTTTATACGTTCCCGCGCCGGCAAGATGGCTCTTGTCGCGCCGAAAAAGGCCCTCCATGTAAGGCGGATCGAGAACCACGCAGTCGATCGACTGAGCGTCGTATGGCAACTTTCGACAGTCAACTCCGGTTTGCAAATCTGTGGGAAGAAGCCGGTACTTCGTGCGCCCGACCTTGGTCCAAAAGACACCTTTCCCATACGTCACGTCCGCAACTGTCGACCCTTCGGGCACGTGCAAACCAAGAACGATCGGGAACACTTCTGCATTCCCGCCAACGTGGGCGGTCAAAGTGACCGCTGTTGTCGTGACCCCACCGGCGACACGCCGCCGTCTGGTGCTAGGCGTCTCAAAAAGCTCGCGTTGTGTGGGCATACGTGCGGCTTCCTTCCGTCTTAGGTCGGCATGTCATGGGCGGGCACTATTGCAACCGCCATTGCGGCATACTTTCTGCCCTACGCCGGCTTCACGCTCGGCTTCACTCCCTCCGGCGTTTCGTCGCTGTCGATGTCGAACCAGGCCGGGTCAAATGCGATCGGCTTGCGGTCGCGGATGGCGATGTTCGTGACAAGCGCGATGACCGCGTCGCCCAGCGCCACCTTGGGATGGCACCGCGGCAGGTTCTCCGCCGAGCGGTTGCGGATGCACCAGGCCCAGTGCTCGATCTCCTCGGTGTAGCCGCGGCTGACCGGGCCGTCGAGGGCCTGCTTGCCCACGGCCGCCGAGCCGCCGCCGGAGGTGGGGCTGGGTCCGGTCTGCAGGGCCACTTTGCCGTTGCGCTTGGCCACGCTGACCTTCGTGTCCGTCATGTTCGGCGGGAAAAGGAGCATGTTCTGCTCATTCTCCAGGATGATCGTGCCCTTCGTCCCCAGCACGACCTCGCCGTATTCGCCGAACGGGTTGCCGTTGATCGACGAGTAGGTGACGACGAGCTTCTTGTCGTGGGTCTTGGGGTCGTCGTGTACGTACGCGGGCGTGGGGAACTCGTACATGCAGTAGACGTGGTCGTCGACGTCGCGGTCGTGGGGGAAGAGCGTCCGCCCGCCCAGCGCCGAGACCGAAAGCGGCAGGGCCTTTTGGCCCCCCTCGCGCATGGCGCTCACAAAAATGCCGGCCGCGTCGAGCTGGTGGCTGCCCAGCTCGGCCATCAGGCCGCCGCCGGTGCGGTCGAAGAGCCGCCAGCGGATCAGCTCGTGAAGCGGGGTGATCGTGAGCGGGTTGCCGTCGGCGTCGCTGTAGCCGGTCTTGGTTTCGTAGCCGTATTTGGCGGCGTCGACCGCCTTGTCCGAAACCTGCCGTTCCATCAATTCGATGCGCGTGAGCAGGGCGTCGATCTCCGACGGATCGGCGTCGCTCAGTTCGGCCCGCAGGGCGGCGAGGTTGTCGCGCTCGCGCTTCAGGACGGCCTCGACTTCCTCGGGCAGCCTGGGCGACCAGCTATCGCGGCCGGGCAGGTTGCCGCGGTGCCACTGGGCGCGGATGTGGTGCAACTCGCCCAAGAGGCCCTGGCGGATGATCTCGACGGCGTTGTCGTAGAGGATGCTGTAGTGCCGCTGGTGGCCCGTGGCCAGGAGCACGTTCGTCTCGTGGGCGACGCGGGACATCTCCTTGCACTGGTGGACGGAATGGGCCATGAGCTTCTCGGTGAGCACGTGCTTGCCGAGGCGCATGGCGTCGATGGCCGCCTTGTCGTGAATGAAAAGCGGCAGGGCGATGATCACCCCTTCGACGCTGGAGTCCTTCAAGAGGTCCATGTAGTCCTGGTCGTAGACGTTGATGTGCTTCCGAGCGGCATCCTCGGTCGCGTAGCCGTACTTCTTCATCAGACCGGGCCGGGCGACGGGCGAGCCGCTGTCGCCGTGGAAGGCGCGGTGGACGTTGTACGGCCGGATGTCGCTGATGGCCACGACGTCGACGTAGTTCGGGTTGAGCGCGCCGATCAGGACGCCCCCTTCGTCGCCCGTGCCGATGATGCCGACGCGGACGGGATTGCCGACGCTCTTGCCATAGCCAAAGTAGTACGAACCCAGGCCCGCGCCGGAGGCGACGCCCGCGGCGATGCTTCCCAGCAGGAAGTCGCGGCGCGTGAACTCGCTGCCCAGAACGGCGTGGGCGTTTTCCTTGCCGGTTTCGCGCTGTTCTTTGGTGAGGTTCATCGGCAATCTCCGGCAAGCGGCGTGCGACGAAGGGTTTACTTCAGACTGTAGGGCCGGCGGAGCAAGGCAAACGCAACTCAATCAACGGTCATGACCCCGGCCGGCTTGCCCGGCCGGTGAAACAGGTTCGACGGCTAGTCGCGCTAGCCACCCAGCCTTCGCTCCTGCGGCACAAGGCCGCAGGGGGCGACGCCCGAGGCTGGCGCATCGAGACGCGCATTTTTCATGCACCGGCCTTGGCTCCGGCGGGGTTCCGTCCATTTCGCTTCCGGGCGATCCACTGCCATCCATGATACAGGAAAAAGTCCAGCCCGCCCCAGCGTCCCGATGGGACCGCCGCCAGCAGGACCAGGGCCAGCATTTCGATCATTTCCTTGGTGACGAGCAGGTTGTGTCCGGCCGTCGGCGGCGGGAGCGGGAAGGTGCTGGGCATGGCGAGCTGCGGCAGCACGACGGCCGTGAGCATCCACACCGCGCCGGCCAGGGCCGCCGGCCGCGACAAAAGGCCCACGATCAGGCAAAAGCCCGCGATCAGGAGCGTCCAGGTCGTGCCGGTTTCCAGTGTGCTGAGAAACGGCTCGTCGTCGGCCAGCGGGCCGGCCTTTGCTCGCTGCTCGGCGGTGGCGATGTTCTGGACGGACTTTTTCAGGCTGGCGTCCAGGGCGTCGATCTCGTCGAGCCAGGGCTTGATCTTGGACTTAAGCTCCAGCAATCGCTCCCAGTGGCGTTTGCTTTCGAAAGGGATTTCGGCGGCGGCCGGGTCTTTTTCTTCTTCCCGCCATTTCTTCAGCTCGGCCAGGTAATAGGCGATTTCGCGATCGAGCTGCGGCTTCTTCGTGTCCGGGTCGGTCGGCTGCACGAGATTGTTGAGGGCCGCCTCGCGGAGCTTGAGGTAGCCGTCGGCGGTGACGCGCTGCTGTTCGTCGAAACCGAAGTGAGACTCCGCTCGTTTCACGTAGATCTGCCAGCGGGCGATCATCGCGGCCGGGCTGAGGCGCTCTTCGCCGTAGAAGTCGGGAACAAGGGCCCGGTAGCGCTCGGCCAGCGGCCCGCGCGACTGCGACAGGTAGGCCGTGGCGGCCTCGCGGGCGCGGTCGGGGTTCTTGTACTTCCACTTCCCCTCGTAGAAGAAGTGCCAGCCGATGGCCACGCGCAAGAGCACGAGCACGAAGACGGCGCAGCAGCAGATTTCGAAGCGCTTCTTCATGGGCAGGGTCGGGGGAGACGCTCTTACTGGGGGTGAGCGCTGAACGGCCGCTGCCGGCGCGTTTCAGCACACCGGCCATTTTAGATGCACCGCCGTGCGTTCACCAGTAGCGACCTCGGTTCGTTGGGCGGTACGATGATCCCGTGTTTGTTGCCGCGTTTTCATCGACATCTCAGAGGTCGCCATGCCCGCCGCCACGGAATACCGCTACAACCGCCTCACCTGGCCGGAAATCAACGACGCCGTCGCCGCGCAGAAGCTCGTGATCCTGCCCACCGGCTCGACGGAGCAGCACGGGGCGCATCTGCCGCTGGACGTCGACGTGTTCCTCTGCGAATCGGTCTGCCTGGAGGTCGGCCGCCGCGCGCCGGACAAGGTGCTCGTCTTGCCGCCGATCGCCTACGGACTGAATCTGCACCACATCGATTTTCCCGGCACGATCCACATCGAGCCGGAGACGTTCATCGCCTTCTGCCTCAACATCACGAAGAGCGTGGCCTACCACGGCTTCAAAAAAATCCTGCTCGTCAACGGCCACGGCTCGAACCAGCCGCTGATCGACCTCGTCGCCCGCAAGACGGTGCTGGCCACGGAGTCGCTCTGCTTCGCGACGGGCTATTTCCTGTTCCTGCTGGAGAAGTTCAAGGAGATTCGCGAGACGGAGATCATCGCCCACGCCGACGAATTCGAGACGTCGCTCTATTTGCACCTGGCGCCGGAGCGCGTGCAAATGGACAAGGCCGTGGCCGACAACGACCGCATGGGCGAGTTCACAAGCAGCGACAGCACGGGCAACTACCCGGTGCGGTTCAACGATTTTTGGGGCCGGTGGACGCGGACGGGCGTTCACGGCGACCCGACGAAGGCCACGGCCGAGAAGGGAAAGATCGTCTTCGAGGCGGCCGTCAGCGGCCTCGTGGCCTTGGTCGACGAGCTGCGGGCCTGGCCGATCGAGAAGCGGGCGGATATGCACAAGCTGCCCGTTCAATCGCAAATTCGCTGGTAGCGTAGGGTAGGCGGCCCGCCTGCCGTTCTTCGTGGGGTAGGCGTCTCGCCTGCCATTTGCGGTCGACCCAGTCACACAATTTGGACCTTCGGGCCGCGCCGGGCTAGAATGAGGGAGTCGAGTTCGCCGGGACGTCTTGAAATCCCCTCGCGAGAAGAAACGTGAATTCCGCACATTCGCCATTGCTCGGGCTACCCGCCGCCGAAAAGCTCGAACTCGTCGAAGCTCTCTGGGACAGTCTGGGCGACTCGCTGGCCGAAATTCCACTTCCGGAGTGGCAGAAAGAGGAACTGGCCAAACGCAAGGCGGCGCACGAGAAAGACCCCAGCGCCGTCGTCACCTGGGACGAGGCTAAGGCGAGGATTCTTGACGGCCGTCGGTGAGCCGCGCGCTGACGAACGCACTTCGCCGCGGCTACTCTTCCTCCTCCTCCCCGTTCTCCTCCACCGGCCCGGGCGGCTCGACCTGCTGCACGTGGACGCGCAGCGAGCCCAGGAGTTCGCCGTTCCAGAGCACCTCGAACGAGTATTCGCCTTCGTGCGGCATCGGGAAGGGCGGCACTTCCTGCACGATCTCGTGCGTTTGCAGCGGGTCGTCGGATTCGACCGTCACGTTGGTCTGCATCAGCACGTCCTGCGTGGCCAGGTCCACGTAGCGCAGCTCCAGCGGCGTGCGGCCGTGGACCTCCGTCAGCGACACGAAGACGTACGTCGAGCGGTCGAAGTCGTCGGGCAGCTTGGCGGCGCTGAGCCGGTTGAACGTGCCGGCGATGATCTTCTTGCCGGTGTGCGCGTCCACGTAAACGTGGTCGGCCAGGACGAGCGCTTGCAGAATGGGTTTGGTGGGCACCGGTGCATCCGTTTTCCGACGTGAATTCCACGACCGCGATCATTGTACGACCAAAACCTCCACCCCGCTCGCCATCTCCGCCGTCCGGAACACCCGCTGCGTCGCCTTCTGAAAATCCGTCTCCTTCGCCTGGTAAATGTCCACAAACGTCTGCGGGTTGCGGTCGATGAGCGGAAACCACGTGCTCTGCACCTGGATCATGATCCGGTGCCCGGTGCGGAACGTGTGGCAGGTGTCCTGCAGCTTAAAGCTCACGGCCGTCGGCTTGCCCGGCTCAAACGGCTCCGGCTTTTCCAGCGAGTTGCGGAACTTGCCCCGGATCACGTCGCCACGGACAAGTTGCTGAAAGCCGCCCATCTGCACGCCCGCGGGGTTGGGATCGGGATTGGGGAACTCCGGCGGGTAAACGTCGATCAGCTTGACGATGAAGTCGCTGTCCGTGCCGCTGGTGGAAACGTTCAGCTTCGCCTGGAGCGGGCCGGCGATCGTCACATCCTCCGTCAAAACGTCGGTCTGGTAGACGAGCACGTCCGGCCGCCGGGCCGCAAAACGCTGGTCGTCGACCATGTACTCCACCGCCATCGCCGTCGTGGTCCGCTCGGTGAAGGGCACGGGCTTGGCCGGGTCGCTCACGTACTCGTCGTACCCCTGGCCCACGCTCGTTTCCTTGGGCGCTGCCCAGCCGAGCTTGCCGCCCTCGCCGAAGTAGAGCGTCTTGGCCTGGGCCGTCTTGGGCGGCCAGGCGTCGTGCTGCCGCCAGACGTTCGTGCCGGTCTCGAAGACCGAGGCCTCGGGCAGGGGCGGGGGCGGGCTGTCGGCGTCGCCGTCTTTCTTGTCCTTGAGGTAGTAGCGGAAGAAGGGGGCCTCGATCTTGTCGCGGTAGTAGGCCGAGGTGTTGTCGTTGAACCGCACGTGCCCCAGGGCGTTGCCATCGCTGCGCGACCAGCCGCCGTGCAGCCAGGGACCCATCACCAGCACGTTGCGGCAATCATGGCTGTTCTTCTCGATGTGCCGGTAGCACTCCAAGGCCCCGAAGAGGTTCTCGGCGTCGAACCAGCCGCCGACGGTCATCACCGCCGGCTTGATGTTCTTCAAGTGCTGGCGGATGTTGCGGGCCTTCCAGAATTCGTCGTAATTGGGGTGGGCGGCCACTTCGTTCCAGAAGGCCACTTCGTCCTTGAAGTGCTTGCCGTTGACGTTGGGCAGCGGGCCCAAGTCGTAGAAGAACTGGTAGCCGTCGGGCGTGCCGTGCTTGAAGCGCGGATCGAAATCGGTCGTCGGCTCCGGGCGCGGCCGGCCGAACGTGGCCAGAAAATTGAAAATGTGCGTAAGCTGCAGGGCGCCATTGTGGTGCCAGTCGTCGCCCACGAACCAATCGGTGACGGGGGCCTGCGGCGAGGCGGCCTTGATCGCCGGGTGGGCGTCGATGATTCCCGCCGCCGTGTAGAAGCCCGGATACGAGATGCCGTAGATGCCGACGCGGCCGTTGTGTCCGCGGACGTTGTAGATGAGCCACTCGACGGTGTCGTAAGTGTCGGAGCTTTCGTCGATGTCGGCGGGACTTTTCTTGTTGGGGACGTGCGGCCGCATGTTGACGAACTCGCCTTCGGAGTTCCAGCGGCCGCGGACGTCCTGGTAAGCGAAAATGAATCCCTCGCGGGCGAGGATTTCGGACGGGCCGACGCTGTCGCGGTAGCGGTCGGCGCCGTAGGGGCGGCAGGAGTAGGGCGTGCGGGACATGAGGATGGGATAGGTCTTCGACGTGTCCTTGGGGACGTAGACGGCCGTGAAGAGTTTTGCGCCGTCGCGCATGGGGATCTTGTATTCGTACTTGGTGAAGTTGGCCTTCACGTAGTCCTGGCCCTGGGCGAGGAGGGCGGGGGCGGGGAGCGCGGCGAGAGAGGCGAACGCGGCGAGGAACTTAGCGAAGCGGCGGCGGGGTGCAATGAACATGCTGAACCTCGAGCAGGTTGCTGAGAATGGCGGATCGTCAGCGCCGGAAGCGAGTCCATCATTGGCGGCCGGCGATGCGAACGCAAGCGGCGGGCGGAAACGCTGAGAGCCGACGGAGATTGTCGGCGGAGACGGGCCCAGAGGATTACGACGCTTGCTCCATCGCCAACCGCGCCTTCAGTTGCAGAATTTCGACCAGGCGCCCGCAGCGCCGGTATTCGTCGAGCGCCTGCTGTTCGGCGGGTGTCAGCGCCCCTGCCCGCGCACGCGCGGCGAGTTCATTGAGTCGCCGCACGTCCACGTCGGCAAGTTTGAGCGAGAGCAGGAATCGCGCGACTTCCTTGGACAATCCGTCGCCGTCACGGTCGATGGCGCGCGAGAGGATGTCCGCCGGGTTGGGAAGAGTGTCGGTAGCCATGCCCCAATTATAACGCGCCTGTCGATAACCTGGCTATAATCTTACCCACCCCTTGCCCCTCGATGCCACGGAGTCGCGCCATGCTTCGACTTGCCGTCCGCAGCTTCTGCCTTCTGGCGATCGCCGTCGTTCTTGTTCGCTTCGCCGCCGCGGACGACAAGCCCAAGTTCGCCTCTCATCCTCCGCTCCGCGCGCTGCCCAAGGCGTCGGACCGGAAGATGCCCGACGGGCCGGCGCGCTTTGTCGATGCGAAAAAAGGCGACGATGCCGCCGACGGCGCCAGCGAGCGGCCCTGGAAAACGCTCGCTCATGCGGCGACGAAGCTCCGGCCCGGCGACACGCTTTACTTGCGCGGCGGCGTCTACCACGAGCACGCTGCGTGTTCCGTCCAAGGGACTGTGGATAAGCCGATCACCGTCCGGTCGTATCCCGGTGAATTGGCGATCCTCGATGGCGGCATGGCGGAATTTCTCGATGCGCCCGCGACCGCCTGGGAGCCGTACACTGCCGGCGGGCCGGACGAGTTCCGCTCCACGAAGTCGTTTTCGGACCTCGTGAAGCTGGCCGGCGACCGGGCCATTTCGCTGCAAGGAAACTTCGCCGATTCGCACGTCCCGCTCCACGGCTACCGCTTCATCAACGACTTCCGCACGGCCAACGAATACTGGACCGTCTCCAACAAGCTCGACGAGATGCAGGGCGTCTACTGCGGGCCGGGCCTGTGGCTCGAC
>JACOUI010000323.1 GCA_016177915.1 Planctomycetia bacterium
GAGGAGGACGAGGAGGAGGGGGGCGGGAGGTATTCGAAGGAGACCGCGTAGGGTGCGGTCTGCGTAGCCCTCACGCTCGGCGTGAGGAAGCGCGATCGGCCATCGTCCGTTGCCGCGGCAAGTCGCTCCTGCATTCGGGGCGACTCTCGCCGTCACGCTGCATCACGCGGAGCGTGACGGCTACTTTTCAGGCGCGCGACGGCTACGGCACCGTGAAGCGCCGGCTAATCACGCGGCCGCCGCCGACTTCGACCGAGCGGAGCCAGAGCGTCGCGCCCTTCAGCGAGGCGGCGTCGGGCAGCTCGAAGGTGTGCTCGGCGGCGGCCATCACGGCGACCGTGGCCGATTCGCGGGGACGGCCCGGCACGTAGAGGTGGCAGCGGAAGGCGAGCTTCTGGCCGGTCGAGTTTCGCAGGCGCTGTGTGACGCGCAGCTCACCCTCGGGGCCGATCTCCGTCGTCAGATCGGGCGTCACGTCGGTCTCGCCGAACTGCAGCGTGCGGAAGATCGTGATGTGTTTCCCGCTGCCGTCCAGCTCCAGGTCGATCTTGATCCGCTGGGGACCGGTGTCGGCGTGCTGCGGGACGACGAGGTCGAAGGGCAGGTCGGCCGACTCGCCCTGCTTCAGGTCCATGCGCCATTTCGTCGGCCGCCCCTTCCACGTCTCCGGCAGCACCAACCGCACGGTGGCGGAAACACCGTCGGGCAAGAGGCTCGGGAAGCTCAGGCGATTGGAAAGCCGCGCGCCGACGCGGGCGGGCATGGCGGTCTGCGCAAAGGTCGCCGCCAGGCGCATCCGCGTGATCGGCTCATCGACCCCCAGGATGAAGAGCGGGAGCGGGCCGACGGTGAACGCGTGCTCGCCGTCGCGGAGCGCAAGGGGCTTCATTGCTCCCCAGGCATCGACGAGCGACGCCGTCTCACCCAGGTAGATCGACTCTTCGTGCGGCTCGCGGCTCCAGACAACGAGGATCGCCTTGCCTTGCCGGACGAAAACGCGGTTCTCGCTGCCGCCGGGCAATTCGATCGTGCCGGCGAATCCTGCGCCGTGGAGGGCCAGGGCCGTCGTGCGCCAGGGGACGAAGAGCTCGCCGGGCGTGCCGTCGGCCCGGACGATGCCCGACGCGGCGTCGAGCGGATCGGCCAGGAACACGGCGTCGGCCCCGTCGATGACGGCGGAGACCATTTGCAGGACCAGGTCGGCGGCGCGGGCGTCGGTCGTGTGCTGGCCGGGGGGCAGCGGGCGCACGGCGGCAAAGTGCCGCGTGGAGCCGTCGTGCTCGTGCGATTCGGTCGACGGAGCGGCACTCGCTTCGGCGGCGGGCGGGTAACTCACGAAGCTCCACGGCGACTGTTTCATTTCCAGCATCGGGACGCGCCATTCGGCAGGCGCGGCGAGCGCCTGCGGCGCAACCACGCCCACGCGCACCGAGGCGCCCGAGCCGGCCCAGCGCCGCAGGAGCGCGTCAACGAAGTTGGGCAGGTCCTTGCGGCGCACGAGGCTGCCGTCGCGGTCGGCCGCAAGCTGCCACTGCCGAATGTACCAGGCCAAGTCGCCCACGGTCCTGTCGAGCGACGGCTGCCAGGCTTTGGCGTCGGCGGACAGCAATTGCGCCGCGGTCGGGTCGGAGTCGAGACTCATTTCCTTCCGCACGCTCTCAGGCGGCGGGCTGGCCACGCCCACGAGCTGCACGTCCATGGCCGCCAGCCGCAGCGCCACTTCGTGCAGGTCGGCGAGCTTCTGCTGATCGTCGGCGATGCTCCAGGCGGGGATTTTCAGCCACTGCACGCCGCCCTCGATCGCCAGGGCGGAAAACGTCTTCAAAGGCACATCGCGCGGCACGGCCGGCAGCGACCAGCCGAATCCGCCCGTGCCGACGGGCCGCTCGTGCTGGGCGATGGCGTAGGACGTTTCCTTCTCGGCCACGAGCGTTCGCGATTCGTTTCGACTTGCCGCGCTGGCCGCGGCGGCGATTTGAAACACGCGGCAGCGGAGCGTGTAATAGCCCGGCCCTTTCGCAGCGGGCCGCCAGGCGACGACGACAGGCGGCGCCGGGGCGACGGCGCTCGGCGGCTCTTCGGCGGGTTTCGATTCGGCATCGGGTGCGGGAGTACCGCCACGGTCGTGTGAGGCTGGCTCGTGGAGCGACACACTTTCCAGGGCGCGCGGTGCAGCAACACCGGGCGCCGGAGCGCTCGGCGCTTCCTCGGCGGCCGTCGTGGTAATCTCCTTCTCGTGCGGTTCGCCGAGGAGATTGCCGCGCGGATCGAAAAGCTCCAGCCGCGCCATGAACCGGCCGGCGGGCCAGCCTTCCAGCCGCGCGACCAGTTCGACATCGTGAGGCGAAATGAGCAGGTTCGGCGACGGCTCTGACAGCGCGCTTTTCGGGTCGTAGACGTCGAGGGTCACGCGCGGCAACCGCCGCACGACGACCTCGTCGAACCACGCCGAGCCTTTCAAGTCGGGGAGCGCAAGCGGCACGCCGCGTTCGGGCGAATCGCCCGGCCCGCCCGGCTGCAAGTGCAGCCCGACGGAAAGCGACCGTGCGCCCGGCGGCGGGGCAATGGCCGCGACCGAAAGCTCCGTCCAGTCGCTCGTCTCGCCGATGCCGCGCGAGAAGTACACGGCCAGCGGCTGCCCGCGCTCGTCGAGAAACCGCGCGGAGAGGAAGACCCGATCGCGGACCAGCCCTTCGGTTCGGGCACGAACGTGCACGGCGTATTCGAATTGTCGGGCGACATCGACGAGGGGACTAAAGACCGCGGCGGCGCCGCCGTCGAGGTCCATGCCCAGGCAGGACTTGCCCTCCGGGCAGGAGATCTCGCGGAGGCCGATCGGCAAGTAGGCGGGAAAGCCACGTCCGCGCTGGCGCGCCCAGCCGTCGGGCCAGCCGTCGAAGTTCTGGTCGTGCCGGGTCTCGAAGCCGCAGGAGAGCACGTCGACGGCGGCCTCGCGAGCGGATTCTGGTGAGACGGATTCCCGCAGGAGGGAGACGTGCGACGGCGGAGGCATCGGCGCGGGGGGCGGCGGCGGATCGATGCTGGGGAACTCCGCGGCGGTCAGCCAATTGGTGAGCGCCGCGCCGACCAGTAGAATCGTCGGGAGTAGAATCGTCGGCAGTCGGCGGCGAAGGGGCATCGGAGAGGCGTCTGACTTTGTGCGATGAAACACGCGAGCTGAACACTTTGGGCAGTCCATGAACACGCTCAAAATCGGCGTCCATTTGCCGAGCCTGCGGCTGCCGCTGAAGGAAGCCTTGCTTACGGCGGCGGAGCTTGGCGCGTCGGGGGTGGAAATCGACCTGCGGCGGCAGCTTCCGCTCGAGGAGCTCTCGCAGACCGCCGTCCGCCAGTTGCGGAAAATGCTGGATGAGCTGGGCTTGCGGGTGGCAGCGGTCAGTTTCCCGACGCGCCACGGCTACAACGTGCCGGAGGAACTGGATAAGCGGGTGGAAGCGACGAAAGGTGCGATGCGGGCGGCGTGGTCGCTGGGGTGCTCCGTAGTCGTGAATCACGTGGGGCGGATTCCGCCGCCGGCCGCGCCACCGCCGGTAACCGGGGCGGAAAGCAAGCCGCGGCAGCCGCGGAGGAGTTCCATTCTGCTTCCCGGCGCGGACGACGTGCTCTTGGCGGGCGATGCGTCAGGTGCGTCGACCAAAGAACCGTCTGCGGCCGGCGACGAGCGCGAATGGGAATTGCTCGTGAGCGTGCTTTCGGACTTGGGGCGATACGCCGCGCACGTCGGGGCGACCCTCGCCGCCCGGACCGGCAGCGAAAGCCCCGACGACATGGCCCGCCTTATCGCCGCGCTGCCGGAGCGGGCGATGGGGGTGGATTTGGACCCGGGCAGCTTGATTGCCAACGGCTATGCGCCTCTGGAGATGGTGGAGAAGGTCGGCGCGTCGATCCTGCACGTTCACGCGCGGGACGGCGTCCGCGACCGGGCGCTCTTGCGGGGGGAGGAGGTTGCGCTCGGGCGGGGGCAGGTCGATTTCCCGGCACTTGTAGGCGCGCTCGACGAGCGCGGGTATCGAGGTTACTTTACGGTGCAGCGGGAATTCGCGGAGGACGCGGTCTTTGAGCTGCGGCAGGGGGTACAATACTTGCGAAACCTGGCGTAGCGCAGCAGTCGCCGATTATCGTACTCGAACTCGAACGAACCGCAGGCCCATACGAGTACGATTACGAGGACGAGACATCTGAGTAGGAAAGTCAAGTGGCGGCGGCGACGGTCGTCGGCGCCGGCAGGTGGTTGAGGAGGGGGGAGTTCTTCTTGCGAAGTCGCTCGAGGTAGTGCGATTCGCTGTACGGGACCCGGTCCTTCC
>JACOUI010000324.1 GCA_016177915.1 Planctomycetia bacterium
AACCACGCCACGAGCCGAAGGCCGGAGGGATCAATCTACGGATAGAGGTCGAGCCTCAGGACGCATTGAGATCTCCTCGCGACTACCACAACCCAGCAGTCTGCAACGAACGCGCGAAAGCCAGTACCCTGAAAGGGAACTTACGGGGATCATACGAGGACGCATTGGGAAATGCGTCGCCGACGCCCGAGCCATGCTGAAACAGGGCCGCACATCGGCGGCGAACGTCGAACCGCCCGACGCAGTTTTGAATGCGGAATCTCGCGCGCTATTCCAGCGGCTCGGCGCGTTCGTAGGAGCCGAGGATTTCGAATCGCAGTGCGCGGCGCTGCAGGGCGGCCGTCGCCTTGCGCACCTTGCTGTCGCGCTCGTGCCCCTCGATCTCGACGAAAAAGAGATACGCGCCGGGGCGGTCGGGGACGGGGAACGACTCGATCCAGGTCATGTTCAGCCGGTTGCGCTTGATGACGGCGGTCGCATCGGCCAGCGCGCCAACGCGGTGCTCCACCTCGAACATCAGGGCCGTCTTGTCGCGGCCGGTGCGCGGCGCCGATTCGTTGCCGATGACGGCGAAGCGTGTGACGTTGTCGGTGTTGTCCTCGATCTTCTCGGCCAGGACCTCCAGTCCGTAGTGGACGGCCGCCTGGATGCTGGCGATGGCCGCCGCACCGGTCTTGTCGCGCGCAAGCTGTGCGGCTGTCGACGTGCTGGTCACTTCGACCGTGCGCACGCCCGGCAGATGCCGCGCCAGCCAATTGCGGCATTGCGAGAGGGCCTGCGGCCGGCTGTAGACTTCCTGGATCTCAGCGCGGGGACACTTGGCCATCAAGTGATGATGAATACGAAGCTGCACCTCGCCGTGAATGCGCAGGGGAAGGCGAGTGAACATCTCCAGCGTGTCGGCGACGCGGCCGTCGGTCGAGTTTTCCAGCGGCACAACGCCGTACCGCGCGTGGCCGCGCTGCACTTCCTCGAAGACCGCCGCGATACCGCCGACCGGCACGAGCTCGGCGCTTTGACCGAAGCGGTGAATGGCCGCCAGGTGGCTGTAACTATAGGCCGGCCCGAGATATGCGACTCTTATGCGCTCGCGTAGGACGCGCGTGCCGGTGAACACCTCGCGCAGCACGGCGCGCACGCAGCGCTCGGAGAGCGGGCCGGGATTCTGAGCGACGAGCTGGTTCAGCCATTCCTCTTCCCGTTCCGGCGAAGCCAATCCGCCGCCGCCATCGGGCGAGGCCAGCCGCGAGGCCTGCTCGGCGCGCTGGTTCATCAACTGCACGATCTGCCGATCGAGATCGGCAAGGCTTGGGGAGCGGCGGGCGGAGCTTTTGCTGCCGGACTTGCCGGGTTTGGATTTGGCCATCGACGCGACCTTCGGTCAGAGAATACGAAGTCCGTCGCCTTTCCCCACGAATGCCCCTTGTAATAGTGGCCAAAATGGGTGTCAAGAACCGGGCCATCGTAAAACCGTAAATGATTGCGGGATGGTCTCTTCGGAATCGCGGTTCCCGCCTGGATGGCGGCCGGGGACGTGCCGTCTGCCAAACTGGCAGACGCTCTTTGGCGCGCATCGGAAGGATCTCGGGCTCGTTAGAAGAAATACGACGGAAGTCATTGAAATAAATACGGTTGCGGCAACAGTTTTTCGCGCATTCGCTGCGGCGCGCGGTTTGCAAACTCGTCGGCCAGAGCGGGCCGGGCGCACCGATCCGCGCGGGCGCGGGTGCATGCGCCTGAGATTGTGCGTCGGTCCGGCGCATGCGGCCTGTTCTAGAGATACGATCGAGCATCAACGAAGATACGCGGAGAATGACAATGGCTCAGGGAGAGAAGATCATCGGCATCGACCTGGGAACCACGAACTCGGTCGTGGCCGTCATGGAGGGCAAGGAGCCCAAGGTCATTGCGAACGCCGACGGCTATCGGCTGACGCCCAGCGTGGTGTCGTTCAATGAAAAGGGGGAAACGGTCGTGGGCGACCGCGCCAAGCGGCAGGCCGTCTTGCACCCCAAGGCCACGATCTACTCGATCAAGCGCTTCATGGGGCGGCGGCACAGCGAAGTGGCGACCGAGGAGAAGATGGTGCCCTACGAGGTCACCGGCGCGCCGGCCGAGTACGTGAAGGTGCGCGTCAACGACAAGGATTTCACGCCGCCGGAAATCTCGGCCATGATCCTCCGCGAACTCAAGAAGGCCGCCGAGGCCTACCTGGGGCACCGCGTCAACAAGGCCGTCATCACCGTGCCGGCCTACTTCAACGACGCCCAGCGGCAGGCCACGAAGGATGCCGGCCAGATCGCCGGCCTGGAGGTCGCGCGGATCATCAACGAGCCGACCGCCGCGGCGATGGCCTACGGCCTGGAGAAGAAGGCCAACGAGAAGATCGTCGTCTTCGACCTGGGGGGCGGAACGTTCGACGTGTCCGTGTTGGAAGTCGCCGAGGGCGTTTTCCGCGTCATCAGCACCAACGGCGACACGCACCTGGGCGGCGACGATTTCGACCAGGTGCTCATCAACCACGTGGCCGACGAGTTCCAGAAGCAGCAAGGGATCGACCTGCGCAAGGACGTGCAGGCCCTGCAGCGGCTCCAGGAAGCCTGCGAGAAGGCCAAAAAGGAGCTCAGCTCGGCCGCCAGCATCGATATCAACCTGCCTTTCATCACCGCCGACGCCTCTGGGCCCAAGCACTTGCAGATGACGATCACGCGGGCCAGGTTCGAGCAGCTTGTCGATCACCTGATCGAGCGCTGCCGCGGGCCGGTGCTGCAGGCCCTCAAGGACGCCAAGCTGCAGCCGAACCAGCTCGACGAGGTCGTGCTCGTGGGCGGCGCCACGCGCATGCCCAAGGTCCAGGAGCTGGTCAAAAAGATCTTCGGCAAGGAGCCGCACAAGGGCGTCAACCCGGACGAGGTGGTGGCCGTCGGGGCGGCGATCCAGGGCGGCGTGCTGTCCGGCGAGGTGCAGGACGTTTTGCTTTTGGACGTGACGCCGCTGACGCTGGGGATCGAGACCGAAGGCGGCGTGTTCACCAAGATCGTCGAACGCAACACGACCATCCCCACCACGCGCAAGCAGATCTTCAGCACCGCCAGCGACAGCCAGCCGGCCGTCACGATCAGCGTCTTCCAGGGCGAGCGACCGATGGCCAAGGACAACCGGCTGCTCGATCACTTCGACCTGACGGGCATTCCGCCGGCGCCGCGGGGCGTGCCCAAGGTCGAGGTCCAGTTTGACATCGACGCCAACGGCATTTTGCAGGTCTCGGCCAAGGACCTGGGCACCGGCAAGGAGCAGAAGGTGCGGATCCAGAATTCCTCTGGGTTGAACAAGGAGGAAATCGAGCGGTTGCGCAAGGACGCGGAGCTGCACGCCGAGGACGACCGCCAGCGGCTGGAGTTGGCCGAGGCGCGGAACCGCGGCGAGGCGCTGTGCTTCGAGATCGAAAAGGTGATGAAGGAGCACGAGGCAAAGCTCAAGGACAGCGACAAGGAGGCCCTGAACGGATCGATCAAGCGCGTTCGTGAAGCGAGCAAGGGTGAAGACGTGGCCGCGATCAAGTCGGCGATGGAAGACCTCGAGCGGGCGATGCACGCGCTGAGCAAGACGTTGTACGAATCGGCCGGGGCCGGCGCGGGCGCCGGGCCGGAACCGGCGGCCAGCGCGGCCGGCGGCGGCGGGGCCGGCAAAAAGGACGAAGACGTCATCGACGCGGATTTTGAGAAGAAGTAACGCCCTGTAGTAACGCCCCGTAGGACGCACTGGGAAATGCGTCGCGCTACGCAACGGAGGCGACGATGTGCGCCGCGATCAACGGTGCGCATCGTCGCGCGCGACGTTGTGGCATCGTCGCGCGCGATGCCACGCGACGCATTTCCAATGAGTCCTCGGATGCCCCGGCGCGCGGCGTACGGAAGAGGAAGCACATCATGGCATTCCGATTCGAAAAGCTGACGGCCAAGGCCCAGGAGGCGGTCCAAAACGCCCAGGAAACGGCGCAGGACCGCCGCCACTCGCAACTGGACTCGCTGCACGTCCTCTCGGCGCTCCTGGCCGATTCCGAAGGCATCGTCGTGGCGGTCCTGAACAAGATCGGCACGAACGGCAGCCGCTTGCAGCAGATGGTCGAGGGCGACCTGAAACAGCTTTCGCAGGTCTCCGACAACCGCGAGCCGCCGCCGCCCAATCGCGAGCTGATCGCCGTCCTGGAGGCCGCGCAGCGCGAAGCGACGGCCATGTCCGACGAGTTCGTCTCCACGGAGCACCTGCTCCTGGCGATGACCAAGTCCGATTGCAAGGCACGCAACGTCCTCAGGCTCGCCGCCGTGACGGACCGCGACGTGCTCGAGGCGATCAAGACCGTCCGCGGCAGCGCCCGCGTCACCGACCAGCACCCCGAAGGTAAATTCCAGGCCCTGGAAAAATACGGCATCGACCTCGTCGCCCGCGCCAAGCAGGGCAAGCTCGATCCGGTCATCGGACGCGACCAGGAAATCCGCCGCGTGATCCAGGTCCTCTCGCGGCGCACCAAGAACAATCCCGTGCTCATCGGCGAGCCGGGCGTCGGCAAGACCGCCATCGCCGAGGGTCTCGCCCTGCGGATCGTCGAGGGCGACGTGCCCGAAAGCCTGAAGAACAAGCGCGTCATCGCGCTGGACATGGGGGCCTTGATCGCGGGCACGAAGTTCCGCGGCGAATTCGAAGACCGCCTGAAGGCCGTGCTCCGCGAAGTGCAGTCGGCCCAGGGGAACATCGTCCTGTTTATTGACGAGCTGCACACGGTCGTGGGCGCCGGCCGCGCTGAAGGCGGCGCCGACGCCGCCAACCTGCTCAAGCCAGCCCTGGCCCGCGGCGAGCTGCGCTGCATCGGCGCTACGACGCTCGACGAATACCGGGAGCAGATCGAGAAGGACGCGGCCCTGGAGCGGCGCTTCCAGCCGGTGTACATCGGCGAGCCGACGGTCGAGGACACGGTCGCCATCCTGCGCGGTTTGAAGAGCCGGTACGAAGCGCATCACAAGGGCGTGAAGATCAGGGACTCCGCGCTCGTGGCGGCCGCGGAACTGTCAAACCGCTACATCGCCGACCGCTTCCTGCCCGACAAGGCCATTGACCTCGTCGACGAGGCCGCCAGCCGCGTGGCGATGGAGCTGGAAAGTGAGCCGGCGGAGATCGACCGCCTCAAGCGCCGCTTGACGCAGCTTGAAATCCAGGCCCGGCAGCTCGCCCAGGAAACCGAGGAGCACGCGCAGGAGCAGCTCGAGGAAGTCCACGTTGAAATCGAGAAGACCAAGCAGGAGCTGGCCAGCCTCCGCGAACAGCTCAAGGCCGAGAAGGCCGGCATGAGCGACGTGCAGGCCATGCACGAGCGGCGCTTGCAGCTCGACAAGGAATATGCCGACCTGGAAAAGCTCATCCGCGAGCGCCGCGACGCCGGCTACAGCGTCGAGTCGGAATACAAACAACTTGCCGAGCTCGTCAAGGAACGCGAGGCGCTGCGCAAGCGCCTGGAAGCGGAGCCGCCGGACAAGAGCAAGCTCGAGAGGGCCAAACCTGAGGAGGCCGAAGAGTCCCGCAGGCCGCGGCTGTTGCGAAAAGAAGTGGGCCACGACGAGATCGCCGAGGTGGTCAGCGCCTGGACCGGCATTCCCGTCTCGCGGATGGTCGAGTCGCAGCGGGCGAAACTGCTCGTGATGGAAGAGCGGCTGCACCAGCGCGTGGTGGGCCAGGATGAGGCGGTGACGGCCGTGGCCAACGCCGTCCGCCGCAGCCGCTCGGGCCTGCAGGACCCGCAGCGGCCGATCGGCTCGTTCCTGTTCCTGGGTCCGACGGGCGTGGGGAAGACGGAGCTTTGCAAGGCCCTGGCCGAGGCGCTCTTCGACGACGAGAACGCCATGGTCCGCCTCGACATGAGCGAGTTCATGGAGAAGCACACGGTCAGCCGGCTGATCGGTGCGCCGCCGGGCTACATCGGCTACGAGGAAGGCGGGCGATTGACCGAGTCCATCCGCCGCCGGCCCTACGCCGTCGTGCTGCTCGATGAAATCGAGAAGGCCCACCGCGACGTGTTCAACGTCCTGTTGCAGGTGCTCGACGACGGCCGCTTGAGCGACAGCCACGGCCACACGGTCGATTTCACCAACACGATCGTGGTGATGACGTCGAACGTCGGCAGCCAGGCGATCCAGGAGATTTTCAAGCAGGGCGGCAAGTACGACGACATCCGCGAGGCGGTCCAGGAGTCGCTGGAGGCGCAGTTCCTGCCGGAGTTTTTGAACCGCATCGACGAGATCATTTGCTTCCATCCGCTGGAGCGGGACCAGATCCGGCGGATCGTCGACTTGCAGCTCAACCGGCTGCGGAAGCGGCTGGAGGAAAATCAGCTCGAGCTGGAGGTGACGCCCGCGGCGGTCGACGCGATCGCCAAGGAAGGCTATGACCCGACCTACGGCGCCCGGCCCCTCAAGCGCGTCTTGCAGCAGCGCATCGAAAACCCGCTGGCCACGGAGCTGCTCAAGGGAAACTTGCCGGAGGGGAGCGTAGTGCGCGTCGATTACGAGGACGGGGAGTTCTCGTTCTCGGCCGTCTCCAAGGAAGAGCCGCAGGCCGTGTAGGGCTTCCCGTAGCAGACGCGCGCCGTCGCGGCCGTTGGTAGGACGCCCTTCCAGGCCGTCATTCCCGCGACGGCCCGGAAGGGCCGCCCTACAGGAAAATTTGCGGGGGCGCTTAGGAAATGGAGCCGCCTGTGTCCACTCTCGCCCATACGCCCGATCCGCCCTACTACGCCGTCGTCTTCACCTCGCATCGCTCGGCCGCCGATCCGGAGGGCTACGGGCAAATGGCCGATCGCATGATCGAGTTGGCCCGGCTGCAGCCGGGTTTCCTGGGCGTCGAGAGTGCCCGCGGGGCGGACGGCCTGGGGATCACCGTCTCGTACTGGGAGAGCGAAGAAGCGATCCGCCGCTGGCACGAAGAGGCCGAGCACAAAATCGCCCAGCGACTCGGCCGGCAGCGGTGGTATGATGCCTTCCAGCTTCGCGTCTGCCGGGTGGAGCGGGCGTATTCGTTCGAGCGGCCCTCCTGAAAGGAACTCTGTATGAGCAAATCGCGCTGTGCGACGTCGATCTTGTTCCTCGGCTTGCTCGCTACATTCCCGGGCAAGACGGCCGACGAGGTGCGCACGTTTACAAGCGCGGCGGTGAATTGCGAAAGGTGAATGGTTGCACGGCTGCTCCCACTGGCCTCGCGTCGACGCGAGGTCGGTGGAGAATCGCCCTCGCCATGAACCCCTTGTTTTTGACGAGGGTCCTTGTAGCCTGCAGTCGCCCCTCCACCGACGCGAGTTCGGTGGTGGGAGAAATCCTCGCAGCCAAAATGGTCGGGCCCCTTGCCAAGAGAAAACGAAAATGGCCCGCGGCGGGCCGGGGCGACGGGTCCGTTGCCGCCGGACAGCGGCTCGAACCCGTTTTCCACGCGGTACGTGCGGCCGGGCGTGATCCCGTTTCAGTACGCGGCCGGCGAGAACGTCGGCACGCTCGTCGGGCGGCTGGAGGAGAACAAGAACTGGGGCGAGATTATCGGCGGGCACGGGTCCGGCAAATCGACGCTGCTGGCGGAATTGCTGCCGGCCCTGCGCCGCGGGGGCGAGCGCCCGGCGCTGATCGAGCTGCACGACGGCCAGTCGTACCTGGGCGTTCACCTGTCGCGGTTCGCCCAGCGGCACCAGGCGACGATGATCGTGGTCGACGGCTACGAGCAGCTTGGATTCTTTGCGCGGCTGATGCTCAAGTGGTTTTGCCGGCGGCGGAAGCTGGGCCTGGTCGTCACGACGCACCTACCGGCCGGTTTTCCTCCGCTCTATCGCACGGCCGCCAGCCCGGAACTGGCGCTCAAGCTCGTCGAGCACCTCCTGGGCAAGGAGCGGCATCTTTTCTCGACGCAGGAGATCCACGAGGTCTTTCACAAGCACGGCGGCGACCTGCGCGAGGTGTTGTTTGAGCTGTACGACCGGTACGAGGCGCGCCGGCCGGCGGGGGGAGCGTGACGCGCGAGTTTCGGGAAAAAGCGCGTGAAACAGCGCGCGGGGCGGATAGACTAAAGGGCCGCCTCGCATGTACTTCCCGCGTCCCCCGGTGCCCACATGGTACGCCGCATTCTTCGTTTCTTTGTCGTTGTTGCATGCTTGTCCGCGAGCACCGGCACGGCGCTGGCACAGGAGGCCAAGGCGAATACGCCCAACATCGTCCTGGCGATCGCCGACGACTGGGGCTGGCCGCACGCCGGCGCGCTGGGCGACAAGGCCGTCAAGACGCCCACGCTTGACCGGCTGGCGGAGACGGGCGTGCTGTTCGAGCAGGCGTTTGTTTCCTCGCCCTCGTGTACGCCTAGCCGCGGCGCCCTTTTGACCGGCCAGCACTTCTGGCGGCTGGGAGAAGCGTGCAACCTGTGGTGCCAATGGCCGGAACGTCGCTTCGCAGAGTTCCCGAAGCTCCTTTCCGATGCGGGCTATCACGTCGGCAGCTACCGCAAGATCTGGGGCCCGGGCCGCGGCAACCCGGAGGGGAAGAAGTACAAAAGCGTGGAGGAGTTTTTCGCGGCCCGGCCGACGGGCAAGCCGTTCTGTCTGCTCTTCGGCAGCAGCGACCCCCACCGGCCTTATCAAGCGGGGAGCGGCAAAGCGGCCGGCATCAAGCTCGATGAGATCAAGCTGTTTCCGCACTTCCCGGATGCGGCGGAGGTGCGCAGCGACGTGGCCGACTATTACTTCGAGGTGCAGCGCTTCGACCGCGAAGTCGGGGAGCTTTTGAAACTGCTCGAGCAGAAAGGCGAATTGGAAAACACGCTCGTCGTGATGACCGGCGACCACGGCATGCCCTTCCCGCGCTGCAAGGCGAACGTCTACGACTGCGGGTCGCGCGTGCCGCTGGCGGTCCGCTGGGGGAAAAAGATCAAGGGCGGCCGGCGCGTGACGGATTTGGTGTCGCTCACCGACCTGGCGCCGACGTTCCTGGAGGCCGCCGGCGTTTCGGTTCCCGGCGAAATGACCGGTCATAGCCTCGTGCCGGTGCTCTTGTCCGAAAAGTCGGGACGCGTCGATGCCAAGCGCGATTGGGTGCTCGTCGGGCGCGAGCGGCACACGCAGGCCCAGGAAGCGCCCAGTGGCGGCGGCTATCCCGTCCGCGCGATCCGCACCGACGATCTCCTCTACGTCCGCAACTTCCTGCCCGACCGCTGGCCCGCAGGAACGCCCGATTACGAGAAGGCGTTTTTCAAGAACGCCTGGCTGGCCGACTGCGACAACGGGCCGACGAAGCGCTACCTGTGGTCCCACCGCGACGATCCGCAGGTGAAGTCGCTGTACGATCTGTGCTTCGCCAAACGGCCGGCCGAAGAGCTGTATGACCTGAAGAAGGATCCGCACCAACTGCACAACGTCGCGGCCGACTCGAGCTACGACGGCGCGCGGAAGGAGCTCTCGGAGCGGCTGATGGCGCAATTGAAGCAAACGGGCGACCCGCGATTGACGGGCGACGCCGAGGCGATCGACAAGTACCCTTACTTCGGCGGGGCGCCGCAGTGGAACCGGGACGATTGAGCCAGGGACAACATGAAATCTTGCCTGAGACCTCGCCCGGCTTCGATCGGGTTCCGCCCGCCGGCGCTTGCGCTCGCTGCCGTGCTCCTTGTGCCGCACATCGCGCCGGCGGCCGACTTCGCCAGCCAGTTCGCCGATTCCCATGACCGCGTCTGGATCGGCCCGGAGTACTGGGCCAACCCGATGGAAGATTGGCGAGTGCATCAGGGGCGCCTGGAGTGCCTGCGCGGGGGAGAGAACCGCAACGTGCATTTGTTGACGCGCGAGCTTGGGAAGGACGCGGGCGATTTAGCGATGTCGGTGCGGCTGGGGCGGGTCGATCAGGGGAACCGCAAAGGCTCGGCCGGATTCGCGATCGGCGTCCGCGACCGGGAAACCGACCACTGGCAAAGCAGCCTGCTCTTTGGCGAGGGGCTGCCCGCGGGCGTCACGGCGGAGGGCGTGCTGTTTATCGACGCTACGCAAGCTCAGGGCAAGATCGAGTCGCTTTCGGACGTCGAGCTGCGGCTCGTTGCGCAGCCGGAAGGGCAGATGTACTCCGTTGAACTCTCCGCGCACGATCCTGCGAGTGGCCGCGAGCTGGCGCGCGTAGCAGCGCGCGTTGTCGCAGAGCAGTTGGTCGGCAACCTGGCGATCGTCAGCAACCACGGCGCGAACCGCCGGCCGCACGTGCCCGGCGAAGGCGAGCTTTCGCGTTGGTGGTTCCGCCACTGGAAAGTTTCCGGCTCCAAGGTCGAGGCGCACGACGACCGTCGCTTCGGGCCGATCCTGTACGCCATGCACACGCTCAGCCGCGGCGTCTGGAAGATGACGGCCCAGATGCCGCCGCTGGGCGAGCTAGACTCGCAGACGGTGCGCCTCCAGGTGCAATGGGGCGGCGCTTGGGGCCCGCCGGTCGAAGAACGAATCGACCCGCTTTCTTGTACGGCCACGTTCCGCATCGAGAATTGGGACGCCGCCCGCGATGTGCCCTATCGCCTCGTCTATTCGCTCGCGGCGCGCGACGGAAAGAAGACGGAACATTACTTCACGGGCACCGTCCGCAAGGACCCCGTGGCGAAAGAGGAGATCGTCGTCGCGGGGTTCACGGGCAACACGGACACGGGATTTCCCAACGTGCTCGTGGCCCGGAACGTCGCGATCCTCGATCCGGACGTGCTTTTCTTTTCGGGCGACGAGATTTACGAGAACGTGGGCGGGTACGGCATTTTCCGGCAGCCGGTGAAGCTCGCGGCCCTCAACTACCTGCGCAAGATTTATCTCTGGGGCTGGGCGTTTCGCGACGTGATGCGCGACCGGCCGACGCTCGTGCTGCCCGACGACCACGACGTCTATCAAGGCAACATCTGGGGCGAGGGGGGCAGGGACTGCGGCGGAATCCAGAACCACGACCGCGGCGGCTACGCGATGCCCGCCGAATGGGTGAACGCCGTGCAGCGGACGCTGGCGGCCCACCATCCCGACCCGTTCGACCCCACGCCGATCGAGCAGGGCATCACGGTCTACTACGGCGACCTGCTCTACGGCCGGATCAGCTTCGCGGTGATCGAGGACCGGAAGTTCAAGTCGGGACCGGCGGGAAAGGTGAACACCTGGCCGGGAAGGCCGGACCACGTGAAGGACAAAAGCCTCGATCCCAAAACGCTCGACAAGCCGGGGCTGGAATTGCTCGGCGGGCGGCAGCTCAAATTCCTGCGCGCCTGGGCGGCCGACTGGAAGGGCGCCGACATGAAACTCGCCCTCTCCCAGACGATCTTCTGCAACCTGGCCAACTACCACGGCCCGGAGCAGGAGTACCTCGTCGCCGACCTGGACAGCAACGGCTGGCCGCAGTCGGGTCGGAACGCGGCGCTTGTTGAGCTGCGCAAGGGTTTCGCGCTGCACTTTGCGGGCGACCAGCACCTGGCGTCGATCGTACACCACGGGATCGACGATTCTCGCGACGCGGGCTATTCGTTCTGCGTGCCGAGCATCGCGGCGGGCTATCCGCGCTCGTGGCGGCCCGACAGCGAAGGCAAGCCCGTCCGCAACCGACTCGAGCCGGGATTGCCCAACACGGGCGATTACTTCGATGGCCTGGGGAACCGCGTGACCGTCCTGGCGGTCGGCAACCCGGCGCAAAAGAACCGCGCGGGCCGGATCAACACGCTGCACGACAAGGCGTCGGGCTTTTCGATCGTGCGGATGAACAAGCCCAAGGGCACGTACACGATGGAGTGCTACCGGCTGCAAATCGACGCCAAAAACCTGAAACCGGACGACCACTTCCCGGGCTGGCCGCGGACGATTCACATGACCGAGAACGACGGCCGGCCGGCGGCGGCGTGGCTGTCGGAGATGCGCGTTTCGGGCATGGAAAACCCGGTCGTGCAGATTGTTGATGACCAGACGGGCGAAATCGTCTACACGCTGCGGATTCGCGGCACGGTCTTTCGGCCGAAGGTGTTTGAGGCCGCGGCCAACTACACCGTTCGCATCGGCGACCCGGACCGGGGTAGGATGCAGACGATCCGGGGGATCAAGGCGCAGGGAGAGAGTTCCAAGACGGTAATCGATGTCAAGTTCTGACATCGAAACCTCTGGGCCGCGAAGATTTGACGAAATCCTCGGCTGCGTCGTAAGATAGTGCCCAAGAGGATCGTTGGAATGCGCCGACTCGTCCTGATGCTTGCTCTGGCCAGTGGCTTGCTGCCTCTCGCGGCGCTGGCTGCGCCGCCGGACGCCAACGACGGCAACCCCGTTGCCTCGCTTTACGAGCAACTGGTGCTGGCGGACAAGCCGGCGGCCTATTGGCGGATGATTCCCGGCGAGGGAAAGTCAATCCGCTGCACGGCCGCAGAGTCCAAGGTCGAGCCGACGGGCACGGCGGTCGGGGCGGTGGCGCTCAAGCAGGCCGGGCCGCGGCCGGGCGATTTCCCGCTCTTCGAGAAAGACAACGTCGCCATCCAGCTTTCGGGCGCGAAGGGTTTTTTGCGCGTCAGCGATCCCGGCGAGAAGAGCATCCTGGATTTTTCCGCCGGCGACGCGATCACGCTCGAGGCCTGGGTCAACCCGTTTTCGCTCAAGGAAGGGCAGCAGGTCTACGTCGTCGGCAAGGGCCGCACGAACAACGAGGGCGTACCGCGCGAGAACCAGAACTACGCCCTGCGGCTGCGGTGCCTGGAAGGGACGGCGCGGATCAGCTTCCTCTTCCGCAGCCAGGGCGAAAAGGGCGCGGAAGGCGAGTTCCATCGCTGGAATTCCGACCAAGGCTTCGAGTCCGACAGCGGCTGGCACCACGTGGCGGTGTCGTTCCACTTCGGCAAGCGCGAAAGCCCGCGGGCGTTCCTCGACGGCCGCGAGGTGAAGGGCCGCTTTGACATGGGCGGCCCGACGGAGCGGCCGCCGGTCGTCGATGACGACGAACTCTGGATCGGCTCGTCGCTGGGCGGAAACCCGGGCAATACGTTCGTGGGCCTGATCGACGAAGTCGCGATTTATCGCAGCGAACTGCTTCCAGAGCGCATCGAGCAGCGCTATCGCTACGCCGGCCCGCCGCCGGAGCCGGAGACGATCGACCCGGCGGCGCTGCCCGCCGACGCGGTGCTCCTGGAGGTGCTGGAGGGCGTGCAGGAGCATTCGTGGAACCTGCGGAGGGCGACGGAGACGATGACGGCGACGCTGCCCGCGATGGCGATGACCGCCGTGCCGCACAAGTACAACGCCCGCGGCGTGATCGACGACCGCACCAACCCCTACGTCGTGCGATTGCAAGTGAAGCGGCAGTATGTCGGCGGCAAGTATCGGCTGCTGCTGCGAAGCCTGAATGCCTCGCGGCTGTCCGTGGACGGCAAGGTCGTCGTGCAGACGGATTTTTTGATTCCCAACGCCAGCGGGCACGAGCGCGTGCCGGAACTAGCGCCTGTCGATCCGAGCGGCCTGCGTCCGCTGCCACAGGGCCACCAGGAGCGGATCGTCGAGATGGAGCTGGCCCCGGGCGAACACGTTTTCCGGCAGGAATTCGTCGTGGGCGGCTCGAAGTTGCGGCTGGAAGCGGGGCAGCCGTGCGTGGCGATCGCCAAGGGCGACGAGCCGTTTGAGATGCTTGTGCCCGGCGGCGGATCGCCCGTGGCGCTCACGGAAGACGGCTGGGCGTCGTTTGCCGAGAGATTGGGTCGGCACGTCGAGCGGCTGAACGGCGAGCACCGCCGGGCGGCCTCGGCCGAAGAGGACCGCTACTGGAAGCTGCGGCACGAGCTGGCCCGCGAGGAAATCGCGCGGCGGCCGGCGATCGTCGTGCCCGATTCGCCGGCGGGCTATCCGGCGCACAACGAGATCGATCGATTCTTGAATGCACGATTGACGGAGGCCAGCGTCAAACCGTCGGAGCTGACCGACGACTACGCGTTCCTGCGGCGCGTGACGCTCGATTGCACCGGTCTGCCGCCGACGCGCCAGGAGATCGCGGCGTTCCTGGCCGACCGGCGGCCCCATCGCCGCGAGGCCGTCATCAATCGTCTGCTTGCCGACGCGCGCTGGGCCGACCACGGGGTCAGCTACTGGCAGGACGTGCTGGCCGAGAACCCGGGAATCGTCAAGCCGACGCTCAACAACACGGGACCCTTCCGCTGGTGGATTTACGAGTCGCTCGTGGACAATAAGCCGCTCGATCGGTTCGCCTCCGAGCTGGTGATGATGGAGGGCAGCGTTTATTACGGCGGGCCGGCCGGCTTTGGCATGGCCACCGAGAACGACGCGCCGCTGGCCGAGAAGGCGCACGTGCTGGCCAAGGCGTTCCTCGGGCAGGAGATGAAATGCGCCCGCTGCCACGACGCACCGCAGCACCCGTTTTTGCAGCGCGATTTGTTTTCGCTGGCGGCGATGCTCGATCGCCAGACGATGGCGCTCCCCAAGACGAGCACGGTGCCGACGCTGCCGGGCGGCCGCCAACCCCTCATCAGCATCACGCTTAAGCCGGGCGACAGAATTGATCCCGCGTGGCCGTTCGCGGACCTGGTTTCGGCGGAGTTGCCCGAGGGCGTCTTGCGAAACGCCGACGACCCGCGCGAGCGACTGGCAGCCATGCTCACGTCGCCCGCGAACGACCGATTCGCGCAGGTGGCGGTGAACCGGCTCTGGAAGCGGCTGATGGGACAGGGGATCGTCGAGCCGGCCGACGACTGGCACGAGTCCGGGCCGTCGCACCCCGAACTGCTCAATTTTCTCGCGCGCGAGCTGGCGAGCCACGGGTATGACGTGAAGCACGTGGCGCGATTGATTCTGGCGTCGCACGCCTATCAACGCGAATCGCGGACGCCCTCGGCCGACGGGAGCGAGCCTGCGCGGCGGTTGTTTGCGTCGCCGGCCCGGCGGCGGATGACGGCCGAGCAGCTTCTGGATTCGCTCTTCGCCGCGGCGGAAAAACCGCTCGACAGCGATCCCTTGACGCTCGATCCCGAGGGCCGGCTGCCCGTGCAGACGTTCTTGCACCTGGGCGTGCCGCGGCGGGCCTGGCAGCTCACGTCGATGTCCACCGACCGCGACCGGCCGGCGCTGGGGCTGCCGCGGGCGCAGGCGCTGATCGACTTTCTGACGAGCTTCGGCTGGCGCGACAGCCGCCCTAGCCCCATCACGCAGCGCGACGAGGAGCCGAACGTCTTGCAGCCGCTGTCGCTGGCGAGCGGGGTGGTCAGCGCTCGGATCGCGCGGTTGTCGGACGACCACGCCGCCACGCGGCTGGCGGTGGAGGCGAAGTCGGTCGACGTGTTGGTCGAACAGGTGTTTTTGCAATTCGTCTCGCGCGGGCCGTCCGAGAAGGAGCGGGAGCAGTTCGAGAAGTTGCTAACTCCGGGTTTCGAGCAGCGCATCGTCCAGGGCGATCTTCCCGCGCCGCGGCCCAAAATCCGCCGGCACGCGGTCTCCTGGTCGAACCATCTCAGCCCGGAGGCGACGAAGATCAAGCTCCAGATGGAGCGCGAAGTGCTCTCGGGCGACGAGCCGACGGCGCGGCTGGCGGCCGACTGGCGCGAGCGGCTGGAGGACGTGATCTGGGCGCTGGCGAATTCGCCGGAGTTTGTGTTTGTGCCGTAAACACTTGAGGTCAAACCCATGTCCGTTACCCGACGCGAATTCCTGCAAACCGCGGCCGCTACGGCACTTGCCTCCTCGCCGCTCTTGCGATCGCTCCGCGCCGCCGACGGCGCGCGCGGCGGGATTCCGCGCGGCGGGGCCGACGGCTGCATCTTCCTCTGGCTGGGCGGCGGAGCGTGCCACATCGACACCTTCGACCCCAAGCGCCGCGGCGACGGCCAGAAGGTCGCCGGCTCGTACTACGACGCGATCGACACGGCCATCGAGGGCGTGCAAGTCTGCGAGCACCTGCGGCGCACGGCGCCGCTCCTGGACCGCTGCATCCTCGTCTGCAGCTTGAACCACAACGTCGTCGACGAGCACGCCGCCGCCACGAACCGGCTGCACGTCGGGCGGCCGCCGTCGGGCACGACGACCTACCCCCTCGCTGGGATCGGTCATCGCCCACGAACTCCCTGCGCGGGGCCAGGGCGTGCCGCCCTACGTCTTGATCGGCTATCCCAGCGCCAGCCGCGGGCCGGGGTTCCTGGGCGCCAAGTGCGGCTACGTCTATCTGACCGACACGGAGCTTGGACCCAGCGGGCTCAAGCGGCCGGCGGGCGTCTCGGAGGATCGGCAGAAGCGGCGGCAGGAGCTGCTAGGGGGCTTGCGCGACGAGTACGCGCGGCAGAGCGGCGGCGACGCGCGGATCAAAGACTACGCCGCGGCCTCCGAGGCGGCCTTCAAGCTCATGGGCAAGGAATTCATGGAAGTGTTCGACCTCAAGAGCGAGCGCGACGCCCTGCGGGAAAGCTACGGCGGCGAGTTCGGGCAGCGGTGCTTGCTCGCGCGGCGGCTCGTCGAATCGGGCGTGCGGTTCGTCGAGGTCTCCTTCAACCTGAACTTCATCAACGGCACCGGCTGGGACACGCACAACGAGGGGCAAAAGAACCAGCACGTGTTGATCCAGCAGCTCGACCAGGCGCTGTCGGCCTTGATCGCGGACCTGGAGGCGCGGAAGCGGCTCGACAAAACGCTCGTCGTCGTCGTGGCCACGGAATTCGGCCGCCCGCCGGAGTTCGACGGCGGCGGCGGGCGCGGGCATCACAGCGCCGCCTTCAGCGCCGTGCTGGCCGGCGGGGGACTGAAGTCCGGGCAGGCGATCGGCGCCACCGACGAGCTGGGCAAAAAGCCCGTCGAGCGGCCCGTCTCCGTGCCCGATTTTCACGCCACGATCTATTCGGCCCTGGGCATCGACCCGGCGAAGGAGCTGTATGACGGCGACCGGCCGGTGCCGATCACGGACCACGGCCAGGCGATGGCCGAGGCGTTCGGGTAAGGGGGAATTGCAAATCGAAACTGGTTCACGGCCGCCCTCAACCCGCGCGCTGCTCTCACGACCTGAGATTGCAAAGAGAGTTCAGAGAGTTCGACGAGCACGGCTACTTGCTTTTCTTGGTTTTCACGGTCGGCGGCGGTTGCAATTGTACCTTACCCCTCGCGATCAGCAACTGCAAATACAGTTGTTCCGTAAGGGGACAGTCCATGAAATCGTCGAATTCCTTGCCCGTTTGAAGGCACATCTGCCTTTTGACCTGGGAAAGCAATTCCGGGCCGTACTCTTTGATGCCGTGGCTCACAAATGTCTTGATATGCGTTTTCTTGCCTTGGGCAAAGAACCAATACATGTAATGATGCGTTGCGTCTTCGCGGAAGCCCTTGCCGCGCAGCGCTGATTGAATGTCGGCGGCTTTTCTCGGCTTCACGCGAGTGAGGTTTCGTCGCTGACTGTGTCTAGAAGTTGCTGCTTAAGAAGCTGCGCGTCGTACGTGAGGTTTCCATCTTCCTCACACGCCAGGGAATCCCAGGATGCTTGCAACTCGACGCAGAATGCATCCCAGGACTCCTGCCGGGTTCGACCGTACGAAGAGATGTGTAGCTCGTCACAGATGTGTTGCCAAACTCCGTCTTGGGAGACGGTCGTTCGGATCGCTACGGGCCTGCGGAAAACAAACGATCGCGAATCGCAGGTGATGGAATTGGTGATCTGAATTTGCATCATTCCAGCCATCGGTCCGCTTCGGTGCTGAACGCCCGGCGCGTACAAGACAGCGGGATGCCCACTGGCGGCGACACGCTGAAAGAGCCCCTTCCCGTACGTCTTCAGACGAATGGGAGAACCTGGCGACCGTCCGAGTTTTCGGATTGCGACCTCTGTCGTCATGATTGCTGCCGTTTAGCAACTGAAAACTCGTACGAACTGCCGACTTGCTGCCGACCCGAGAATGCGGCTACGACGAACTTGCCGAATTTTGGAAACTCGACTTCGCGGAAAAAGACTGCAACTTCAGCCGTGCTCCCTTCCGTCGGCGTGTACGAAAATGTTGGCGGCTCACTCAAAAGCGATCTCCCTTTCTCGTCGAGAATCTGAAAGGAAATCGTCTTCTGGCCATGCCCGCCGACGAGCCTGGCATAGGTCCAAAAGCTGGCGTGTGCTGGGGTCTTGGGGGCGTGGACTCGATCGAAAACCCCGTAAAGCGTGCTCTTGCCAGTGCTCGGGTCGCGCGCCACGGCATCGCAAACAAGCATGATGCTTGCATGCGGCCCTTGGCCGGAAACAGCTTTTCGTTTCTTTGCTGCCATCGACTCTCCAAGCCTGCGACTTTCCCTAAAGCTGCTACTGTGAAGTGTAAGGTGAAACGCAGAGGTTTGCCCATTCCAACTCAACGATTAGTGATTCTAGTCGAAACCTCTGTCGAGTCAACAACTTGCGCCATGTTGCCTGCTGACCGTTCCGTGACAATTCTTTACTCGCACGAGCCTGGTGTCTAGCGGCACGTTACGTCGTGAGCTTCTTCAGGCACGTTTCCAAGAGCTTCTTCGTGGCCGCAATCCCCTCCACCTCGCCCAGGCGGCTGCCTTCGTACTCGATGCCCACGTAGCCGCGGTAGCCGGCCTCGACGACGATCTTCATCATCCGCAGGAAGTCGATGGTCTTTTCGTTGCCCACGTCGTCGAAGTCGTAGCTCTTGGCGCTGACGGCCTTGGCGAAGGGCATCAGCTCGCTCACGCCCTGGTAGCGGTCGTATTCCTCGCCCTGCTTGATGCGGAAGTTGCCGAAATCGGGCAGCGTGCCGCAGTTCTTCTTGTCGACGGTCTTGATCACGGCGGCCAGCCATTGTCCGTTGGAGGAGAGGCCGCCGTGGTTCTCCACGATCACGTTGAGTCCGAACTTCTCGGCGAACTCGGAAAGGCGGGAAAGGCCGTCGGCGGCCAGCTTGATCTGCTCGTCGTAAGAGCCGGCGCTTCCGGCGTTGACTCGGACGCTGTGGCAGCCCAGTTGCTTGGCGGCTTCGACCCACTTGTGGTGGTTCTCAACGGCACGCTTGCGCTTGGCGTCGTCGGGGTCGCCGAGGTTCCCCTCCCGGTCGCACATGATGAGCATGCTCTTGACGCCGGCGTCTTCGGCCCGCTTTTTCATCTCCGCGACGTACTTCGTGTCGCCGCCTTTGTCGAAGAAGAACTGGTTGACGTACTCGACGGCCTCGATCTGGAATTTGTCCTTGGCGAACTTTGCGAAATCGAGATTGTCGAGCTGCTTGGCCTGCAGCGTGCGGTGCAACGACCATTGCGCGAGCGAAATCTTGAAAAGCGGCTCCTGCGCCAATGTCGCGCGTCCCATGAAGGGAATCGACGCCGTTGCAGAAGCCGCGGCGGCGAGCGACGCAGCCTTCAGGAAATCACGCCGGTTCGTGCGATTGGCCATGGAAGGTCCTTTCAGGAGTATGAAGTCCGTCGGGCGCGCGAGAGGCGCGCTGCGTTGAAAGTCACCATCTGATCCGGCATTGCCTGCACTGGGCCAAACGAAACCAGAAATCGGCCGCGCTGCCCGTGGCGCGGCCGCACTGCGGGCAAACCAGCCGGAAGTAGCGTCGGGCCGATGGGCGTCCGAGCGCGAAGAACGTCGTCAACAGCAGAGCGCCGCTGACGGCGACGTCGGCGAAGAGCAAAGCACGGGCGCCGGCCGCGAAATTCGTTGCGGCCGCCACAGCGGCGGCAATGCCCAAGAGAAGGACGCCCAGGATCGCCAGCACGCGCCCCCATTGCCAAGCGAGCCGGTGGCCCCGGATCAGCCCCACAACGACGAGAATCCCCACGAGCGAGCGCAGCAGGACGCCGCCGCCGCCCGATTGGACCTCGTGCGCATCAGCCGCCGTCACAATCTGCCAGACGAACGCTCCGATCGTCAGCAAGACGTTGATGCTCACGGCCAGGACGGCGATCGTCACGCTCGGGGGCGTGGGACCGACGAAGGGCTGTCGCGGGTCGTCCTTGGGCGGCGGCGGCGCCATCATCCGGAACGGATGGGGGTTGTCCGGATCGAAGAGCGAGCTGCCCATGACGGACTCAACGTGTGGAACGCGCCGGGGCGGGCATGCCGGGGAGGCGAAAGGCGCTCCGATCGGGGCCGGGCGCCGCGGCGTGCCGGGCAACCGCGCTATCCGACCGCCGCCCCAGGCGATAAAATACTCTGGTTGCGGCGTGACCTCAAGCTGCGGCGGCCGTCAGGCCGTCGCCGCCCGTGTCGCGGGAGTTGTCGAGCCTCGGCGGACCCACACCGGATCGGAAAAAGTACCGATGGAAAACCCCGCGCCGGGCCAAAATGTGCCGGGCAAGAACCAGCCGGGAAAGGACGAGCCTGGCGCACGCGAGCCGAGCGACAGCGGGCCGCAGGGCGGCCCGCCGGCCCCCGCCCCTCGCCGTCGCCCGTCCGCCAGCCCGCTGACGATGTTCCTGTTGCTCGTCATCGCGCTGGTGGTCGTGCTCTGGTGGGCGATGTCGCTGCAGTCGCGGTACTCCGAAATCAGCTACGACTTCTTCCGGCAGCAGCTTGGCCAGCCCGACAAGGACGGCAAGCCCACGCCGACGAACGTCAAGTCGGTGCAAATCCGGAGTCAGGAGCTGACGGGGGAGTTCAAGAAGCCCCCGCCCAAGCCGGATCCGACGGAGGCGGAGAAAAAGTCCGGAAAGATCCCGGCGCTGGAACCGAAGTTCGTGGTGACGCTGCCGACGTCGGCCTTGATGACGGACACGCTCGTGCGCGACCTCTTGACGCAGGGTGTGCGGATCGATGTCGAACAGGCGTCGGACTCCGCCGCCTGGATGGTCGTGATCTCGATCCTCTCCCTGGTGCTGCTGATTGGCCTGATGATCTTCATCTACCGCCGGACGCAGGCCCAGCTCATGGGCGGCGGTTTTTTGGGCAGCTTCATCCGCAGCGGCGCCAGGCGGTATGAGAAGGAGAAGGCGCCCAAGGTCACGTTCGCCGACGTCGCCGGCCTCGAGGGCGTCAAGAGCGATTTGCAGGAGCTGGTCGATTTTTTGCGCGACCCCAAAAAATTCACCCGCCTGGGCGGCCGCATTCCCAAGGGCACCCTCTTGATCGGCCCGCCAGGCACCGGCAAGACGCTCCTGGCCCGCGCCGTTGCCGGCGAGGCGGGCGTGCCGTTCTTCTCCATCAACGGGTCGGAGTTCATCCAGATGTTCGTGGGCGTCGGCGCCAGCCGCGTGCGCGACCTGTTCCAGACCGCGCGCGAGAACGCCCCCTGCATCCTCTTCATCGACGAGCTCGACGCTGTGGGCCGCGTGCGCGGCGCGGGCCTGGGGGGCGGGCACGACGAACGCGAGCAGACGCTGAACCAGATCTTGAGCGAGATGGACGGCTTCGCGCCCGACGAGGAAGTCATCGTCCTGGCGGCCACGAACCGGCCCGACGTGCTCGACCCGGCGCTCTTGCGCCCCGGCCGCTTCGACCGGCACGTCGTGGTGGACCGGCCCAATCTCAAGGCCCGCGTCGAACTGTTCAAGGTCCACACGCGGAAGGTCTCGCTGGCGGGCGACATCGACTTTGAGCTTCTGGCCCGCGGGACCATCGGACTCACCGGCGCTGACATTCGCAACATCGTGAACGAAGCGGCGCTGTGGGCCACGCGCCAGGGCAAGAATCAGGTCGAGCGCAGCGACTTCGAGCACGCCCGCGACAAGGTCCTGATGGGCGCCAAGCGCGACGAAGTCTTGAACCCGCGCGAGCGGAAGATGACGGCCTTCCACGAGTGCGGGCACACGCTGGTGGCCTGGCTCTTGCCGGGGGCCGACCCGGTGCACAAGGTGACGATCGTGCCGCGCGGCCAGGCGCTGGGCGTGACGCACATGCTGCCGGAAGAAGATCGGCTGGCGACGAGCGAGTCGCGGATTCGGGCCTTGCTGGCCGTCACGCTGGCCGGCCGGGCCGCGGAGAAGCTGATCTACAACGAGTATTACACCGGGGCCGAGAACGACCTGAAGCGGGCCACGCAGATCGCCCGGCGGATGGTCACGTCGCTGGGCATGAGCGAGCGCCTCGGGCCTGTCAACTACCAGACCTCCGAGGAGCACCCTTTCCTGGGGAAGGAGATGCACGAGCTGCGGCAGTTCAGCGAGCGGACGGCGCAGACGATCGACGAGGAGGTGTCGCGGATTCTGAACGAGGCCTCGGACCAGGCGTATCGGCTCCTGGAACAGCAACGAGAGAAGCTCGACAAGCTCGTCGAGGCGCTGGAGGAGCGGGAAGTCCTGGACGCGGCGGAGATCGAGGCCCTCATCGGCCCCTCGCCGAACCGCACGGCGACGAACGGCGCGCCGGTGACGATCGGGCCGGCCAGCGCTAAGGCG
>JACOUI010000325.1 GCA_016177915.1 Planctomycetia bacterium
CGGACTGAAGTCCGTCCTACCAAGGGGGCTTCTCGCGGCGGAAGAAGCGACACATGGACTATGTGCTGGCCGTTGTGATGCTCGTGGCCGGGCTGGCCGTCGGCGGCGCGGCCATCTACATCGCCATGCGCGGGCGGATTCGCCAGGCGGAGGAGAAGGTCCGCGGCGAAGTGGCAGCCGAACGGGCGGCGCTGGCCGAGCGCGTCGCAGCGCGCGAACTGGCCCTGCGCGAGCACGCGGACAGGCTTCACGAGCGCGAGTCGGAATTGCACGCGCAGCAGCAGCGAAGCTCGCAACTGGAGTCCAGGCTCGCCCAGGTTCATCAGCTCCTGCAGAGCGAGCAAAAGGCGGCCCAGGAAAAGCTGGCCGTCGTCGAGGAGGCCAAAAAGAACCTCACGGACGCCTTCAAGGCCCTCGCCTCCGAGGCCCTCAAAAGCAACAACCAGCAGTTCCTCGAACTGGCGCAAACCAGCCTGGAAAAATTCCAGGAGACCGCCAAGGGAGACCTCGAGCAACGGCAAAAGGCCATCGACGAGCTGGTCAAACCCGTCAAGGAATCGCTCGATAAAGTCGACGGCAAAATCCAGGAGCTGGAAAAAGCGCGGGCCGGGGCGTACGGCGGCCTGATGGAACAGGTCAAGCTGCTCACCGATGGTCAAAACCAGCTTCGCTCCGAAACGACGAACCTGGTCAAGGCCCTGCGCAGCCCGAACGTCCGCGGCCGCTGGGGCGAAATCCAGCTTCGCCGCGTCGTCGAGCTAGCGGGCATGCTGGAGCACTGCGATTTCGCCGAGCAGGAGACGGTCGGCGGCGAGGACGGGCGCCAGCGGCCGGACCTGACGGTGAAACTTCCCGCGGACAAGCGGATCGTGGTCGATTCGAAGGCGCCGCTTTCGGCCTACCTGGAGGCGATCGAAGCGCCGGACGAGGAGACGCGGCTGGCGAAGCTCAAGGAGCACGCGCAGCTCATTCGCAACCACGTCACGGCGCTCTCCAAGAAGGCCTATTTCGAGCAGTTCGATCAGGCGCCGGAGTTCGTCGTGCTCTTCTTGCCGGGCGAGGTGTTCTTCAGCGAGGCGGCGCGGCTCGACGCCTCGCTGCTGGAATTCGGCGTCGAGCAGAACGTGATGATCGCCTCGCCGGTGACGTTGATTTCGCTGCTGCGGGCGGTGGCCTACGGCTGGCGGCAGGAGAAGATCGCCCGGCACGCTCGGGAAATCAGCCAGCTCGGCAAGGAGCTTTACGACCGGCTGGGGAGCCTGGGCGAGCACTTCGCCGCGCTGGGCAGCAACCTGCGCAAGGCGGCGGAATCGTACAACAACGCCGTCGGTTCGCTGGAACGCCGGGTCCTCGTGGCGGCGCGGAAGTTCCGCGACCTGGGCACCAACGCCGCCGACGCGGAAATCGAACCGCTCCTGCCGCTCGACGTCACTCCCCGCGTCCTGCAGGCCCCGGAGCTGGCGACCGAGCCGGACGAGCCGCGCAGGCTGGCGGCGAAGTAGACTTTTTTGAATGCAGGCGACCGTCCGGCCCCCGTGTAGGACGGCCCTTCCGGGCCGTCTCCGCCGCGACGGCCCGGAAGGGCCGTCCTACAACTCGATCGCCGGCGCTCAACACGGCGAACACAAATGCCCGAAGAAGACTTCGACGTCGACGCCCTGGCCGCCTACCTGCACCTGGCGCCCGCCCAGGTGGCCCGGCTGGCGGACCGCGGCAAGATCCCCGGCCGCCGCGTGTCCGGGCAGTGGCGGTTCGCGCAGGCCGACGTGCGAAGCTGGATGGAAAAGCAGATCGGGCTGTCGGACGAGGCCGAGCTTACCAAGATGGAGGACGTGCTGGATCGGTCGGCCGGGGCGGAGTCGCGGGTGAGCATCGCGGAACTGTTGCCGCTCGATGCGATGGCGGTGCCGCTGCCTTCGCGGACGCGGACGGCGGTCATCGCGGACATCGTAAAGGTCGCGGCCCGCACGGGCTGGCTGTGGGACCCGGAGAAGATGGCCGAGGCGGTCAAGAGCCGCGAGGCGATGCACCCGACGGCCTTGGAGAACGGCGTGGCGCTGTTGCACCCGCGGCGGCCGATGGCCAGCATCCTGGGTCAGCCGTTCATCGCCTTCGGGAGGACGATCCACGGCATTCCCTTCGGCGCGCGGGCGCTGACGGACCTTTTCTTCCTGGTCCTGGCGACGGAGGACGCGGGCTACCTGCGGGTCTTGGCGCGCTTGAGCCGGATGATCGGCGACGCAGACTTTCTTGCCCGGCTGCGGGAAGCGCCGGATGCGGGGGAGGCGCGGAGGGTGATTGGCGAGCGGGAGAAGGAGTTGGAGTGAGGGATGCGATACAAGCTATCGGACGTGAAGCCCTCCGGAACCCAAATGACGGGATGGTTGGACGGGTCGCTTCGTTCGGTCGCTGAGCTAACCCGGTCCCCGCCTCTTCCTCAACCAATCCGTGTGAAACCTCCCCGGCTTGTCCGTCCGCTCGTACTCGTGCGCCCCGAAATAATCGCGCTGCGCCTGCAGGAGATTGTGCGGCAGGCGCGCTTCGCGCAGGCTGTCGTAATACGTGAGCGCGGTCGTGAAGGCAGGCACCGGCCGCCCCAGGTCCACCGCCGCCAGCACCACCCGCCGCCAGGCCGGCTGCGCCCGCTCCACCGCGTCTTTGAAGTACGGCGCAAAGAGCAGGTTCTCCAGTTTCGGGTTGGCGTCGAAGGCCTCTTTGATCCGCTCCAGGAACCGCGCCCGGATGATGCAGCCGCCGCGCCACAAAAGCGCGATCCGGCCGTAATCGAGCGGCCACTGCATCTCCTCGGCCGCGTGCCTCATCTGCACGAACCCCTGCGCGTAGCTGCAGATCTTCGAGGCATAGAGCGCCTGCCGCACTTGCTCGATGAACTTGTGCCGGTCGCCCTTGTCGAGCGCTCCGCGCGGCCCAGCCAGGAGCTTGCTGGCTTTCACGCGCTCGTCCTTCATGGCCGACATCGAGCGGGCATAGACGGCCTCGGTCACGAGCGTGCTGGGCACGCCCAGGTCGAGGGCCAACTGGCTCATCCACTTGCCCGTCCCCTTGGCCCCGGCCCGGTCCAGGATGCGATCGACCAGGAAATCGCCGGACTGGTCGTCCTTGACGCTGAAGATGTCGCGCGTGATCTCGATCAGGTAGCTGTCCAGCTCGCCCTGGTTCCAGTTGTCGAAGACCTCGTACAACGCGTCGCTGGTCAGGCCCAGGCAGCGGTGCAGCAGGAAGTACGCCTCGCAGATGAGCTGCATGTCGCCGTATTCGATGCCGTTGTGGATCATCTTCACGTAGTGCCCCGCCCCGCGCGGGCCGACCCACTCGCAGCAGGGGATGTCGCCCTTGGGCCCGACCTTGGCGGCGATGGCCTTGAAGATTTTTTCGACGTGCGGCCAGGCGGCGGGGCTGCCGCCGGGCATGAGGCTGGGGCCTTTGAGGGCGCCCTCTTCGCCGCCGGAGACGCCCGTGCCGATGTAGAGCAGGCCCTTGGACTCGACGTACTTCGTTCGTCGCTCGGTGTCGGCAAAGTGCGTGTTGCCGCCGTCGATCAGGATGTCGCCGGGCGCTAAGAGCGGCAGAAGCTGCTCGATCAGCTCATCGACGGCCGGCCCGGCCTTGACCATCAGCATGATCTTTCGCGGCGACGACAAACTTCCCACCAGCTCCGGCAGCGAATGGCAGCCGATGAACTTCTTGCCCGCGGCCCGGCCGACCAGGAGCGCATCGACCTTCTCCGTCGTGCGATTGAACACGGCCACGCGAAAGCCGCGGCTTTCGACGTTGAGGGCGAGGTTCTCGCCCATCACGGCCAGGCCGATGAGTCCGAAGTCGGCAAGGTCAGGCATGGGAACCAGGAGGCAGGGAGCGGGAGGCAGGAGTCAGTATCGCCCAAACGGGCCGCGCCGAATCAACGTAGCAGAAACCACAGGAAGTGCCAGTTTTTGACGGATTCGATCCGTCCCAAGTGTGTTGCGCGTCGATGGCTGCCGCAAACCCTTTTCCTCTAAGGGCTTTCGGCTTGCAAAACCGACCGCTGGCGGCTTCAGGCCATCAAACGCGGCGCGGCTGCCGTGATTCACAAGACGGCTGCCAAGGTGAGCGACCTTTCCCACAAGCAGTCGCGGGCGTGGAAGCTGGCAAAGAACGGCGAAGAGATCGACGTTTTCCTGGACACGATTCCCGACGACGAGACATCTGAGTAGGAAAGTCAAGTGGCGGCGGCGACGGTTGTCGGCGCCGGCAGGTGGTTGAGGATGGGGGAGTTCTTCCTGCGAAGTCGCTCGAGGTAGTGCGATTCGCTGTACGGGACCCGGTCCTTCCAACAG
>JACOUI010000341.1 GCA_016177915.1 Planctomycetia bacterium
AACCCGGAGCAGTCACGACTTAGGGCGGCCGAGGCCCATCCGATCCCCGCGGTCGAAGAACCGCCCGGGGAATGGCAATATGGAACTGCAAGGCATTTTTTACAACATCGTTTGCTGCTTCATGCCGCCGCTTCGCGGCTGCCGCCCTCTCTTCCCTGGACGCCAAGCGCGCCGCGGTTCCACGCTCTTCTCCCCGCCCGCGCGTCGGGTTAGTGTTATCCGCTGCCGCCACCGCTGCCGCCGCCGCCGATCGCACATGCTCACCAGCCCCTACCAATCGCCGCAGCACGCTGAAACTACGCGGCGTCAAAGCCTGACGCGGTTCGTCGTCCTGGCCTGGCTCTGCTCCGCCGCCATCATCGCCTACATCCAGCGAAACTCGATGGGCGTGGCCGAAAGCACCATCCGCGAGGAATGGAAATCCCAGGGATTGAATGTCGACAAGCCGGCGATGGGCTGGGCCATGAACTCGTTCCTGATCACATATGCCGTGTTTCAAATCCCGACCGGCCTGGTGGCCTATTACCTCGGCTCGCGCAAGGGACTGCCGATCTTCACGGCCGTCGGATCCGCCGTCAGCAGTTGCCTCGGCCTGGCCGGCGGGCTCTTCGGAATCTATGGCGTGCGGTTGGGGATGGGAACGTTTCAGTCCGGCCTCTTTCCCTGTGCAGCTACCACGATCACCAAATGGTTCCCGCGCATGCGCGTGGGACTGCCCAACGGTCTTTTAAGCGCGTCGATGAGCATCGGCGGCGCCATTGGCACCACGCTGGCGGGGCTCCTCGTGCCGCGCATCGGCTGGCAGGCCACGTTCGCGATCTTCGGATTGCCCGGCCTCGTCTGGGCCGTAGGGTTCTGGCACTGGTTCCGCGACCGGCCCGAGGACCACTCCGCCGTGAGCGAGGAGGAGCTTGAGACTATTCGCGAAGGCCGCCCGCCCGACCCCAACGAAAACGCGCTCGTGAAAAAGAGCGAACCGATCCCCTGGGGCACGATCCTGTCCAGCGCGAGCATGTGGTGGGTCGGCGCGCAGCAATTCTTTCGCGCCGCGGGTTACATGTTCTTCGCCACCTGGTTCGCGACGTTTCTGCAGGAGACGCGCAACGTCAGCGTGCAAGGCTCCGGCTTGCTGAACAGTCTGCCTCTCTTGGGCGTCGTCGCCGGGGCGTCGATCGGCGGCGTGCTTTCCGACTGGATTCTCCGCGCTTCGGGCAGCCGCTGGATGGCCCGGCAGGGCCTGTCGCTGGTGTGCCTGACGGGGTGCGCCGTGCTGATCCTCGCCTCGCTGGCCGTCAAGAACACGACGCTCGCGGTCCTCGTCATCACGGCCGGCTCGTTCTGCGCCTCGCTGGCCGCGCCCTGCGCCTACGCCATCACCATCGACCTCGGCGGCCGTCACGTCACCGCCGTCTTCAGCTTCATGAACATGTGCGGCAACGTCGGCGGCTTCGCCTTCCCCATCCTCGTTCCCTATCTCGTCAAGTGGACCGGAAGCTGGTCGCTCGTGCTCTACGTCTTCGCGGGCATCTACGCCGCGGCGGCGATCTGTTGGGTCTGCTTCGACAGCCGCCGCGCAATTGTTCCGGACGTCGAACCCGCCCCGACAACGTAGCGATCCGTTCCCAGCCGTCCCATCCGCGTCCTCCGTGTCCCATCCTCGCCGATAATCGATCGACCCCGAACTCGCGTCGCCGGATTTTGAAGTCCTCCGTAAAATGGACTGTATGTCCGACTCTGAGAATCCCACGCCATCGCCCGAATCGCCGCAGCCGTCCGACGCTACTCCGGACGCCGGTGACTCCCTCGGCTTCGGCCACGCGGCCGCCAAGGTCAAGGAGTTTCCCCAGACGCCCGGCGTCTACCTGATGAAAGACTCGGCCGGCCGCGTGGTTTACGTCGGCAAGGCCAAGAATCTCCGCGCCCGCGCCGGCTCCTATTTCCTCAAGGCCGCCGCCGAGGAGCGCCGCACGGCCGACCTGATGCGCGAAGTCGCCGACATCGACTTCATCGAGTCCGACAGCGAAGTCGACGCCCTGCTGATGGAATCGCGCCTCATCAAAGACGTGCAGCCCAAGCACAACGTCGACCTCAAGGACGACAAGACGTTTCCCTACCTGGAAATCTACGCCCGCGAGGATTTTCCCCGCGTCGAGTTCACCCGCGAGCCGCGGCAGCGCGGCACCAAGCTCTATGGTCCCTTCGCCAGCGCCAGCGGCCTGCGCGGGGCGATCCAGGTGCTGCAGAAGATCTTCAAGTTCCGCACGTGCAGCCTGGACATCGACGAGGGCGACGAGAAATGGCGATGGTTCCGCCCCTGTCTCCTCCACAGCATCCAGCAGTGCACCGCCCCCTGCAACTTCCGCATCAGCAAGGAGGATTACCGCCGCGACATCCACCGCCTGCGGATGTTCCTGGAAGGAAAGAAGGACCGCCTGCTCAAGGAAATGCGCGCGGAGATGCGGCAGGCGGCCAAGGACTTGAATTTCGAGAAGGCCGCCCGCCTGCGCGACGAACTCCATCTCCTCGAAACACTCGACCGCCGCGGCGAACTGGATACCCACGCCCAGCCCGAGGTCTTCTACATCGACCCCAAGAAGGGCCTGGCCGGCCTGAAGAAAGTCCTCAAGCTCGAAAAAACGCCGCGCACCATCGAGGGCGTGGACATCGCGCACCTGGGCGGCGGCGAGACCGTCGCCAGCCTCGTGCAGTTCATCGACGGCCTGCCGTTCAAGCCCGGTTACAAGCGCTACAAAATCCGCACCGTCGAAGGGGCCGACGACTTCGCCAGCATCCGCGAGGTCGTCTCGCGGCGTTTCGGCCGCTTGGCCGACGAGAACGAGCCGTTTCCGGACATCCTCTTGATCGACGGCGGTCGCGGCCAGCTCAACGCCGGCCTGGCGGCCTTCCGCGACGTGGGCGTCTCGCCGCCGGCGGTCCTGGGCCTGGCCAAGCGCGAGGAGGAGATTTATCTGCCCGATCAGGACGCCCCGCTGCGGCTGAGCCGCGACGCCTACGCTCTGCGCCTGTTGCAGTACGTGCGCGACGAAGCGCACCGCTTCGCGCAGCACTACCATCACATCTTGCGGCGCAAGACGACGCTGGGTGAATGACGCAGGGCGAATGACGCCGGCTCGACAAGAAACGTGACTTTGCCGGAAGGTTGAATTGGCCCGGGGAGGAGTCGAACCTCCGACCAACAGATTATGAGTCTGCTGCTCTTGCCCGCTGAGCTACCGGGCCCGATGCGCCGCGTTTGATCCCGCCTCGGCGCACGCCCCTTCCTTTTCGGGCGATTTGCGTCCGCCGGATTCCAAGCCGGCGATCACGGCGCGCAAACTGCATCCGCGGCGGCTATGGAAACGCAGCAGACCGCACCGAAGCGCGGCCGCGCAGCCCAGGGCACTGGGCGTATCGCGAGCACCGCGACACAGACACCGCAAGAAGCGCCGGACTCGAGATCGAGATTCATGACCGGCCTTCCAGCATCTCGCCGCTCGGGGCGCCGTCGCTGTGTTAAAGAGCAGCACTCCGCGCAAATGAAGGGGCGGATGTGCCAGTGACGCTATTCTATCGCGCACCGCGCGGATTCCATAGCTCGGTTGGCGCCCTTCGTTCTGCGCGAATCTCACGAATCCTTCTTCCGCCCGAAGAAACAATAACTCCTCCGCAGCGGTAACAATCAAGGGTGCCCCTGCACGCGCCCCGCATTAGTCCCCCCCGCATTGCCCAACCCAACGCCAGTTGTCATAACCCTCCTTGCGTCCCATAATTCAAGGCGGCGCCGACTGTCGCCCCTCCAGCCCGACCCCGCGTGCTGACCCGCCGCAGTATCCTCGGCCTTCCATGACTCACTCCACCCCCCTACCGGCGCAAACGGGCAAGGACATGGACCTGTCCGGCCGCGAGGTGGGGGATTACCGCCTGCTGCGGCGGCTAGGCCAGGGCGGCATGGCCGACGTCTATCTGGCCGAGCAGAAATCGCTCCGGCGGCAAGTCGCCTTCAAGGTGCTCAAGAGCAGCCTGGCCCAGAACGCCAACTACATCCGCCGGTTTCAGCGCGAGGCCCAGGCCGCCGCCGCCCTCGTCCACGCCAACATCGTGCAGATTTACGAGGTCGGCTGCGTAAACGGTTTGCACTTCATCGCCCAGGAATACGTCCCCGGCCAGAACCTCCGCGAGTTCATCTCGCGGCAGGGCACGCCCGACGCCCGCCTCGCCGTCCGCGTCGTGCGGCAGGTCGCCTCCGCACTGCACCGCGCCGCCGAGCGCGGCATCATCCACCGAGACATCAAGCCCGAAAACATCCTCATCACCCGCAACGCCGAGGTGAAGGTCGCCGACTTCGGCCTGGCCCGGCTGACGCGCGAGGGCGACGGCCTGAACCTGACGCAAGACGACAAGACGATGGGTACGCCGCTCTACATGAGCCCCGAGCAGGTCGAGGGCAAACCCCTCGATCACCGCAGCGACCTCTATTCGCTGGGCGTCACGGCCTACCACATGCTGACGGGCAGCCCGCCGTTCCAGGGCGAGACGGCCCTCAGCGTCGCCGTGCAGCACCTGCGCAAGAACGCCGACCGGCTGGAGAACGTGCGCGGCGACCTGCCGGCCGGATTGTGCCGCGTCGTGCACCGCTTGATTGAAAAGTCGCCCGTCAACCGTTACGACTCGGCCCGCGAGCTGCTCAAGGACCTGCGCTCCGTGCAGGTGGAAATGGGCGACCGCGACCTGGGCGAGGACGTGGCCGAGGAGGAGAAGCCGCTCTGGGAGGCCGTCGAAACGCAGACGCAGCAGCGTCTGCAGGCCACGCACCGGCTCGACACGTTGATGAAGACGGAGGCCGTCGAAATCTACGCCCCCCGCCCGCTGCCCTGGCGCTGGCTGGCCGCGGGATTGCTGGCGGCGGCGCTGATCGGAGTCATTATCGCCTGGAAGGTCCGCGCTCCGTCGTTGTTGGACGGAGTCGCGATCGGCGCTCCCAATGTCGAACGCCGTGAGTCGGCCCGCGAGCAGTTCCTTTACGCCAGCCTCTACCGCACCGAGCGTCATTGGCAAAGCGTCTCGGACTACTACCCGGACGCCGTGGCCGAAGTCCGCATGGCCGACAAAGAACTCGCCATGCTCTACCTGCAAAAGGAGGAGTACGACCGGGCCCTGCCCCGCTGCCAACGGCTCGCCAACGTGGAAGGGGCTGAGCGGGCGTTAAAGGGATTCGGGCTCGCTGGCCAGGTGGTCGTGTTCGCCAAGAAGGGGCAATACGACGAGGCGCTAGCGAAGCTCATCGACCTACAGCGGCTCGATGGGTCGATGCAGGAGGTCAGGTTCGATCAGCGCATCCGCGACATGCTCCACGCGGCCGGCGTCAAGTCGATCCAGGCGATGAAAGACACCTCGGATCTTTCGGACTGGCTCAACCGCCGCCTGCGCGGCCGCGGGTAGGCGCGCGTCGATCCCGGAGCCAGGGACTAACGGCCGAAAACACACGGGGCGGGCCGGGCGCCCACGAGCCGAAAATCGCGATTGGGGCGCCGCCCGATAAGGACCATCTGCACGTTCAGACGCTCAATGGAGCGAAAAAGAACCTCGGCTTGCTCATCCAGACCAGCGACCGTCGACAGTCGACCCCAAGGCACAAGCCATTTCGCCGCAATGCTCGCAGACCCAACAACGGCAGCGGGGGCCTTGGATCGCGTTCGCCGAGAGTTCGGCGGAACACCATGATTCCCTCATCGATCTCCAGGCGAAGGGGCTTCGACCGAGTGGGCATGACTGATTCTGAAATGTTGCGGTGCATCCAGACGTTGGCCAAGCGCAAGTCCACCCATCCTCGTTGAGTTTCACCGCTCCTCAGCCATGGGAAGTCCGTTGGCCCAGCAGCCCCCCATCGCCGGATTTGTTCTTCTCGAATGCAAAGGCCGCCGTTGAAGCCCGTGTCGAGGATGGCTGGGATAAGTGGCGCTCGTGCATCGTATGGGAAAGACCCTTTTCGGCACAGCGCGAGCCAGATCAAGATGCGGAATCGCGGGAGGAAGAACGAGTCATCGCCGACGTGAACGAGTTCCGGCTCTGCGGAAAAGGGCAACTTGTGCAGGACTACCGTCACGTGGGTTGGATTCCGTTGAATGACGCTGCGACTTACTCAATGCCTCCAAACTGAATCTCGCTGTCCGCAATCTGCGGCTCGATGCTTCGCACGACAAACTCGTCGTCCTTCAGCCCGCGACGGAAACACCTTTGGTACAGCTCCGTTTCCGTCCGGCCGAAGCCGACTCGCTCGTCGCCGTGATAGGCGACCCACTGAAAGTAGTGAGTCTTGAGCAGTTCCGGGAGGTCCCGCGCGAAGGCCTGCTGTGAGCGCACAATCATCGGCGGGACTTGGTTCTCAGTTCTGGCCGTCGACGCATCTCGCGCATCGGACATGGCTCACTCCCCTCGTTGCGGTCCACCACTCAAATAGAATCACTGCAGCACCCCATGCAGATTAGCGCGCGTGTCTTAGCGCGGGGTTCAACTGGAATTTTTCTGCCCGATTTTGTGTAAGGCTCCCTTCGGTACCTTCGCTTTCCTCCCACCCCCGGAAAAGAGAAGAGGGTAGGGGGTCCAGGGGGAGGGGACTCGTCCCCCTGGTCG
>JACOUI010000342.1 GCA_016177915.1 Planctomycetia bacterium
AGCGGGAGTAAGCCAAAGTAGCCATCACGCTCCGCGTGATGTGGCGTGAGGGCGCATCAATGCCCTGCGGCGCGGCCGATTTAGGTCGACGATTGGTTTTTGTTGCGGGCTACCTCACGCGGAGCGTGAGGGCTACGAGGGGAGACGTATGATGAGGCGACTCTTTCTGACAATCGTCGCGGCGACGGCGGTGTTGATGTGTGCCGTTGTTCGCGCGGAGGTCGTTCCCTGCGACCTCTCGGCCTGGTCGCCCAAGTGCGGCGTGCAGGCCACGCGCGAAGGCAATCAGCTTGCGATCGCTTGGCCGATGTCGGACGTCGAATCGGGCCGCGTCGTCCTCAACCTACAGGCCGGCAGGCCGCTGATCGCGGAGATCGCCGTCGAAAACAAGCTGGCCCGCAAGGCGAACGTCGTGCTCAAAGACGCCGACCCGGCCTTCTTCCTCACCGTCGGCGAGCGGCGGGTTCCCGCCGGCAAGCCGCCCGACCAGTTCTGGCAGACGTTTTTCGACGCCCCCGCCAGCCGCCCGCACGAGACGCACGCCGCGAAGCTCGACCTTGCGAGCGTGAACGTCACGAGCGCCGGCCGCCGCGCGACAGTCTCGATCGGCGACCTCGTGATCGGCGATTTTTCCGGCACGATCGAGCTGACCTTCTTTCCCAATTGCCGCGTCTTTCAGATCACCGCCGTCGTGAGCACGAAGGAGAACGGCCGGGCAATTTTGTACGACGCCGCCCTGGCCGGTGACGGAGCCGGCTGGAAGCGCATCGCCTGGATGGACGCCGCCGGCAAGATGCAAAGCCTCGCCTGGTCGCCCGAAATGGCCGACCGCCCCGAGATGGTGCGGCACCGCACGGTGATCGCCGAAACGGCCGGCGGCTCCATCGCCTGCTTTTCGCCGCCGCACCAGTTCCAGTTCCCGCGAGATTTCTCCACCAACCACCGCTTCGTCTGGTTCGGGCGGAACCATTTGGGACTCGAAAAACGCTTTGCCTTGGGCATCCGCCAGGAAAAGACGGGCGGCAATAACTTCGTCCCGTGGTTCAACGCCCCGCCGGCCACGAAGCAGCGGCTGTCGGTCTTCTATCTGCTTACGAGCGGCAAGGCCGAGGACGCCTTCCAGGAAACTCTGCGATTCACCAACGGCGATCGCTTTCCCGAGCTGCCCGGTTACTTGACGATGACCAGCCACTGGCACATGGCCGTCGCCGTCACGGCCATGCAGCGCGAGAAGCCGATCGTGCCGGAGTTTGTGGGCATGTTCAAGGACATGAACGTGAACATGGTGCATCTCGGCGAATTTCATGGCGACGGGCACCAGAAAGACGGCGGACTCATGCGGCTGCGCGAGATGGAGACGATGTTCGGCGAGTGCCGGCGGCTTTCCGACGACAGGCTGCTCCTCATTCCCGGCGAGGAAGTGAACACGTTTCTGGGCCTGGAGCAGCCCGGCAAACATCCCGGCCACTGGATGAGCCTCTTTCCCAAGCCCGTCTACTGGTTCATGCAGCGCGAGAAGGACCAACCATTCGTCGTCGATGACGCGAAGTACGGGAAGATGTATCGCGTGGGCAGCCGCGAGGACATGTCGACGCTGATTGAGGCCGAAGGGGCGCTGGTCTGGGCGGCGCACCCGCGGATCAAGGCCTCGAGCTGGACGCCGGACATTTTTCGCCAGGAAGATTTTTATCTGGCCGACTCGTGGCTGGGCGGGGCGTGGAAGGCGATGCCCGGCGACCTCTCCGAGCCGCGCCTGGGCACGCGCGTCCTCGACTTGCTCGACGACATGGCCAACTGGGGCCAGAAAAAGTACGTGCTGGGCGAGGTCGATGTCTTCAAGATCGACCGCACGCACGAGCTTTATGGCCACATGAACATCAACTACCTGAAAATGGACAAGCTGCCGCGGTTCGACGACGGCTGGCAGGAGGTGCTGGACGTGCTCCGCGGCGGGCGGTTCTTTGTGACGACCGGCGAGGTGCTGATCCCGAGTTTCAGCGTCGGCGGCAAGGAGAGCGGCCAAACGCTGAAGCTGCCGGCCGACGGCAAGCCGGAGTTGAAGGTCGATTTGCAGTGGACGTTTCCGCTTTCCTTGGCGGAAGTGATCTCCGGCGACGGCCAGAAGGTGTACCGCGAGCGGATCGACCTTTCGGACACGGAGGCCTTCGGCCGACGGACGATTTCGCTGCGGCCGAAGTTGCGGGGAAGGAAATGGGTCCGGTTGGAAGTTTGGGACACGGCCGTGAACGGGGCGTTCACGCAACCGGTCTGGCTGGAGGCCAACTGACGATCCCAAGCACTTCAGCACTTCACCGCCGACGGTCCGAAGGGAAGTGCTTCGCACCCCGAGCGGCGTAGAATGCAAAGATGCGCCAAGCACGTGAGACCACACGCAAGCGTTTGATTCGGGAGGTCCTCGACGGCTTCGGTGAAACTCCTATTTGCTTGGAGGAATTGCGCTGGCGCGTTCGGTTGAAAGAAAGGGAGTGTTCCGAGTACTCGGGGCGAAACGTCACGATGACGACTTCCTACCAAAAAAGCTTCAACCGCTCGGTCCGTACCTACCTGCCGGCGCTGTCACCGGACCTGCGCCTGCACAAAATCTCCTCTGCTAATGGCTGGACCGCAGGACTGCTTGCTCGCATCGCGGTTTATCGACTGCAGGAGTACGAGTTGCTGGACAAGTTCTTGCGGAGCGAATCGGCCTCGTTACATTTCTGGACCAACGCGCGGACCGTCGATATTTGGCAGGAATCGTATGACGGCGAGGTTGACATCTTCAAAGAGGCATTGTTGCCCGACAACGCGCCCGAAAGGATTGAGCCGCTCTGGTTTACGCGCGGAGGCTGGCCACGTAGTGGGCCTGGACGACATCAGGACCTTGCCGCGATGGGGCCGAAATGGATCAAGCGCCCATTGGTCTGCGTGAAAATCTGCACGAAAGCCACTGTATCGCCAAGCGAAGCCGACGTTCTTGCGATCATCAGGATTCCGAAGAACCGACCGTTGTGCGTGATCGGTGCGGCGGTGCTTGACGCCGAAGCGTTAAACGAACTTCCGGTAAGCTCGTGCGAACTGTTTTTGCGAAGACGGGGATCAACACGGGCCATCCCGGTGCGTCATCGAATCGTGTAGGCTCGGGGGAGTGGGTTCTTGCTATATCAGGAAACATTAAGAACGTGCAGCGCCAATGCTCCTTCAGCCCGAGCAATGCTCGTCAACTCGCGCGCCTCCTCCTTGGTTTGGATGACGAGCTGCGCCTGTAGCACTGCGAGGACTTTCTGGAGCGCCTGGAGGGAGAGATCGGCGCGGCCGGCAAACACCCGGCTCAACTGCCCCGGATCGACGCCGGTGGCCCGGCAAAACTCCAAGCGTGAGCCGAACTGGCCATCGATCAGGTCGGCCAGGAAATCCCGGTAATCGGGCGGCGAAACGCTGCCCTGGTGGATTCCTAGGCGAGCTTCCAGGTCCTGGCAAATGCGGTACACGGAAGACTTAATGCTCAGTCCGCTCTTAGTGAACTCCGCGTTCCACCAGGCGGCAAATCGCGTCCACTCCAACCGTGCGTGATACTTCCGGCGCACGCTGGAGAGAAACTCCTTTTCCGGCCGGCTGAGCTTCGAAAGCGGTAGGCGCCGACCGGTGATCGTTTGGTAGACTGCAGCGTTCTTGACCATTTTTTTCCGCCTCGCTGGGGGCTTGCCATCGGCCGCGATCGTCGCCAGCCGTTCGACCGGGAGCCGTTTTTCGGCCCCCTATAGTGCCGATAAAGGAAAACTTTCAGGAAACACTAAGCCCAGCGCGCACATCTAACGCCGCCCGGCTCGACTTACAGATACCCGTCCTCTTCCGTTGGAGCGACAAACTCGACGATGCCGGCAATGGAAAGATAGATGGCCTGCTGATCGAACGTGTGGGCGGCCATTCGCAGCAGCAGCCGGAGATCGTTCACCTTGCTTTCCGCGATCGCCAAAATGTACCGCCGACTGGTGTCAGTGATCGGCGGACTGCCAGGACTCTCTTCATACTCGCCGGGAATCAGCGCATCACCGCGATAAAAGGTCTCGGGACCACTGTGGCCGGCTGGAAACACGCGCCGGATCTCGTTTCCCAGCAGGGTCCAGGCGATCGCCTGGTGTGGCTTCTTGTCCGAATTCCCCACGATAGGCATGAAGAATTCGCATTGCACCCGGCGCTTGTCCATATCTCCCGCCTGCAAAGGGTCCGTTCCGGCACCTCAATCATACCAGGTATTGACTTTAAGTCAAATGTTGACGCTGTGTCAAGATTGAAACTCTCGTAGGGCAGTGGAGCGAGGGGCCACGGCCATGAGCGTTCCCGAATTCGTGGAGGATTAGGCAATTTCAGGACGATCGTGCTACCGGTCCGTCGATGCGCGCTTGCATCAAAAGTCCGATGTTCGCCTCCAGCGCGCATTCCATTCTCTGGGCACACTTTGATGGACCTTTCCCCGCGCTCATGTCCCAGTCTGCGCGCCCCAAGGCTCTCGCGCAGGACCGCAGGATGACATCCCTGCCGCCCCGCGTTAAAACCGTTATGCCTCGCCGAGCGCCCAACCCCGGCACAAGGATACTCCCATGAACCGCTCGTCCGGTGAAATTAGCCTAGCGCGCATCGCCCCGATGCTCTTGCTGCTCCTCGGCCCGCTCGCGGCACGCGCGCAAGACCTCCCCTTCCGCGTCCACGTCCTCAACGCTAACTCCGAGTTCTGCGCCTGCGCCGCCTTCGACGTCAACCGCGACGGCAAGCTCGACGTCTTCTGCGGCGGCTTCTGGTACGAGGCGCCCACCTGGAAACGCCATTTCGTCCGCGAGGTCGAGATCATCCGCGGCCGGCACGACGACTTTTCCAACCTCCCCATCGACGTCGACGGCGACGGCTGGACCGACGTCGTCAGCGCCAATTACCGCAGCCAGACGATCTACTGGGTAAAAAACCCCGGCACGAGCGACGGCACCTGGACCGTGCAACAGATCGACAAGCCCGGGCCGATGGAGACGGCGCGGCTCTTCGACATCGACGGCGACGGTCGCTCCGATATTCTGCCCAACGGCGTCCAGTTCGCCGCCTGGTGGGAGCTGAAAGCCGGCGGCGATCAAGCGACCTTCGTGCGGCACGATTTGCCCAAGGAAGTGGCCGGGCACGGCGGGGGCTTCGGCGATGTCAACGCCGACGGCCGCGGCGACCTCGTCGGCCCCTCCGGCTGGCTCGAAGCGCCGGCGGACCGCCGCAAGGACCGCTGGATCTGGCACGCGGACTTCACGCTCCACCGCGATTGCGGGCTGCCGATCCTGGTGCTCGACGTGGACGGCGACAAGGACAACGACATCGTCTACGGCCGCGGGCACAACGTCGGCCTGTATTGGCTAGAGCACCACACCGACCGGCACGGTGAAAACCGCGCTAGGGAGACCTGGGAGCGGCACGCGATCGACACGTCGGTCTCGCAATATCACTCGCTCTTGACGGGCGACCTCGACGGCGACGGCAGGCTCGAAATCGTCGCCGGCCGGCGGTTCATGGGGCACGAAGGCCGCGACATCGGCGAGTACGACCCCTTGGTCGTCGCCGCCTACACGTGGCTTCCCGAGTCGCGCACGTTCCTCCGCCGCACGATTCACGTCGGCAAGGTGGGCTTTGGCCTCGATCCCAAGATCGCCGACCTCGATGCCGACGGCGACCTCGATCTAATCTGCCCCGGCCGGAGCGGGCTGTACCTTCTCGAAAACCTGCAAGACAAGAACGAGTTTCACTCCGGACCCGCGAAACACCCAGGCACGTACACCGACCATTCGCGGCTGCTTGTGTACCAGGACGACGCGGGCCAGGAGCACCCCGTCAAGACGCCGCTCGACTGGGGGATCCGCCGACGGCACATCCTCGAGCACGCCGAGCGCGCGATGGGCGACCTGCCCACGACGGACCTGCGCGTGCCGCTCGACGTGAAGGTCGAGTTGGAGGAGGATACGCCGGACTATGTGCGACAAAAGATTACGTTCGCGGCGATGTCGCCGAAAGTGGCCGTCGGCAACCGCGTGCCCGCGTATTTGCTGATTCCCAAGAATCTCCAAGGCCGCGCGCCGGCCATGCTCTGCCTGCACCAGACGACGGCCATCGGCAAGGGCGAGCCGGCGGGCCTGGGCGGCCTCAAAAACCTGCACTACGCGCATGAGCTGGCATCGCGCGGCTACGTCTGCATCGTGCCCGATTATCCCTCGTTCGGCGATTACGCGATCGACTTCAAAGCCCAGCCGACGCCGTTCGCCAGCGGCACGATGCGGGCCATCTGGAACAACATGCGGGCGGTGGACGTGCTAGACACGCTTCCCGAGGTCGATCCCGACCGGATCGGCTGCATCGGGCATTCGCTCGGGGGCCACAACACGGTTTTCACGGCCGTGTTCGACCAGCGCATCAAGGCGATGGTTTCTAGCTGCGGCTTCAACGCCTTTCGTCATTACTACGCCGGCAACCTGGCCGGCTGGACGAGCGACCGCTACATGCCGCGGATTCGCGACCTCTACGGCAACAGCCCGGACAAGGTCCCTTTTGATTTTTACGAGCTGGTGGCTGCTCTCGCTCCGCGGGCGTTTTACATCAACGCCCCGCTGCGCGACAGCAATTTCGAGGTGGAGGGGGTGCGGAAGGTCGTGGCCGAGGCGGGCAAGGTCTACGCGCTCTACGGCGCGGCCGACAAGCTGAAGGCCGCATATCCCGACGCCCAGCACGATTTTCCGGAGGAGCAGCGGCGGGAAGCGTATGAGTTTCTGGACCGGCAGTTGAAGCCGTGAGACCACTTGAGAGGCAATTCCATGAAACGCCGCGCGTCTGTTTGGCCGGACCAGAATCAAGAAACCAACACGCAATTACGCGACATAAGGGTCGAACGAAGAATAAGTGTCGTCTTTCGCTCCGCGAAAGGCGACGATTCGGGAAGTTATTTTTCGGCCGCTCGCAAGGCGCCTGGCCGCGTAACGAGCTCCGCATGAGCGGCCTGAGCGACGCATCGGCGGACGCGATGAATCGGATCAGCGGGACCCGATCCATCGCATCGGTGCGAACGGAAAACCGGCTAAAGCCGGGATTCCAGCGATCGCGTCGCTTCGTAGAAGAGCACGGCCGCCGCGGCCGAGACGTTGAGGCTGTCGCCCCGGCCGCGCATGGGCAGCGTCACGCACGTCACGTCCTCGTTCGCGCCGCCCAAAGGCGGGACTCCAGCGGACCACAGTGCTGAAAGCCCCGCCGCCTCGCTGCCCAGCACAATCGCCAGCGGACGGCGGTAGTCGGCGTGGCGATAGTCGATGCCCCCTTCGACTCGGGCCGCCAGAGCGCGAAACCCCTTGGCGCGCAGCCAGTCGCGTGTCTCCTCCTCGCCGGCCGCGCAAACGGGCAGCGTGAAGATCGCTCCCAGGCTGGCGCGAATCGTGTTGGGGTTGTAGAGGTCGGTCCCCGCTCCGGCGGCGATCACGGCCGAGATCCCCGCCCCATCCGCGCTCCGCAGGATCGCGCCCACGTTCCCCGGCTTTTCGACTCCCGCCACGACGGCCACGATCGAATCGGCGCCGACGGGGAGCTGATCGAGCGTGCGTTGCGGCGACTTGGCGACGGCGACGATTCCTTCGCAGCGCTCGCCGTAGGCCAACTTCTCCATCACGGCCGGGACGACCGGCACGGGCCGCAGCCGCCGCTCGATTCGCCGCACAAGGGCCCGCGCGGCATCGTCGACGCACAGCTCGTCGCAGCAAAACGCCTCGGCAAACTCCACGCCGCCCTCCAGAGCGCGGGCGATCTCGCGCACGCCATCGATCAGAAACAGCCCTTGCTTGCGGCGCTGCCGGCCGTCGCGGAGCGCGATCGCGCGCTTCACGCGCGGATTGTGGACGCTCGTGATCGTCGGCTCGGCCATGATCGGCGAGTCTACCTTGAGAGCGCCGTTGGGCTGACCCGCAAGAGCGTGTACGGCGCCAGGGCAAGAATGTAGACGGAGCCGTCCTGCCCCTCGCACACGCCCAGGATCACGTATTTCGTGGTCGTCGTCCCGTCCTCCATCTTGGCGAGGCCATGATGGAACGGCAGGTCCTTGCCGTCCTTGTCCTTGAACACCGTGTAGTCGGGGTTGGTGATGGAAACGGGACCGAGGTCGCGCGGGGCCTGATCACCGGGCTTGTAGGTGACAAGATGGCAGAGGTTGCCCGGCGGCGCGGCTTCCGTGACCGCCACCCACACGTCGCCCTTGGGACCCGTGCACATCGACCGGCAGTCGGTGCCCTTGGCGCCGGGAAGCAAAGTGCCGAGGCACTTGCCCTTCAGCGTGTCGCCCTCGGCCGAAAGGTCGTAGGCGTAGAGGTGGTTGTCGCTCATGGGTACGGCGTAGAGCGTCTTGCCGTCGGGCGAAATGTCCCAGTTGATGGGATGGCTCTCCGGGTCGGCCAGGTGCGACTCCGGCGAGGGCGAGCCGCCGTCGATCGTCTGCTTGAGCCGCTCCAGCTTGCCTGCGCGGGGGTCGTAGCGGGCGATGTCGCCGCCCAGGATGGGGTGGTAGGCCCTGCCGAGGTAGTCGACCACGATGAAGGCGTACATGTGCCGCGTGTCGATCAGGTCCTTGTACTTGCCGGTCGCGAGGTCGAGCACCAGGAAGTGCGAGCTTTCGGTCGGCCGCTCGTCGGAGCAGGTGGAGATGTAGGCCACGCCCCGCGACTCGTCCGGCGTGATGCTGATGATCCCCTGGTGCGGGACGGGGATCGGCCAGACCTCGGTCTTCTCGGTCTTGGGGTCATAGGCCATCGGGTAGCCGCCGGGATAGACGAGGCGGCTCTCGCTTTTCATCGGGTAGCCTTGCTTGGTGGCGAAATAGATCTTGCCGCTGGCGCCGACGTTGTTCAGGGTGTGGATTTTCGACTGTGCGGCAAACCCCTGGCATTCGACGCCGATCGCCTTGTGCGCGTCGACGACGGTCTTCATCGCCTCGGCCTTTGGATCGAACTCGACGAGGAACGAGTTCACGGCGTTGGCGTGCGTGCCGATGTAGAGCCGGCCGTTCTGCCCGCAGACGATGGCGAAGTAGCCCTCGCCCTCGGGCGCGGTTTCCTTGGGGATGATGTAGGCCTTGGAGGGGAGCCACTTCTTGGGCTTCGTTTCGTCGGCGCGGGCGACGGCGGCGATCGAAGCCAGGGCCGCGAGAACTAACGCAATTGCGAACCCGACTGCCCGCGGCTTATTGTGATCCAAGCTGTTCATGCGCAAATCTCCCACTTCGTGTCAGAGCATCTCCGTCACGCACCACAGCAGTCTAGGCCCGCACACCGCTCCTGTCACGCGCTCAGTCCCTTACGAGCAGCTCCGCCAAATGCAGCACCTCCACCTTCGCCCCGCGGCGGTGCAGGCAGCCGCCGATGTTCATCAGGCAGCCCGTGTCGGTCGAGACGACCGCGTCCGCGCCCGATTCCAAAATGCACTTGGCCTTGTCCTGGACCATCGCGCCGGAGATTTGCGGGTAGCGGACGGCAAACGAGCCGCCGAAGCCGCAGCACTGGTCCTGCCGGGTCAGCGGGACGCACGTCGCCCCCTGCACGTGCTCGATCAGCTTCTCGACCTCGCCGGATTGATTGAGCGCCCGCAGGTGACATGCGAAATGGTGCGCGACCTTGCCCTGATACTTGGCCCCCACGTCGACCACGCCCAGGTAGTTGACGAGAAAGTCCGACAGTTCGTAGGTCCGGCCGGCCAGCTCAGCGGCCCGCGGCGCCCATTCCGTATCCTGCTCGAGGAGCTGCGGATACTCGACCTTCACCATGGCGGCGCACGAGCCGGAGGGCGTGACGACGGGCAGATCGTCGTGCGAAAAAACGCGGATGGTGTGCCGCGCCTGCTGCCGCGCGAGGTCGGCCAGGCCGCTGTTGAACATCGGCTGGCCGCAGCAGGTCTGATCGCGGTGAAAGACGACCTCATGCCCCAGCTTGCGGAGGATCGCGACCGTCGCCTGCCCGGCCTGCGGGCGGAGGGTATCGGCGAGGCAGGTGATCATCAATGAGACATTCACGATGGCCAGAACCACTTGTCGCGGCGGGTTAGAGAATCAAAAAGCCGGCTGAAGCCGGCTGCAGAAAGAATAAGGGGTAGATCGCCCCGGCGTCCACCAGCTAAAGCGCCAAAGCTGGTGGCAGGCGAGACGCCGGCTCAAGCCGGCGGAGAATCAATCAATGCGGTGATCGGCTTCCTTTCTGCCGGCTTTTAGCCGGCATCCTGTTTGCCACCGCCTTCAGGCGGTGGTCGCCGGATGGCCAAAAACCAAATTGATTTTTCTCTCTTTCTTAGCCGGCTTCAGCCGGCTTCCTTCGCCTTGAGGCATTCACTCCAACTGCGCCCAGGCATTGAGGATCGCCTCCCGCCCCTCCACCGGCGCCTGGCAGGTGAAATCGCGGCAGATGTAGGCCGCGGGAAGGTGGCCCTGGGCCGCTTTGCCGGCGAAGAGTCCCGCAAGCGCCTTCGATGACGAAGCCTGGCCCGGTCGGCGCACAGCCACGAGCTTGTTCGGAATGTAGCGCCCGTGCAGGCCGCGGAGAACAGCACGCGTGTCGGGCGCAGTCGGGTCGCCGAGGATGACGATCTCCAGCGACGGTCCCAATTCCATGTCCAGCGCCAACAGCATCTGCCCCGTCGCGGTGGGCATGCGCTCCATCACCGCCGCGTAGGTTTCCAGCGTCGCTCGGGCGGCGTCCAGAAAATCGCTCCGCCCGCAGAGCTTCCCGAGCCGCAAGAGCGCCGTCGCGGCCATCGCGTTGCCGCTGGGGACGGGATTGTCCTGCACGTCCTTTTGCCGGGCGATGAGCTGCTCGTGGTCGTCGGCGGTGTAGAAAAAGTCGCCCTGCTTGGCGTCGGCGAAGTGGGCCAGCATCGTCTCGGCGAGCGCCACGGCAGCGTCGATGAACCGCTCGTCGTGCCCGGCTTCGTAGACGGAGACGAGCGCATGGGCCAGGCAGGCGTAATCATCGAGATAGGCGTCGTGCTTGGCCTGGCCGGTGCGCCAACTGTGCAGGAGCCGCCCGTCGGGCCGGCGCATTTTTTGCAGGATGAAATCGGCGGCGGCGGTCGCGGCCCGCACGTAGCGCGGCTCGTCGAGCACGGCGCCCGCCTGGGCGAGCGCGTCGATCATCAGGCCGTTCCAGCTCACGATCACCTTGTCGTCGAGCCCCGGCGGCACGCGCTTCCCACGGGCCTCGAAGAGTCTCTTTCGCCCGGCCGAAAGTTCCGCTTCCAGCTCGGCCGGGTCACGCTTCAGGATCGCCCCGCACTGCGCGAGCGTCTTGGACAGGTTCAGGATGCTCTTGCCCTCGAAGTTTCCCTCCGGGCTGACGTCGTAGACGTAGCAAAACGCCTTGGCCGCGTCCGTTCCGACCAATTTCTCGACCTCGGCCGGCGTCCAGACGTAGAACTTCCCTTCTTCGCCCTCGCTGTCGGCGTCCTGGGTGCTGAAAAAATCCCCCTCGGCGTGGGTCATCTCGCGGAGGACGTAGTCGCACGTCTCGCGGACGACCCGCGCGTAGTCGCCAGCCCGCGTGGCCTGGAACGCCTCCAGGTAGCAGGCCGCGAGCATGGCGTTGTCGTAGAGCATTTTCTCGAAGTGGGGCACGAGCCAGCGCTCGTCGACGGCGTATCGATGAAAGCCGCCCCCCAAGTGATCGTAGATGCCGCCCTGCATCATCTTGCGCAGCGTGAGGTGGACCATCTCCAGGAGATGCTCGTCCTTCTTGCGACGCCAGACGCGCAGGAGGACGCGCACGTCCATCGGGTGCGGGAATTTCGGCGCGCCGCCGAAGCCGCCGTGCCGCGAATCGAAGGCCCGCTCCAGTCCCCGCGCGGCGCCCAGCAGCACGTCGATCGACAGCTTCTTCCGCTCGCGGGCTTCGCCGTCGGATTGCAGGTACTGCGTGACGGACTCCGCCTGCTCGCGGATCTTGTCCTGGTTGTTCTTCCAGAATTGTGCGATCTGGTCGATGACGTCGGCAAAGCCGGGCCGGCCGGAGCGGCCCTGCGGCGG